>NZ_CM001514.1:505430-837926 GCF_000263715.2 Pseudomonas synxantha BG33R
GGCATCCTGGATTACCTTCAAGTTTGATTTGAAACACGGTCAACTGTGGGAGCTGGCTTGCCTGCGATAGCGATAGTGAATTCACCACCGCCATCGCAGGCAAGCCAGCTCCCACACAAACCCCATTCCAGATAGGGTTTGGTGGTGTCTGTCATACCGCAAGACACCGCGACAAATTGACCCGATAGACAAAAGGCAAGGCGCATTCCGTGCCTTTTGCGTCGCGCTCTGAGAAAATGCCCGCACTTTTTTTGCGGATGCCGACATGACTGCCCTCAAGAACGACCGTTTCCTTCGTGCCCTGCTCAAGCAACCTGTAGACGTCACGCCCGTGTGGATGATGCGTCAAGCCGGTCGCTACCTGCCGGAATACCGCGCCAGCCGCGCCCACGCCGGTGACTTCATGAGCCTGTGCATGAATCCTGCGTTCGCCTGCGAAGTCACGATGCAGCCGCTGGACCGCTACCCACAACTGGATGCGGCCATTCTCTTCTCCGATATCCTCACCATCCCCGACGCCATGGGCCAGGGCCTGTACTTCGAGACCGGCGAAGGCCCGCGCTTCAGGAAAGTCGTCAGTACCCTGGCCGATATCGAAGCCTTGCCGATCCCTGATCCGCACAAAGACCTCGGTTATGTGATGGATGCGGTCAGCACCATCCGCCGCGAGCTCAACGGTCGCGTGCCGCTGATTGGCTTCTCTGGCAGCCCGTGGACGCTGGCCACCTATATGGTCGAAGGCGGTTCGTCGAAAGACTTCCGCAAGACCAAGGCCATGCTCTACGACAACCCGCAAGCCATGCACCTGTTGCTGGACAAGCTGGCACAGTCGGTGACCTCCTACCTCAACGGCCAGATCATGGCCGGTGCGCAAGCGGTGCAGATCTTCGATACCTGGGGCGGCAACCTGTCGGCGGCGGCGTACCAGGAATTCTCCCTGGCCTACATGCGCAAGATCGTCAGCGGGCTGATCCGCGAACATGAAGGTCGCAAGGTTCCGGTCATCCTGTTCACCAAGGGCGGCGGCCTGTGGCTGGAAAGCATCGCCGATGCTGGCGCCGATGCATTGGGCCTGGACTGGACCTGCGATATCGGCGAAGCCCGCCGTCGCGTTGGCAACCAGGTTGCGCTGCAAGGCAACATGGACCCCACTGTGCTGTACGCCAAGCCGGAAGCGATCCGTGCCGAAGTCGGACGCATCCTCGCTAGCTATGGCAAGGGCACCGGCCATGTGTTCAACCTCGGCCATGGCATCACGCCGGAAGTGAATCCGGAACATGCGGGTGCGTTCCTACGCGCAGTCCACGAACTCTCGGCGCAATACCACGAGTAAAACGCAAAACAAAATGTGGGAGCTGGCTTGTCGGGTCGCCGCATCGCTGCGATAGCGGTGTTGAATTCACCGCCGCCATCGCAGGCAAGCCAGCTCCCACATAAAGCAAGTAGCCTCAGGTTTCCACATGCCCCAACGGCGGCAACTTCGCCAGCTTCAACGCCACCAGCAACGCGCCGATCAGTAGCGCGATAATGAATCCGCCAATCCCGTTCCACCCGGCAAAATGCCAGAAGAACCCGCCTGCCGTCCCGGCGATACTCGATCCCACGTAATAGCAGAACAGGTATAGCGAAGACGCTTGCCCCTTGGCTTTCACCGCACGGCGCCCGATCCAGCTGCTGGCCACCGAGTGGGCGCCGAAGAAGCCGAACGTGAAGATCAACATGCCCGGCACCACCAGCCACAGCGGGGTGAACAGCGTCAGGGCCATGCCGGCGAGCATCAGCACGATGGTGGCCCACAGCACCCGACGGCGGCCAAGGCGGTCGGCCAGAGAGCCGATCTTGGCCGAACTGTAGATGCCCGAGAGGTACACCAGCGACAGCAGGCCGACCACGGCCTGGCTCAGCTCATAGGGTGAGGCGAGCAGGCGATAACCGATGTAGTTGAACATCGTTACGAACGCGCCCATCAACAGGAAGGCTTCCAGGAACAGCCACGGCAAGCCCGCATCCTTGAAATGCATGACAAAGCCATCCACCAGGCTGCGTGGTTTGAGGCTGCTGGCGCGGAAGTTGCGCGATTCGGGGAGGATCTTCCAGAACACCGTGGCGGCGATCAACGCCAGAGCGCCGATGATCAGCATTGCGGTGTGCCAGCTGACAAAATCGATCAACACGCCGATGATCAGGCGCCCGCTCATGCCGCCAATCGCGTTGCCGCCGATGTACAGGCCCATGGCCAGGCCGATGTGCTGCGGGTGGATCTCTTCGCTGAGGTAGGTCATCGCCACGGCAGCCAGGCCGCTCAGGGACAGGCCCACCAGCGCCCGCATCAGCAGAATCCCCTCCCAGGTCGGCATCAGACCGCTGGCGATGGTGGCCAGCGCCGCACAGAACAACGCGGCGACCATCACCGGCTTGCGCCCCAGCCTGTCGGATATCGGCCCGGTGATCAGCAGGCCGCAGGCGAGCATCGCGGTCGCGACCGAAAGAATCAGGCTGCTTTGCGCCGCATTGATGGAAAATTCGTGGGACAGCGCCGGCATCATCGGCTGTACGCAATACAGCAGGGCGAAGGTGGCAAACCCGCCGGAGAACAGCGCCAACACCGTGCGCATGAACATCGGCGTGCCTTTTTCGATGTACTCGTCATTAAGCTGCGCCACCACCTCATCGAGGGCTGAGGGCGGGGTGTGTTGGGCAAGTGGAGCAACAGCAGGATTCACGGGGGACCTCGGGGAGGAAAGTCTGCCAGGACTGGCAATACGAAAAAGAATATAGCTGGCTAATGATTCTTTCCAATATATTGTTCGACCTGTTTGATAGGTTCTACGACCTAATGAGGTGTGCATGGAATTACGTCACCTGCGGTACTTCATCGCCGTCGCTGAAGAACTGCACTTTGGCCGCGCCGCGCAGGTGCTGGGCATCTCGCAACCGCCCTTGAGCCAGCAGATCCAGGCACTGGAGCAAGAGGTGGGGGCGCGGCTATTTGAGCGTACCAATCGTCGGGTCGAGCTGAGCGAGGCCGGGCGCCTGTTCCTGCAAGAGGCGCGGCTGGTGCTGGCCCAGGTCGACAAGGCGGCGGATGTGGCGCGCAGGGCGCAATTGGGAGAGCTCGGCGAACTGAAGATCGGCTTCACATCTTCCGCACCGTTCAATTCCAGCATTCCCCAGGCGATCTTCGCGTTTCGCCAGGCTTTCCCGGCGGTGCACCTCAATCTGCAGGAGATGAGCAGCACCCAGGTGGCCGAGTCATTGGTGGATGAGTCGATCCAGGTCGGGCTGATGCGGCCTTTGCCGTTGCCTGATTCGCTGAGCGTGGTCGAGTTGATGCGCGAGCCGTTGGTTGCAGTATTGAGCGCCGGCCATCCGTTGGTGGAAGGCAGCGAGCGCGGCCTGCACCTGGCGCAGTTGGCGCAGGAGCCCTTTGTGTTTTTTCCGCGCACCTACGGCAGCGGCCTGTATGCCCAATTGCTCAGCCTGGCCCGCGACGCCGGGTTCAGCCCGCATTTTGCCCAGGAAGCGGGGGAGGCGATGACCATCATTGGCCTGGTGGCGGCGGGGTTGGGCGTGTCGGTGTTGCCGGCGTCTTACCAGCGTATCCGCATTGATGGCGTGGTCTACCGCACACTGCTCGACCCGGAGGCGATGACGGCGGTGTGGCTGGTGCAGCGCAAGGGCGTGCAAACGCCGATGGCGAAGGGGTTTGTGGAGTTGTTGACGCACAGGGCATCTACGTAACGAAGCAGAGTGATGTGGGAGCTGTCGAGCTTTAGCGAGGCTGCGAAAGGATCACCGCGTTGTATCTGAAAGACCGCAGCGCCTGCATCGCAGCCTCGCTAAAGCTCGACAGCTCCCACATTTGATCGGCGGTCTTTTCCGAGTGCGGTTGCTTCAGGCATACTGGCCGAGTTCCCGAAAGGGGCTTGTGAGACTCTGAGGATCCTGGGTAACCAGCCATCGCAGAGCCAGGCAGGAAGCGGTGATGACAAGCCAACCTGTTTGTGAAGAGGGCGCCGAAAGGCGCCCTTTGTCGTTTCTGGCCTTACTGCATCCCGGTCGAGCGCAACCCTGCCAGGATGTCCCTATCCAGCATGCTTATCCAACGGTTGTAGTTGCGATGGATCTTGCCGTCCTTGTAGCCCAGGTCGCGGCTGTCGCGGTAAGTGATGGCGTAGCTGTTGCGGGTGTAGCGGATATCGATTGCTGCATAGAACTGGCCGCGCACGGTGATCTCGGCCTGCACCAGTTGCGGGCTCAGGCGTTGTACCGTCCACTCACGTTTTTGCAGGGCGGCGACGATCACCTGTTTCATTTTTTCTTCGCTGACCTGGGTCGTGGCCGGCAGTTCGTGCTGGGTGTTGAGCACTGGTTTGCTGGTGCAGCCGGCAGTGGTCAACAGCGCCAGGGTGATCAGGGTAGCGCGTAGCAGGGAAGACATTCCGTTTTCTCCAATCGATTAAAAAGTCAGGCCCAGCGGCGGAAGATCAACGAGGTGTTGACGCCGCCGAAGGCAAAATTGTTGTTCATCACGTAGTCGTTGTGCATCTGCCGAAAGCCACCTTGCAGGTAGTCCAGTTCGCCGCATTGTGGGTCGACCGAATCCAGGTTGAAGGTGTGCACGTACTCGTCGCGGTTCATCATTTCGATGCTGAACCACGACTCCAGCGCGCCGCAGGCACCCAGGGTGTGGCCGAGGAAACTCTTCTGCGAGCTGATCGGCATTCGGCTGCCGAACAGGCTGCTGGTGGCCAGGGTTTCGGCGATGTCACCCTGGTCGGTGGCGGTGCCGTGGCCGTTTACATAGCCGATGGCAGAAGGCGCAAGCCCGGCGTCTTCCAGGGCCAGTTCCATGGCACGGCGCATGGTTTTCTGTTCCGGGCGGGTGGTGTGCTGGCCGTCGGCATTGCTGCCAAAGCCAACCAGCTCAGCGTGAATATGCGCGCCGCGCGCCAACGCGTGTTGCAACTCTTCCAGTACCAGGATGCCGGCGCCTTCACCAATCACCAGGCCATCACGGCCGCTGTCGTAGGGGCGCGGACTGGTTTGCGGCGCATCGTTTTTCAGACTGGTGGCGTAGAGTGCATCGAACACCATGGCTTCGGTGGGGCACAGTTCTTCGGCGCCGCCGGCGAGCATCAATGGCAGGCGCCCGAACTTGATTGCCTCGTAGGCATAGCCGATGCCCTGGCTACCGCTGGTGCAGGCGCTGGACGTGGGGATCAAGCGCCCGGTGAGGCCAAAGAAAATGCTGATATTCGCCGCGGTGGTGTGCGGCATCATCCGCACATAGGAGTTGGCGTTTAGCCCCTCGGCCACGGAATTGAGCAGCATATTGCCGAACGCCTTGATCTCATCGGTGCTGCCGGTGGACGAGCCACAGGCCACGCCCATGCGCCCGTCCTTGATCGACGGATCACCGAGCAAGCCGGCATCCTGCAGTGCCTGCTCCGCTGCCCACACCGCCAGGCGCGAGACACGGCCCATGCTGCGCAATTGCTTGCGGGTCCAGTGCGCGGGCACCACAAAATCATCAATCGGCCCGGCCAGGCGCGTGTTCAGTTCGGTAAAGCGGTCCCATTCATCCATGCGCCGGATACCGCTGCGGTTGGCGCGAAAGTTGGCGGCGATGGTTTCCCAATCGCTGCCCAGGGACGTCACGCCGGCCATGCCGGTGACAACGACGCGCTTCATCAGCACAAGCCTCCGTTCACGGCCAGCACCTGGCGCGTGATATAGCCGGCTTCGGCCGACATCAGGAAATTCACCGCGCCAGCCACCTCTTCCGGCGTGCCCATGCGCTGCGCCGGGATCATCTTCATCAACTCTTCCACCGGCACGTTTTCATCCAGCATTGCGGTGTCGATCAGCCCCGGAGCGACGCAGTTGACGGTGATCTTGCGTTTGCCCAGCTCGATCGCCAGCGCCTTGGCCGCGCCGATCAGGCCGGCTTTCGACGCACTGTAATTGACCTGGCCGCGGTTGCCGATCAACCCGGACACCGAGGTGATGCACACGATACGCCCAGCGGCGCGACGCCGAATCATCGGCATCATCACCGGGTGCAGCACGTTGTAGAAACCATCGAGGTTGGTGCGCATCACCACGTCCCAGTCGTCTTCCGACAAGGCCGGGAAGGCGCCGTCGCGGGTCAGGCCGGCATTGAGCACCACGCCGTAGTAGGCGCCATGTTGCTCCACGTCGGCTTCAAGGATGGCCTTGCAACTGGCGCGGTCGGACACGTCGAATTGCAGCACCCGTGCCTTGCGCCCCATGGCCTCGATCTCGACCTGCACGGTGTCGGCTTCGGCGCGGCCATTGCGGCAATGCAGCACGATGTCATGGCCGGCCTGGGCCAGGCGCAGGGCAATGGCGCGGCCGATGCCACGGCTTGAGCCGGTGACCAGTACGGATTCAGTCATGACGTTGGGTCCTTCGATTCATCTAAATAGTTGGCCGCCTGGGGCGGTCGAAATACGTTCAGGCGCGCACTGGCCTGGATACCATTACCGGTGAGGTGGCATTCGAACACACCCATGCCGTTGTCGTCTTCCAGGGAGCGCAGGCCGTGGATATTCAGCTCGGCGCCTGCCGGGAAGTGCTCCACGTTGCACTCGAACTTGCGTGTACCCAACAGGAAGCCCAGTTCCACCGCGCGGCCTTGCTGGCGTGCATGGCAACCGGCATAGGCGGCGACGCTTTGCGCCATCAATTCCAGGCCGACCCAGGCCGGCAGGCTACCGTCAGGGCGGTTGAACAGGCCGTCGGGCTTGACGGTGACGCGGGTGCGGATCTGCTCATCATCGAACGACAGCACCTGGTCGATCAGGATCATGTCGCCCGCGTGGGGTAGCAGCTCGGCAAGTGGCCAATCGATCATGGGGCCTCTGCGATTATCAGGCTGACGTTATTACCGCCGAAGGCAAACGAGTTGCTCATCAGGCAGGTTTTTTTCAAGGTGTCGCCGCTGCGTGTCCATTGCAAGGCGGGCAGCGCCGGGTCGGCTTGGCCGTCCCACACGTGAGGCGGCAGCTGGCCGTGAGCCAGGCTCAGCCAGCAGAACGCCGCTTCCAGCGCTCCGGCGGCACCGAGGGTGTGACCGGTCATGGGCTTGGTCGACGAACAGGCCACACCGCCGGGGAACAGGCTGGCGACCGCCTGGCTTTCCATGGCGTCGTTGTGTTGGGTGGCGGTGCCGTGCAGGTTCAGGTAGCCGATCTGCTCGGGAGCCAGCTTTGCGCTGGCCAGGGCCTTGCGCATCGCTTGCAACGCGCCCTTGCCGCTGGGTTCCGGCGCGGAGATATGGTGAGCGTCGCAACTGGCACCGCTGCCCAGCAAGGCGATCGGTGCCGGCTCGCGGCTCATCAGGAACAGTACCGCCGCCTCACCGATATTGATGCCGTTGCGGTTCACCGAGAACGGGTTGCAGCGCTCGCTGGATACCGCTTCCAGCGAGGTAAATCCGTTCAGGGTCAGCTTGCACAGGCTGTCCACGCCGCCACAGATTACCGCATCGCACACCCCCAGGTTCAGCAGGCGCTGGGCGCTCATCAAGGCACGGGCGCTAGAGGTGCAGGCGGTGGAAATCACATAGGCCGGGCCGCTCAATTGCAGCCAGTCGGCGAGGAAGTTTGCCGGGGCGCTGAGTTCCTGTTGCTGGTAGTCGTAGTCGGCAGGGAACTGCTTGTCGCGCAGGTAATGAGCAATGCCACGGCTGGCTTCGTCGATGCCCGAGGTGCTGGTGCCAAGCACCACGCCGACTCGCCCTGGGCCATAGGTTTGAATGGCCTGACGGATCTCATCTTCAATCTGCAACGCCGCTTCCAGCAACAACTGGTTATTGCGGCTGCTTTGTTGAGCCAGTTCCACCGGCAGAGGCACCAGTTCGCCCTGGACGGCAGCCACCGGCACTACGCGCTCCGGCACCCAGCCGCTTTCGGCGCGCATCCCTGAACAGTCACCGGCAAACAGGTTGCGGCTGACTTCGGCCTGGCCTCGGCCAAGGGCGCAGATCACACCGAGGGCATTGAGGTAAGCGGTCATCGGCTGATACCTAGCGGGGTGATGCGATAACTCAACGGCTGGCCGGCCATGTTCACGCTGAACACCTCGGAAGACTGATAGATGATTTGCCAATGGCCCGGCAGCGTGCGCGTCAGGTCCATGGCCTGGGCGTGCGGATACAGCGCTGGCACATCACCGGCCGGGGTCAGGGCAAACAGCAGCGCGGCAAACAGCTCCCGCGCCTGGGGATTGGGGGGCAGCAAGCCGTCGGCCTGCCACTGCCCATCGAGCAGTTTTTGCCGGGCCAGGGGAATGCCCAAGGGGTCCATCATCGACCAGCGAATCGCGTGGCCTTCGCGCTGGATCACCAGCAGCCAGTCCTGGCGCTGCCCGTCCGCCAGGCGCTGCACATGCAGTTGCATCGGCAAGGCCAGGGCCGGGATTTTTTCCGGCAGCGGTGCCTGGCTGGCGCAGGCACTGAGCAGCAACAGGCAACCCATTAACAGCAGGCGCATCATGAGGCGGCGTTCTCCAAAGGTTTGCGCGCAACGCAGTTGACCAGGGTTTCCTCGCGCTGGCCCACCGGCGGCGCCTTGCGCAGACCCCAGCGCTCCAGCAGGCCGAAGTCGCTGGAGCGGCTCCACCACAGGTAGGGGTACGAGACATTCTGCGAGTCGAATTCAAAGCCTTGCTCGCGCAGCATCTCCAAATACTCTTCAGCGCTTTTTTGCACATGCATCGGGTGGCGGAACAACCAGCGAATCACCCAGGTGTCGATATAGGCTTCGGTGGATTCGGCAAACAGCAGATAGCCGCCCGGTTTGAGTACCCGATAGAACTCCTTGAGTGCGCGATGTTGCTCGACCAAGTGGTGAAAGGTCTGGTGGCAAAACACGATATCGACGCTGGCGTCCGGTACATCGAGGGTGGCGCAGTCACTGGCGATCAGCTCGACAGCCAGGCCCTGGCGCGCAGCCTCTTCACGGCTCAGCTCCAGGCTGTGGGGGTCGGCATCCAGGCCGATCAGACGTGAAGGCGCAAACACCTGCTGCAGCAACCGGAAGGATTTACCCTGGCCACAACCGGCGTCCAGCAACACCGGTGCCACCGGCAGCGGCTCGCTGAACAGGCTGCGCAGGTCGTTGATCGCCACGCGCAATACGTGATGCTGCCAGGTGTGGCTGCGCAGGAACCAGAAGCCGAACCTGGTTTCCTCGACGTAATTTTTGCTCAGGTAGTTTTTTTCAACGGCAGGACTGCTCATACCGCTTCACTCGCACAAATATCCGACAACATCCGCAATCGCCGTTTCGGCTCGCTGACAAACGGGTTGCGCTCATCCCAGGCGTAACCGGCCAGGATCGAACTGATCATGCGGCGAATCTCCGGCGAGCTGCCGGGATGGAAAATCACATCCTGGAACGTACCGGCATACCAGCCTTCGACGTAGCAGCGGAAGGTATCGACACCGCGCTTCAAGGGTTCGGCGAATTCGCTTTGCCAGTCCACGGTCTCGCCGTTGAGCTGACGGTGCAGCACAGCGGCGGCCATGCTGGCCGACCGCATGGCGATGGTCACGCCGGACGAGAACACCGGATCGAGAAATTCCGCCGCATTGCCCAGTAGCGCAAAGCCTGGGCCGTGCAGGCTTTTGACGTTGGCCGAATAGCCGCCGATGCTGCGTGCCGGGGTGTCCCAGGCGGCGTTTTGCAGCACGGCGGCCAGGCTTGGCGTTTCATCGACAAAGCTGCGCAGGCAGGCGTCAAGGTCGCTGTCGCGGCCATCGAAATGTTCTTTGGCCGCGACCACGCCCACCGAGCAACGGCCGTTGCTGAACGGGATGGTCCAGAACCAGATGTCGCGCTGGGTCGGGTGGGTGGTGACCAGAATTTTGCTGCGATCAAAGCCTGGGTGTTCGATGCGGTCTTCGATGTGAGTGAACACGGCCTGGCGCAGCGGGAAGTTCGAGGGCGCCTCAAGGTCCAGCAGGCGCGGCAGCACGCGGCCATAGCCGCTGGCGTCGAGCACGAACTTGGCTTTGATGTGGTACTCGCTGCCGTTCTGTCGGCGCACATGCAGGTAGCGGCACTCGCCGGAGAAATCCACACCGACAATGCTTTGGCCATAGCGGATTTCCACACCTTGCAGCGCCGCCTGATCGGCCAGCAACTTGTCGAACTCGCCGCGCTGCACCTGGAAGGTGGTGGGCTTGCCGTTGCTGAAGGTGTCGCCAAAGTCAAACGCACTGTAGCGCTCGCCCCAGGCGAACGCGGCGCCGGTTTTTACCTGGAAGCCCGCCGCTTGCACAGCGTCGAGCATCCCGGCTTCTTCGATGAAGTCGATGCAGTGCGACAGCAGGCTTTCGCCAATCGAAAAACGCGGGAAATGCTCGCGTTCGATGATCAATACATCATGCCCTTTGCGCTTTAGCAGCGCGGCCGCAATGGCACCGGATGGCCCGGCACCGATCACCACCACCTGGCGACGTTCCATTTCAACTGTGGGCACGAGGGCTCCTTGCCGCATGGGCGATAATCGCATTCATAAGGTGTGTTTCTGCTGGGCTGCCCAGGGCGCCAGCATAAAGCTGAATGCCAGGCCCAGGCTGACCGATAAACCGAAATTACTCACGGCCGGTGTACTCGACACCGCCAGCAGGCCGAACGACAACCAGGTTGTCAACGCCGCCAGCAGTGTTCCCAAGAGGCTGACGGCCGGGCCGCCGATCTGCTCGCGCATCAAGATCGCGTAGTCAACGCTGATGGCCGTGACCAGCAACAGGCCAAACAGGCTGAACAAGGTCAGCGGCTGGCCCAGCCAGCCGAGGCTGGCCAGGCTGCACAGCGCGGCCAGCAGGGGCAGGGCGACGATACGCAAGGCGCCGCCAAAACCGAAGGGCACAATCAGCAACAGCACGATCAGCACGCACGACAGCAACTTCAATTCGGCTGCGCTGATTTGCGTGTCGGCAAACACGCGGTTCAGGTCGCCCAGGCGATCGACCAGTTGCACGCCGGGCAAATCCAGCGCCTGCACCCGCAGCAACGCCGGGTTGTTCAAGCCTTGCAGGCTGACCATGGCCGCCACGCCGCCGTCGACCGGGCCGAGCCAGAGCGTGCGCCAGGGTTCGGCCAGCGGGCCTTGCAGGGCTGCGTCAATGTCTTGAGTGGGCAGCGCCTGCAACTGCGTGACTTCAGCCTGCAGGGCACTGACGGGTACGCCGAGGTCCAGCAGCGGTTGCCAGTGCTGCGCCAGAGTGTTCAGCGCATCGCGCAGTTGTTGCTGCTCCTCGGGCAGGTTCACCAGTTGACTGAGCGCCAGGTAACCCTGGAGCTTGTCCATGTTCACCAACTGATCCAGGCGTTTGCCCAAGGCGGCTTGGCGTTCCAGCAACTGCTGCTGATTATCTGCGCGCACCAGGAAAAACTGGCTGGTGGGCTGGAACCCGGTGATGCGCGCTACGGCCTGTGCTTCCTGGAGCAATTGCGGCGGCGCGCCGATCCACTGGCGAATATCGTTCTTGCTGTTGAGCTGCCACAGGCCGGCGGCGCAGAACACCAGCACCGCCACCAGCAGCACTGAACCGGGCACGCGTTTGATCAAGGCGGTACGCAGTTGCCATAGGGCCTGGGCGACACGCAGCGGCCATTGCGCCGGACGCAGCTCCACGCCCTTGAGCAGCGCAGGCAGCAGGCACACCGCACACAAATAAGCCCCCACCAGCCCGGCGGCGGAGAACACCGCGATTTGCGTCAGCGCCGGGAAGGGTGTCCAGGCCAGCGCCAGATAGCCGATGCAACTGGTGGCCAGGCTCAGGCTCAGCCCCGGCAGGGTCAGGCGCAACGCCGGCCAACTGCGCCAGGGTTGCAGGCTCCAGCTTTTGGACAGGTAGTGCAGTGGGTAATCCACCGCCACGCCGATCAGGCTGGAACCCAGTACCAGGGTCATCACATGCATATGCCCAAACAACGCCACGCAGGCCACCGCGCCAAACAGCATGCCCACCAGCACCGGCACAAATGCCAGCAACACCCTCCAGCGCCGGAAGGCCAGCAACAGCAACAACAGGATGCCGATGGTTGCGCCACCGCCGACCCAGGTGATTTCCCGCGTGGCTTGCTGCTGCCCATTGGCCGCGTAGAGCAAGCCGCTGGCGGCGAGCAATTGCGCGCCGTCCTCACCCGCCTGCTCGCGGCTGGCCTGGAGCAAATCCGCCACTTGCAACGGCAATTTCATATCGAAGGCATTGCCGTGGGTGCGTGCCCGCACCAGCACCCAGCTTTGGCCGTCGGCTTCGGCGATCAAGGCGCCGCTGCCGATGTCCAGCTGAACCGCGCCGTGTTGCGGCTGGCTGTTCTGGATACGCCCGGTCAGGCCGAGCCAGTCGTCCTGGCTCGGCACCAGGCTGAAGCCGGTGAACGGGTCGAACAGCGCTTGCACCCGTTGCTGGATGAAGGCGTCGGGTTGCTCAATCAGTTGCTCGCGGTCCTTGGCCGAGAGCATCGACAAGCGCCCGCGCAGCAGTTGCTCGCGCAGTGCTGGCAGGTCGGCTTGCAGGTTCCACTGCACTTTTTCAAACAAGCCGCTGGCCTGCCAACGCTCGCCCAATTGCTGAGCTACGGCCAGTGCTTGCTCGCGGTCGGCATGCCCCACCAGCACCAGCATTTCGCGGTTGAGCGGCTCCTGCATGCGCTGTTCGGCTTGCTGCTCAAGGGCGTCCGGCGTGCTGCCGGGCACCAGTTCCATCAGGTTGGCCGACAACGGCGCGCCATGGCGCCACTGCCAGCCGGCCAGGGCCAGCACGGCCACCAGCAGGATCAGGAACAGGCGCGGCAATAGGCGCTCACTGGGCAAAGTCGTGTTGCTCCGCATCGCTCAAGGGCTGGTCGGCCGTGCTGTCCTGCATACGCAATACCGTGCTGTCGCCCTGGGTTTCCAGCAGCTCGATGGTTTGCACCAGTTCGCCGCCGTCGATATTGATCCGGGTGAACACTTGCTTGAGCAGCAATGAGCGCGGGGTCAGCGTGAGCTTCCAGTTGTGGGGCTGGCCTTGCAGTTGCAGTTCGAAGTCACGCTGCAAGCCGCTGCTGTCGCCCTGGAGTACGGCGAGAAACAGGCGATTCTGTTCGGCCCCGGCGCTCTTGTTCGGCAGCGGTTGCCAGCCGTTGGCGTCACGCCGGGCGATGCCTTGGCCTGTGATGCGGTAGTCCTGTTGCAGCGGGGTCTTGAGCAGCCATAACAGGCCGTGGTCCTTGGCGAGCACGAAGGTGCCTTTGCTGACCAGCGGCTGGGGCAGGGCGCGCAGGTGTTTTTCCTGGGTGAAGCTGCCGTGGATGACGGCGGGTTTTGCAAGCTGATCGCTCAACTGCTGCAAGTCGAAAGCCTGGGCCAAGCCTGGAACGCCTAACAGCAGGATAAGCACAATCCCTGTGGGAGCGGGCTTGCCCGCGAAGAACCTGAGGACGCTGCGTAGTGTCAGGCGTCGTGCGTTATCGTTAACGACCATCGCGGGCAAGCCCGCTCCCACAGGGGTCAGCATTTCAGGGCCCTTTCTACGGCATCGGTGAATATCGTGGGCGAGGCAAGTTGCATCTCGCGGTTGGCGATTTGCACCGCCACCTGCACGGTGCTGGCGCGGGTCAAACGCTCGCCGCTCGCCAGGTCAGTGATCAGGTAGTTGACCTTCAAACGGTTCTCCCACTCCACCAGGCTGGCACGCACATTGAGCGTCTGACCGAAGGTCGCGCCACGTACATAGCGTAGCTGCATGTCGATCACCGGCCAGGCGTAGCCGGATTCGAGCATGGCCGTGTAGTTATGGCCGAGCTTGTCCAGCAACGCGCAACGCGCCACTTCCAGGTACTTCACGTAATGCCCGTGCCACACCACGTTCATGGTGTCGATATCGAAAAACGGCACGAGGATTTGCGTGTCGCAGTGCAATACGCCGGGGCTACGCATGCAGCCTCCAGTGTTGCGTGGCGATGCGTTGCAGGCACAGGCGCAGTTCGCCTTCCAGGGCACGGTCTTCGATGACTGGCGGGAAGTCCATGGCCAACTCTGCGTGCATTGCGGCCAGTGCCGGTGGCAGCGCTCGGGCATCTTCTGCTTGGGCGCGCAGCCACACACCCTGGTTGGCGGCGAGCAGGGTGGCGGCGGCTACTTGTTCGGTCAGCTCCAGTACGCGGATTGCATCGCGGGCGGCAATGGTGCCCATGCTCACCTTGTCCTGGTTGTGGCACTCGGTGGAGCGTGAGAACACACTGGCCGGCATGGTGTTCTTCAGCGCTTCGGCGGTCCAGGCGCTGGTGCCGATCTGCACGGCCTTGAAGCCGTGGTTGATCATCGCGCGGTCGGCGGGGGCGCCCGAAAGGTTGCTTGGCAGGCCATGGTTGTAACGCACGTCCACCAGCAGCGCGAGCTGGCGGTCGAGCAGGTCGGCGACGTTGGCCACCAGGGTCTTGAGGCTGTCCATGGCGAAGGCGATATGCCCGCCGTAGAAGTGCCCGCCGTGCAGTACGCGTTCTTCTTCAGCGTCGATGATCGGGTTGTCGTTGGCGCTGTTGAGTTCGATCTCGATGAACGAGCGCAGCCAGCTCAGGCTGTCGGCCAACACGCCGAGTACATGGGGCGCGCAGCGCAGCGAGTAGCGATCCTGCAAGCGATGCAGCGGTGCGGTCGGTGCATCGATCGCCAGGTCGTTGCGCAGCCACGCGGCCACTTGCATCTGCCCAGGGTGCGGCTTGGCGGCGAACAGGCGCTCGTCGAAGTGTTCCGGGTTGCCTTGCAGCGCCACCACATTGAGCGCGGTGATGCGTGTGGCCAGGTGCAGCAGGTAGTCGGCGCGAGCGAAAGCCAGGCAGGCCAGGCCAGTCATCACGGCGGTGCCGTTCATCAAGGCCAGGGCTTCCTTGGGGCGCAGCACCAAAGGCTCCCAGCCCAGTTCGCGGTGCACGTCGGCCGCCGGGCGGCGTTCGCCACGAAACAGCACTTCACGTTCGCCGGACAAGGTCGCTGCCACGTAGGACAGCGGCGTCAGATCACCGCTGGCGCCCACCGAGCCTTCTTCCGGGATCAGTGGCAGCACATCGTGTTCAAGGAAGGCGTGCAGACGTTCCAGTAGCTCCACGCGTACGCCCGACACGCCATGGCACAGCGACTGCAAACGCGCCGCCAATACTGCGCGGGTGGCTTGGGCGTCGAGCAACTTGCCCAGGCCGCAACCGTGGAAGGTGTACAGGTGACGCGGCAAGGCTTCGACGTGTTCCAGCGGCACCGCCACCACGCAGGAGTCGCCGTAGCCGGTGGTCACGCCGTAGATCACGCCTTCCTTGTCCAGCAGCGAGTCGAGAAACTGCGCGCCCTTGGCGATGCGCTGACGATAGGCCGCATCACCCTGCAATTGCGTGGGCACCTGACGGTTGGCCAGGGCCAGCACGTCTTCGATGCGCAAGGGGCGTTCGCCAAAGGTTACCGGCTCAAGATGCGTCGTCATCGGTCTTCCAGAAAGGGTAAAAGTTGAACCATTGTTGGGGCGCTTGCAGGCAGAACTGGCCCAGGCGTGCGGCGTAGCGGGCGGTCCACTCGGCAATCACTTGCTCGCGGGTGCTGCGCTTCCATTCGATCAACGGCGCGAAAGGCTCGATGGTCAGGCGATAGCGGCCTTCATGCTTGAGGCACATCAGCAGGTTGACCGGGCATTTGAGCAGCCCGGCCAGCAGCCACGGGCCTTGGGGGAACGCAGCCGGGTGGCCGAGGAAATCCACGCGCACCGTACGCCCACCGTGCAACGGTATGCGGTCACCGGCAATCGCCAGCCATTCGCCGTCGTCCAGGCGCTGGCTGAGCAGCAGCATGGTGGCCGGGTCCAACTCGCTGACCTGGATCAGGCGCAAATGGCTGGCCCCGGCTTCGCCCAGCAGGCGGTTGAAACGCTCGGCGTGCTTGGTGTGCACCAACACGTTCATGGTGACCTGTTCACCGATCTCCGCCAGTGCACGGCACACTTCCAGGTTGCCCAGGTGCGCGCCCACCAGCATCTGCCCGCGTGCGCCACGCAGTTGCCCGCGCAATTGCGCCGGGTCGTTGATTTCGATCTGTTCCAGGCCCAGCTTGCCGTTCCATACGTCGAGCTTGTCGAGCAGGGAATCGGCGAAGGCCATGAACTGGCCGAAGACTTTCCGGTGGCTGGGCAGTAGTTCATCGCGCCCACTCCATTGGGCCAGGCGCTGTTGATATTGCCAGGCGCTGTGGCGCGCCGTGCGGCCAAACAGAAAGAAGTAGAAAACGATGCTGTAGAGCAAAGGGCTCAACAGGCGACGACCCAGGACTTTTGCGGCGAGCGCCGTGAGCTTCATCAGCCAGAAGCTGCCGCGTTCCTCGCGGTCGGCCCAGTGCTTGGTGCTGTCGCTCATGCCTGCCACCGTCGCCACAGGATCATCGGCGCACGCACCAACATGCCGAAAAACAGCCGCGTGTGCATGGCGCTGATGCGAACGTTGTCGCGGAACAAGCGAAAGTGCGACAAGCCGTCGGCAGGGTAGTGCACCTGGGTCGGCAGCCAGCGCATCGGTTGGTTGCGCCAGGCCAGGCGCACCAGGATGTCCGAGTCGAAATCCATGTGCGTGCCGATGTAGGCCGAGTCGATCAAGACCAGGGTTGGCGCCAGCGGGTACACGCGAAAACCGCACATCGAGTCGCGAATCTGCAACGACAGGGTGTTGATCCACACCCACACGTGGGTCAGGTAGCGCGCATACAAGCGGCCTTTGGGCACGCTGTCGTCGTATTCGGGGTAGCCGCAGATGACGGCGTCAGGGTGCCGGCGCGAGGTGTCGATAAAGGTCTCGACTTCACGCAGGTCGTGCTGGCCGTCGGCGTCCACTTGCAGGGCGTGGGTGTAGCCCAGGCGCGCCGCTTCGCTAAAGCCGGCCATCACTGCGCCGCCCTTGCCCTGGTTGCTGGGCAGGGTCAACAGGGTGACGTTGTCGAGGGTGGCCAATTGCGCCAACACCGCTGCGCAGGCCGGGCTGCTGCCGTCGTCGACCAGCACGCACGGCAAGCCGCTGCCCAGCAGGCTGCGGACCACGGCGGGTACGGCAGTTTCGTGGTTGTACACCGGAATCAGGGCGCAGGGGTTATGCATTCGCAGTCACCAACTGTATGCGTCCGCTGGAACAGGCGGCAACGCCGTTGCGGTAGGTGAAATAAAGCTTGCTGCGTTCCCGGTCAAAGCGCAGGTGCAGTTCAATCTGATCGCCCGGGCGCACCAGTTGCTGGAACTTGAGCACTTCCATGCCGGCGAATGTGCTCGGCAAGTCGAGCAGTTGCTGGCCCAGGTTGAATGCCCATTCCACCTGCACCACGCCCGGCAGCACCGGCGTTACCGGGAAGTGTCCGCTGAAATAGGCCAGGTCCGGCGGGACGCTCAGTTGTACGGTCCATTCGCCATCGGCTTCGACCTGCTCCAGCACTTCGGGGGCTTTTGGCCGGGGAGCCAGCAGAAGTGCTTCGATATCGGCCTGGGGCAGCTTGCCCTGGCTGTTGAGCGGCAATTGGCGCAGCAACCGCCAGCGACGGGGCAGGGCCAGGGCTTCGCAATGTTGGCCCAGGTGCTGGCGCAGGGTTTGGGTGAGCGTGCGCCGGCCCTGGTTGCGCAGGGCATGCAGGCCATCGCCGCTGAGCACCACCAGTGCGCCAAGGGAGGCGCGGTTTTCCTGCACCACACCCAGGCGGGTTTCGGCGACCCAGGGGTGGGTCATCAACGCCTGTTCGAGCATCGGCAGGGAGATGCGTTTTTCTTCCAGCTTGACGATACGGTCCAGGCGGCCCAGCAATTCAAAACGGCCATCGGCATGGATGCGTGCAGCGTCGGCGGTCTGTTCGATGTGCCCTTCGGGCAGGTACTTTGATGCGATACGCAGTGCGCCGTCGGCATCCTGGCTCAGTTGCACATCGGCAAACGGCTGCCAGGGTTGCGCGCCCTGGCGCCAGGCGATGCCGCCGGTTTCCGAGCTGCCGAGAATTTCCGTCGGCCATTGCTGCAAGCGGTCATACAGACTGCCGGCGGCTTCAACGGGCAGCGCGCCACCGGAGGAAAACACCCGCGCAACCTGGCTCAGTGCCGGCCAGTCGAGGTTGTCGCCCATGCGTTTGAGCAGCGCCGGGCTGGCGACCCAGGCAAATTGTGGGTGCTCGCGGCTGGCGCGCTGCATGTCTTCGGGGAACGCCAGTTGCTTGCGCACAAAGGTGCGACCTGCGCACAGCGGCCACAGCACGCGAAACAGCAAGCCGTAGATGTGCTGGGTGGCGACGCTGCCGATGATGCAGGCGTCTTTGAGGTCCGCCCCCCACAGGGCTTCCAGCGCCTCGACTTCATTGGCCAGTTGGCGCAGGGACTTGTCGATGCGCTTGGGCTCGCCGCTGGAACCGGAGGTGCACAGGCTCAGTTGGCAGGTGTCCAGGTCGAGAACCGCAGGGCTCAGGGGCGCCTGGTACAGCGCCTCGAGATCAGCGGCTTCGATCAACCAGGCGTCGACGGCAGGATCCCAGCGATGGCGGGTCTGGGGCTGCAGGTCGGCCGGCAGCAGTACGCTGGCACCGGCGCGCCAGGCGCCCAGCAAGGCAATCGCCAGGACGCCCGCGTCTTCCAGGTACACGGCCAGGCGCTGGATGCCTCGCGCCTGCAAGCCGGCCGCCAGGCGCAGGGATGCTTCCCACAGCTGGGCGTGATTCATGTCAGGCTCGGTGGTGACCCAGCGCTGTTGCAGCGGCTCAAGCAACAAGTGCTCAAGTTTCAACCCATTCATACGCGGCCTCGAACCCTTTGTCGTACCAGCCATTCCACGGCAAACAACAGCGCCATCAGCCCGTAGGCGATCAAGCCGTTGTACAACGTCCACCAGCTCAGCGGCGCCCACAGCGTGAGCGCGGCGGCGAGCAAGCCATTACACAGAAAAAATGCACTCCACACCACGGTGACCTGGCGGGTATACACGATTGCCTTCGGCGGCAGTTGCGGGTCAGTCATGCGTGCCAAGCGCTCGACCATCGGCGGGCCGTATTTCAGGCTCAGGCCGAACAGCGCCAACATGAACGCATTGACCAGGCTGGGGTACCAACGCAGCCACTGCGGGTTATCGAACCAGGCCAGCAGCACGCAGAACACGATCACCGTCACCGCCATCCAGCGGCTGCCCGGGCGCCGCCCAGCGGTCAGGGCGCGCAACAGCCACAGGCTGCCCAGCAACAGGCCGAATTGCCACGGTGCAAAATGCTCGGTGCCGTAATACACCGCAAAGGGGTACAGCAGCCCCGCCAACAACAGGCCAAGGCCGATCAGCCGGCTCATGCGGCGGGCTGGACCAGACGGTATACCGCCTCAACCACGTCGTTCACGGTGCGCACCGCCTTGAATTCTTCGGCGGCGATCTTTTTGCCGGTCTGGCGCTTGATGTGGTCGATCAGGTCCACGGCGTCGATGCTGTCGATTTCCAGGTCTTGATACAGGTTGGCGTCGAGGGTGACGCGCGCAGGTTCCAGTTCAAACAGTTCCACCAAGGCATCGCGCAGGGTGTTGAAAATATCGTCACGAGTTTGCATGGTACGGTCTCAAGCTGCCTGTCGGGCCGTGACGAACGCCGCAAGGCTGGCCACGTTGGTGAAGTGATTGCGGGTGTCCTTGGCGTCGGCATCGATCTTGATGCCGTAGGTTTTCTGGATCGCCAGGCCCAATTCCAGGGCATCGACCGAGTCCAGGCCCAGGCCTTCGCCAAACAGAGTCTGTTCGCTGCCAATGTCGTCGGCGCTGATGTCTTCCAGACCCAGGGCCTCGATGATCAGCTCTTTTATCTCGTGCTCAAGGCTTTTTTGGTCGCTCATCTTCGGCGAGCTCCTTAATGAAATAGTGATGCAGGTAATCGTTGAGCTTGCGTGAAGCCTGGGGCGCGGCGCCGAGCGCGGCAAACGCTTGTGGCTCTATATCGGCCCCCACGCGCAAACTGAAGTGAAATCGACGTTTGGGGATGCGATACCAGGGTTCGGCCTTGGTCAGGGTGGTGGGGCTGACCTTGATCACTACCGGGGTGATGATTGTCGCACCCCGCAGGGCAATGGCTGCGCCGCCACGATGAAAGGCCGGGGCCGCGCCGGGCGTGGTGCGGGTGCCTTCGGGAAAGATGATCAGGGTCTGGCCGGCGCGCAGGGCGTCGGCAGCCGCATCGAGCATATCGGCGCTGCCGTCGTTGCTGATGTAGCCGGCGTCATGCACCGGCCCGCGGGTGAAGGGGTTCTGGAACAGGCTCTGCTTGACCACGCAGTTGGTCTGGCGCATCAGGCCGATCAGGAACACCACATCGATCAGCGACGGGTGGTTGGCAACGATCATCTGCCCTGGACGCCCGAGCTTTTCGGCGCCTTCCACGCTGTAGGTCAGCACGCCGACACGCTGCATCAACCGCACAAAGAACCAGAACAGCCGGCTGATGGTGTGACGTGCACGGCGCTGGTGCTGTTCGGCACTGCCCGGCAAGCAACTGAGCAATGGAAACACCAGCAAACGCAGGCACAACCCGCCCACGCCGAACAGGAAAAAGCTCGCGGCGGTAGCGAGCAGGCGCCAGTAATAGGCGTCCCGAGGCTTGTCGGTCAGGGCTTGCGTTGCCAGTTCCATACTCGGTTCTTCCAGGCATGTTGGCAGGCGCCCTGTTCGGTCAGCAGGGTGCGCAGCAGGTTCAGGGCGTGGGGCCACTGGGCGATGGTGGAGGGTTGGACAGTGCCGGTGGTGAGTTCCAGCTGCCACTCGTCGCCCGGTGTGAGCAACAGGCCGAGGGCATAGGGGAAAGGTACGTCATGGATCCAGCCGGCGTAGGCTTCGGGCGGCTGTTCTTCAGTGATCATCAGCAGCACCGCCGGGGCGCCTTCGTTGAGCAGTGCGGCGGCTTCGAGGAGGCCGTGCTCCAGGCCATCGCCAACGGCGGCGAGGGCAGTCATCTCGGCGGTTTCATTGCGCAGGATCGACCACAGACCGATCACCGCGTTGTGCACCGACAGGCTGAACTGGGTGGGCGACAGCGGCTGCTCGTTGGCCAGATCACTGAGGATATCCAGGGTGCGCGGGGTTTCGCCGTGGCGGGAAATGAACACCAGCGGCAGCTCTGCAAGGCCCTCGGCCAGCGGCCAGCCGACGCTGAATGCCATGCGCGCCAGCCGGCTCAAGCGGCGGCGCTGCATAGCTGGCAGAAATGACACATCCGGGCAGGCTTCGCTGACGGGCAGCAACACCGGGTCCCGGCACCAGGCGTGCCAGTCGTGCGCACTCTCAAGGCCAGGAGCCCAGGCGCGCCATTGGGCGATGTTGAAGTTGATCACTGAGAAGTTATCCCGCCCCTGCGGGCTTCCATGTGCGGCCAATGGCCCCGGATTCCGGGACAGAGAGCAATAGCCGAATGGCGCGCATTATCCCGGTGCCGCGGGGTTCTAGCAAATAGTGGTGAAAGTTTGTTCACTATTGATCACAAATAAGTTGGAAGAATTTACAGATTGTCGGCGATCACAGGCCAGGCTGGGTCGTCGGAGATTTCCCATTCATTTGTGAGCCAGGCACAGCGTATGGATGAACGAGGTAGCTAACTGGCGCTTTTGCGCTCTACACTCGGTCATTCATTGATACACGGAGGTTTTTCCATGCGGCGTGTGGTGTTCAATCAAAAAGGCGGCGTGGGCAAGTCCAGCATCGCCTGCAACCTGGCGGCGGTCAGCGCCAGCGAAGGTTATCGAACCCTGTTGGTGGACCTCGATGCGCAAGCCAACTCGACCCAGTACCTGACCGGCTTGACGGGCGAAGACATCCCCATGGGGATCGCGGATTTTTTCAAGCAAACGTTGTCTTCCGGGCCTTTTTCGAAGAAGAACAAGGTTGATATCTACGAAACGCCGTTCGACAACCTGCACGTCATCACCGCCACCGCCGAGCTGGCAGACCTGCAGCCCAAGCTCGAAGCCAAGCACAAGATCAACAAGCTGCGAAAGCTGCTGGATGAGTTGAGCGAGGATTACGACCGGATTTACCTCGACACCCCACCCGCGTTGAACTTCTATGCGGTTTCTGCGCTGATTGCGGCTGATCGTGTGCTGATCCCTTTCGATTGCGACAGTTTTTCGCGCCAGGCGCTATATGGCCTGCTCGCGGAAATCGAAGAACTGAAGGACGACCATAATGAAGGCCTGGAAGTGGAAGGCATCGTGGTCAACCAGTTTCAGGCCCGGGCCAGCCTGCCGCAGCAGATTCTGGATGAACTGATTGCCGAAGGGCTGCCAGTGCTGCCGGTGTACCTGGCCAGCTCGGTGCGAATGCGCGAGTCGCACCAGGAGAGCAAGCCGCTGATCCACCTGGACCCACGGCATAAGCTGACTCAGCAGTTCGTCGAATTGCATAACCTGCTGGAAAACGCCTGATTTCAAGTGCCACACAGATCAAATGTGGGAGGGGGCAAGCCCCCTCCCACATTTGGATGGTATTCCAATGAATCGTCCCACAGAGGCTGTAGGACCGGTCTGGCAATAGGGCTTGTGCCTTGTAACCTTGCCTACAGCTACGCCAGAATCGGCCGGCTTGTGCGTCTGGATGGGCGTCTCTAAGGTTTGCCGGTCGCTGAATGTTCAGTGATCGGGTTTAGTAGCCCGTGGTGAGACGTACGGCAAATCGTCATCAGGATCTTCCTGGATTTGATGGTGGCTGTACGGAGGGCGCTTTCGAGCGCGCCGGTTGCGTCTCCCCGGTCTACTAACCTGCGTACAGCTGCCACCCTCCGTTTAGTAGCGGTAGGTTGCGGCTCCTCTACTCGGAGACGATCCATGGTTAACCTTTATACCGTTACACCCAACCTCCCCACCGAAACCCTCGTGCTCAACAGCTACGAAACCTTCTCCTCGGTGCGCACCTTGCTGCTCAACCTGTCCAACGACCTCGCCGGCGAACACCGCGACGTAGCGCTGGCCATCCACCAGTTAAGCGAACTGGGTGTCATGCTGGTCAGCCAGATGATGGACCGCGAAGCCCCGCTGACCTAAAGCTGAAATGCATTCAATGTGGGAGCTGGCTTGCCTGCGATGGCATCGCCTCGGTATATCAGACCGACCGAGTCGCCTGCATCGCAGGCAAGCCAGCTCCTACATTGACCGAGTTGATGGCGGGGGATGTTTACACCCCCTGGCTACGCAACCAGCTCATCAACTGCGGCAACGGAAACGCCCCACTCTGGCGCGCCACTTCGCGACCGTTCTTGAACAGAATCAAACTGGGAATAGAACGAATCCCCAACTGCGCCGACAGCTGCTGATTAGCCTCACTGTCCAGCTTCGCCAGCCGGCACTTGCCTTCAAGCTGCCCGGCGGCCTGCTCGAATACCGGCGCAAACGACTTGCACGGCCCGCACCAGTCGGCCCACACATCCACCAGCAACGGCAAGTCGCCCTTGATCTGGCTGGCGTAGTCGCCTTGTTTCAATTCAAACGGCTTGTTCAACAACACCGGCTGCTTGCAACGCCCGCACTTGGGCGCATCACCCAGGCGTTCGCCGGGGATGCGGTTGAGGCCATTGCAATGAGGGCAGGGGATTACAAGAGTTTCGGACATCGGGGGCTCCTTGGGGGCGGCTATTGGCTTCAATCTGTTGTCGGCGACGCGGTTTATCAACACTCGATAAAAAGGACAAAGCATGAACGACGCTTTGAAACTGGCCATTGAACATTGGCCTTACGTTGCAACGCTGCTGCGCAAACCCCAAACCGAGGAGGATTATGACGCCCTGGTCGAGGCGATTGATGAGCTGCTCGATATCATGGGAGAAGATGAAGACCATCCAATGGGTGGGCTACTGGACATCATTTCTGACTGGGTGGAGGCCTATGATCTGGAGCATCAGCGTATGCCTCAGATCTGATGAGCCTATTCACCGCAGAATAATTCCATTGTCTTTAGGGCTTACGATGAACAACTGATCTCCAAATGCCTGCCCCAATCCGGCGGCCGCTGCGCGTACTGCTCCATTCCCGTTTGTTCCTCAAACGGTTTGCAAAGCACCTCATGCAGCCGCCGCACTTCGCTGTAGTCCCCGGCCTCGGCGGCGGCGATGGCGTTTTGGGCCAGATAGTTGCGCAGGATGTAGAGCGGGTTCACCGCATGCATGCGCTCGCGGCGCTGTTCCTGGGTGTAATCCCCGTCCCGCGCAACGCGGGCTTTGTAGAGTTCGGCCCAGGCATCGAACCCGGCCATGTCGACAAAGTCATCGCGCAACCGCGCCACGGCCAGCGCCGCCGATTCATCGCCCAGTCGACGGAAGAACAGCGTGTAGTCCACGCCGCTGTTCTGCATCAGCTTGAGCAAACTCTCCACCAGCGTCTGGTCATCCTCTTCGGCGGTGGTCAGCCCCAGGCGGCGGCGCATCAGGTCCAGATAGTGGGCTTGGTATAGCGGCAGGTACAGGCCGAGGGCTTCTTTGAGCGCATCAACGCTGATAAACGGCGTAAGCGCCTGGGCCAATGCGCTGAGGTTCCACTGCCCGATCGGTACCTGGTTGCTGAAGGAGTAACGCCCTTCATGGTCGGAATGGTTGCAGATGAAGTGCGCGTCAAAATCATCAAGGAACGCAAACGGCCCGAAGTCGAAGGTGATGCCCAGGATCGACATGTTGTCGGTGTTCATCACACCGTGGCAGAAGCCGTACGCCTGCCATTTGGCGATCAGCTCGGCATTGCGCTCGACGATCTTGCGGAACATCGCGAGGTAAGGTTCAGGCTGTTCACGGCACTCGGGGTAATGCAGGTTCAAGACATGTTCGGCCAACTCGACCTGCTGTTCGGGCTTCTTGGTGTAGTAGAAGTATTCGAAATGCCCGAAGCGGATATGGCTATGGGCCAGGCGCAAAACCATGGCGCCACGTTCCTGTTTCTCACGCCAGACCGGGGTGCTGGAGCCGATCACGCATAGGGCGCGGCTGCTGGGGATGCCCAGCGCGTGTAGCGCTTCGGAGGCGAGGAATTCGCGAATCGAAGAGCGCAACACCGCACGCCCGTCGCCCATGCGCGAGTAAGGCGTCATGCCGGCGCCCTTGAGGTGCAAATCCCAATGTTCGCCGGCCTCGTTGTAGACCTCGCCCAGCAACAACCCCCGGCCATCGCCCAATTGCGGGGTGTAGCCGCCAAACTGATGCCCCGAATAGACCATCGCCCTTGGTTCGGCTTCGGCCCACAGCTTGTGGCCGCCAAACAGTTCGGCAAACACGGGCGTTTCAGCCACGGCCGCGTCGAGGTCCAGCAGGGCCATGGCGGCCTTGCTTGCCACGACCAGGCGCGGTTCGTCCAGGGGCTCTGGCAATACGTGGGTTGAGAACGCGTCGCCCAGGCGTGCGAAGCGGTTGTCGAAGGTCAGTTCGTCGAGGGCTTTCACCGGCCATCTCCAGCAGAATGTCCGAGCATTCTGCTGGGGATAGGGCGTTTAGTCGAGTTTGCTCGGTGGCGGCTCCGGCGCATCCACCACTTTGCCGGCGGGTGGCTCTGGTGCGTCGGGCTTGTCGACGGGCTCGACGATGGTCTTGCGCTCATCCTCGGCCGGCACCAGTTTGTATTCCTGGCCGTGGAGGTTTTTCAGGTAGATCTCCATCTGCCTGAACGAGATGTTGATGTGCTGTTTCTTGAACTCACGGTTGATAAAGCGGTTGACCTCGTCGAGCACCGGATTGCGGTCGCCCAGGTCGCGCACATGCATGCGCAGCTCGTGGTCCAGGGTGCTTTCGCCGAAGTTGAGGAAGTACACGTGGGGTTCGGGTTCTTTCAGTACCCGCGGGTTTTCCCGTGCGGCCTTCAGTAACAATTCCTTCACCAGGTCCAGGTCCGAGCCGTAGTCCACGCCGAGTTTCAGGGTCACGCGAGTGATGGTGTCGGTCAGCGACCAGTTGATCAGTTGCCCGGTAATAAAGGTCTTGTTCGGGACAATGATGTCCTTGTTGTCGAAGTCGGTGATGGTGGTGGCGCGAATGCGGATCTTGCTCACCGTACCCGACAGGTTGCCGATGGTGATGGTGTCGCCAATGCGCACCGGGCGTTCGAACAGGATCATGATGCCGGAGATGAAGTTGGCGAAGATCTCCTGCATACCGAAGCCCAGGCCCACTGACAGCGCCGCAACCAGCCATTGCAGCTTGTCCCAGCTCACGCCGAGGGTGGACAGGGTGGTGACAAACCCTACGCCGGCAATGATGTAGGACAGCAAGGTGGTGGTGGCATAGGCGCTGCCCTGGGCCAGGTCCAGCTTGGACAGCACCAGCACTTCCAGCAGGCCGGGCAGGTTGCGCGCCAGGGCGAAGGTGATGCCGATGATGATCGACGCGCCGAGCAGGTCGCCGATACTGATGGGCACCATGCTGATATTGGCACCCGTACCGCTGGTGTATTCGTACAGGGTGACGTTATCCAGGTACGAAAACACCGAGATCAGGTCCGACCACACCCAGTACAGCGCTGCGATAAAGCCGCCGAGCAAGGCCAGGCGGATCAGTCGCATGGACTGTTCGTTGACCTGTTCGATGTCCAGAGTCGGCTCCTCGATCACCGCTTCGCCATCACCGGCTTCCTTGGCGGCCTGGCGTTTGGCCAGGGCGCGGGCATAGGCCAGGCGCCGGGCGGCCACGCCGAGGCCGCGCACGAAGGTGGCCTCGATCACCAGCCAGAACATCAGCAGGTACAGGGTGTTGATCAGCCGGTCGCTGAGTTTCAGGGCGGTGTAGTAGTAGCCAAAGCACACGGCGATGAACAGCGCGATCGGCAGGGCGGTGAACACCAGCCCGATGGCCTTGCGAAACAGCGAGGCCTTTTCATGGGTGGGGCTGTTGAGCAGCAGGCGGCTTAGCAGCCACGCCATCAAGCCATAGCAGGTGAGCACCACGGCAATGCCCAGCACGTCTTCGGCCAGTGCCGCCGGTTGGTGTTCGGCAATCGCCACCACTGCCACCAGGGCCAGTACCACCAGCCCGAGCTTGCGTATCCAGCCCTGGAGGAACTGGACCTGAGGTTTCTCCCAGCGAAAGTGCAGTTCGGCCACGCCGCCCGGCGCAAGGATGCGGTAGGCGGTGTAGAACACCAGCCACGCCTGGGCGATCTGCAGCAGGGCCGAGCCCAGGTTGGCGTTCTGCCCGCGGGCGTCGATCTGCAATGCATAGCCGCACAGCGCCAGGCCCAGGGACACCGGCATTGCCAGCAGGATATTGATCAGGATCGCCTGCGGCGTATGCCACTGGCTGTCGCGCTTGAAGTGACCGATGTCCAGGTGGACCTTGTTCAGGCGCTGGTACAACGCCTTGCGTCGCCACAACAGCGCGCCGAGCAACAGCAGCAGCGGCAGGAACAGCAACGGGCGCTGGGTCAGGCCGTCATACAGTTCGCTGACACTGGATGCCCAGGGCAGCGTGGCGACTTGCTTGCTCAGGTGCGCCGGCACGGTTTCCAGCCATTCGGTGTCCAGCGGCTTGTTGCTCGGGATCCAGAACATCTGCTCATCAAGCGTCGCGCGCAGTGTAGTGGCGGTGCTCAACAGTTGCTTCTGGTTCAGTTGCAGGGTGATCGATTCGTTCAGTAGCGCACTCAGCTCGCGGCTCAGGCGCTCCAGCAGGTCGCTGCGGGTGATCGCCAGTTCCAGCAAGGTGCGACGCAGTTGCGGCGTGACTTCGTCCGGTGGCTGGTTGGCCAGCAGGTTATCCACATAGGCGCTGGGGGAACTGATCAGCTCACGCTGCTGGTTGACCTCGAACTGGTACAGCCGAATGTTGGCGATATCGTCGGCCAGGTCGCGGTCGACGGTGAGGCGCGGCAGGGCCTGTTTTTGCTTATACAGAATCTTGGAAAGCAGCAGGCTGCCCTTGAGCACGTTGATCTGCTCGTCCAGGGCCGAATCGCTCTGGTTGACCGTGTCCAGTTGCTGCTTGGTCTGCAGGTTCTTCTGGGTCAGGTCATTGAGACGATCAGTGCTCTTGAGCAGGTAGTCGGACAGCTTCAGGTTGTCGGCGCTTTCCTTGGCAAGGATGCTGCTGCCCCCGGCTTTCTGGGCTTCGATGGACTGTTGCGTCACCGTCTGCTGGGACTGGGCCAGGCGTTTCTGGTTGATCAGGGTTTGCAGGTCCTGGATTTCCTGCTCCAGGCGCGCGGTTTTTTCCTGGATCAGGTCGTGCTGGCTGTTGCCCAGGTCTTGCAACTGGCTGTTGCCGGCCAACTCCTGGCGACGCAGCGGGATCAGCGCATTCAGGGCCGCCAGTTCAGCGTTCAACTGGTTGCGCTGGTCGCCGGTGAGGGCTTTGCCATTGTCTTTGCCCAGCTTGAGCGTGGCATTGATCTGCTGGATGCGCGTCTGGCTACTGCTGATTTCGGTCTGGGCGCGCTCGGGGCGGGTCTGGGCGGCGATGGTCAGGCTGTTGGCATCGGCCAGTTCTTTTTGCAGGTCGCCTTGCTGGGTGCTGCGTTGCACCAGCAATTGCTCAAGCTGCGGCACGGGCAGCGAGGCGTAGCGTTGGGCTACCGGGATGATTTTGGTGGCCTTGAGCCGGGCCAGCTCGCGCTGGTTGTCGGCGGTCTGGCGTGGGGCCTCTTCCAGCTGGCGCTTGAGATCGGCCAGGCGCTGCTCGTAATCCTGCTGGTTCGCCAGGTACGTCAGGGTCTGCTGCAGGATGCCCTGCAACGCCTTCATGTCAGCGTCGGGCAGCTTGCGGTCGGGCAGTTTATCCAGGGTTTGCTGGATGGCGTCGGCGCTGGGCGGGTCGGCAGCGTGAACGGCGCCGACGCAAAGGGTCAGGCCCAGCAGGGCAGTGGCGATAAAAGTGCGCAGGGTTGGCATAGAGACCGGTCTTGCAAGGTGAAGAATCGGGGCGTTGTTGCCCCGCAGTTTAGAGGAAGAGTCCGGGGCCCGGGCGACTTCCTTCGGGGAATCTGACGCCGACTTTGCCAATCTTGTTCCCGTCCATGACCGCGACAGTCCAGATGGTGTTGTTCCACTCCACCTGGTCGCCTACCACCGGTGCACCGCCGACCTTCTGGGTGATGAAGCGACTCAGCGGCATGTCCGGGTCGATACCCTCGAGCTTGAGCCCGTACAAGGCCGAAACCGCGCCCAGCTGGGCGTCGCCTTCGAGCACGAAGTCGCCGAAGAAGCGCAAATCGAGGCCCCGTTGCGGTGCCTGGCTGAACAGTTTGCCCAGGGCCGGCAGGTTGTGTTCATGGCCGATCACACAGAGCAAATCATCGACTTCCAGCACGGTACTACCCGACGGATGGAGCAGTTGCTGGCCGCGAAACAGCGCAGCGATGCGCGTGCCTTCGGGCATTTTCAGCTCGCGCAGGGCCGCACCGATGCACCATTTCTCGGCGCCGAGGCGGTAGACGAACAGCTCCCACTCGCTGGTGACGTGCACTTCCAGGGCTGCGCGGGAAATCGGTGCCGGGTCCGGCGGCACGGTGACCTTGAGCAACTTGGCCACCCACGGCAGGCTTGTGCCCTGCACCAGCAGCGACACCAGCACGATAAAGAACGCCAGGTTGAAGTACAGCTGCGCATGGGGCAGGCCGGCCATCAGCGGGAACACCGCGAGGATGATCGGCACCGCGCCGCGCAGGCCGACCCAGGCGATAAAGGCTTTTTCGCGACCGTGGAAGGCCTTGAACGGCAACAGGCCAACCATCACCGAAAGAGGCCGCGCAAACAGGATCATCCACAGCGCCAGGCCCAGGGCGGGCAGGGCAATGGGCAGCAGGTCATGGGGCGTGACCAACAGGCCCAGCACCAGGAACATGCCGATCTGCGCCAGCCAGGCCATGCCGTCGAGCATATGCAGGATGCCATGGCGGCTGCGCACCGGGCGGTTGCCGATGACCAGACCGCACAGGTACACGGCGAGGAAGCCGCTACCGTGCAGGGCGTTGGTCAGGGCGAAAACGAACAGGCCGCCGGCGATTACCAGAATCGGGTACAGGCCGTTGGCCAGGTTGATGCGGTTGACCAGCTGCAGCATCAGCCAGCCGCCACCCAGGCCCACCAGGCCACCGATACCGAATTCACGAATCAGGTGAGTCAACAGGCTCCAGTGCAGGCCGGTCTGGCCGCTGGCGAGCATGTCGATCAGGGTGACGGTGAGGAACACCGCCATCGGGTCGTTGCTGCCGGATTCGATTTCCAGGCTGGCGCTGACCCGTTCGTTGAGGCCCTTGCCGCCCAGCAGCGAGAACACTGCCGCGGCGTCCGTGGAGCCGACGATGGCGCCAATCAGCAAGCCCTGGATGATATTGAGGTCGAACAGCCAGGCCGCCGCCATGCCGGTGAGGCCGGTGGTAATCAACACCCCCACCGTGGCCAGGGACAAGGCCGGCCACAGCGCCACGCGGAAACTCGCCACCCGTGTGCGCAAGCCGCCGTCGAGCAGGATCACGGCCAGGGCGAGGTTGCCCACCAGGTAGGCAGTCGGGTAGTTATCGAAAATGATACCGCCGCCATCGACACCGGCGGTCATGCCCACGGCCAGGATGATCACCAGGATCGGGATGCCCAGGCGGGACGAAAGGGAACTCACCAGAATGCTCGCACTTACCAGCAACGCGCCGATCAAGAACAGGCTGTTGATGGTCGTCGCATTCAAAGGCAGTACTCCAGAGCAGGGAAGACGGGGCGCAAACTGACCATGCAGTCTGCGTGCCAGCGATTCTAACCTGTTGAATTGCTGCACTGTCAAAAAGCTTTTGTGGCTGCACATCAATCAAATGTGGGAGCTGGCTTGCCTGCGATTGCGGTGTGCCAGGCGCCAGGGGCGCTAACTGACAGATTGCTATCGCAGGCAAGCCAGCTCCCACAGGGTATGCGGTGTGAGCAAAGGCTTATTTCAGAGACGGAAGCGGCCTACCATCCCATTCAGATCAACTGCCAGGCGCGACAGTTCGTTGCTCGCGGCGCTGGTCTGGCTGGCGCCCGTAGCGGATTGCACCGACAGGTCGCGAATATTCACCAGGTTACGGTCCACTTCCCGCGCCACCTGGGCCTGTTCCTCCGCCGCGCTGGCGATCACCAGGTTGCGCTCGTTGATCTCGACAATCGCCGTGTTGATGGTATCCAGCGACAGGCCCGCGCCCTTGGCGATGTTCAGCGTCGATTCGGCCCGCTCGGTGCTATTGCGCATCGAATCCACTGCGTGCTCAGTACCCGTCTGGATACTGCCGATCATGCGCTCGATCTCGCTGGTGGACTGTTGCGTGCGATGGGCCAGTGCTCGCACCTCGTCGGCCACTACGGCGAACCCGCGTCCGGCTTCCCCGGCCCGTGCGGCTTCAATCGCCGCGTTCAGGGCCAGCAGGTTGGTCTGGTCGGCCAGGCCGCGAATCACGTCCAGCACTTTGCCGATATCCCGCGATTCATTGGCCAAGTCGCCAATCAGGGAGGCGGTGGCCTGCACGTCAGCGCTCATGCGTTCGATGGCGCTGACGGTTTCCTGCACCAGGTCCCGACCATCACCGGCAGAGGTGGTGGCGTTGCGCGAGGCTTCGGAAGTGCTCACGGCATTGCGTGCGACTTCTTCGACGGCGCTGGTCATCTCGTTGACGGCGGTGGCGGCTTGTTCGATTTCGTTGTTTTGCTGGGTCAGGCCACGGGCGCTTTCGTCGGTGACGGCGTTCAGCTCTTCGGCGGCAGACGCCAACTGAGTGGCGGAGCCGGCGATGCGTTGCAGGGTGTCACGCAGTTTGTTTTGCATCTTGGCCATGGCGGCGAGCAGGCGCCCGGCCTCATCGTTGCCGTCCACGGTGATCGGGCGTGTGAGGTTGCCTTCGGCCACTTCTTCCGCGGCTTCAAGGGCGCGGGCGATGGGCAGGGTGATGCTGCGGGTCAGCAACCAGGCGAACAACACGGTCAGCGCCGTGGCAACCACCAGCAGGCCCACCACCAGGTCAAAGGCCGTGTCGTATTGGTCTTTGGCTTGCTGGTTGGTGGCGTTGGCGTCGTCGTTATTGATATCCAGCAAACGGGTCAATACGGCGTTGACTTGCTCGGAGTTGCTCAGCAACTCGGTGTTCAGCAAGTTGCGCAGCTCGTCGATCTGATTGGCGCGTGAAAGGCTCTTCATGCGCTCTTCAATCTGGTGGTACTGGCCCAGCAGGCGCACGTATTCGTCGTAGGCGTTGCGTTCCTGGGTACTGGTGATGAGTTTTTCGTAGATGCCCTGGGCCGTGCGAATCTGCTGATTGCGCATCTCGAAGGCTTCCAACGTCTTTTGCTGTACATCCGGCTCGCGGTTGGTCAGCAAGCGGTACGACAGCACGCGCAGGCGCAGGGTCAGTTGGGTGAATTCGTCGAGGGCACGAATGCTTGGCACGCTGGCCGAGGTGATGTCTTCGGTGGCTGCGCGAATCTTGCTCATCTGGTTCAGGGCGAACACACCCAGCAACAACATCAGGGCGCCAATAAACGCGAAGCCGAGGAAGGCCCTCGGGGCGATATTCATATTACGAAGAGACATGCTGGAATCCTGGGGGGAAGCGCGATCCGTGCGGCCATGAGACGAGGTGTGCCTGCGTTATCGGCCCTGCGACTAAAGTCTTAAGGGGCTGCGCGCTTTTGTCGCATCTGACCAAGGGTTGGGGGCATTGGAGGAACCAGATCGGGTAATTGCAGTCACTAAGGCTCGAAAGTGCGGCCCGGCCCCGATAAATCGGGCTGCACGCCGGGGATATCCCTGGCATCCGAGGTGAATTTTCTTTATCGTCACCGCCCTTTTAAAAGCCCGGGAAATCAAAATGTTAGAAGCATCTCTCAGCCAATTGGAACAACTTGTCAGCGACCTGGTACAGCAGAATCAAGAGCTGCTGGGCAGCAACGAATCCCTCAAGGCCGAACTGGCTCGCGCCAAGGATGAAAACGACAGCCTGCAACTGAACCTGATGGAGCAGGAAGAAAAGCATGGCGCCACCGCCGCACGCATCCAGGCCCTGGTTGAGCGTGTGAGTGCAGGGCCTGTCAGCGCATGAATGAGGGGATAAAGGTCGTTTCGATTCTCGGAGAGGATTACTCGATCAAGGCACCGGCCGGTGAAGATCAGACCCTGATGCATGCCGTGACCATGCTCAAGGCTTCCCTGGCGGTTACCAAGAAAAAGTACCCGACCCTGATCGGTGACAAATTATTGGTACTGGCCGCGCTGAACCTGTGCGCCGAGCAGATCGAAATGCAACAGGCTCACCAACAGGAACTCGACCGTTACCAAGAGCAAGTCAGCGCCACGGTCGAGGTGATTTCCAAGGCGATCCAGCCTTAGAACCACTCATCCTGCATCCCCAGGCACGTATCGTCGCGTGCCTCCAGAATTGCCAGTTCGTGATGGCAGCTCGGTACTTCCCAAGTCAGGAAGTACCGGGCGGCCTGGAGCTTGCCCTTGTAGAAGGCCGCATCGGCCGCTTCACCCTTGGCCAGCCCTTCTTCAGCGCGGATCGCCTGTTCCAGCCAGCGCCAGCCAATCACCGTGTGCCCGAACACTTTCAAGTACAGCGCCGAGTTCGCCAGGCTGCTGTTGACCTTGCCCTGGGCGAGATCGGTCAGCAGGCCAATCGTGACGCCTTGCAGTCGGTTGACCAGTTGCTCCAATGGCTCTCGCAGTGCCGTGAGTGAGGAGTACTTCTGCGCACGGGCCAAGGTTTCGGCAATCAGGCGAATCAATTGCTTCAAGCCGGCACCGCCGTTCTGCGCCAATTTGCGCCCTAGCAAGTCCAGGGACTGGATGCCGTGGGTGCCTTCATGGATCGGGTTCAAGCGGTTGTCGCGGTAGTACTGCTCCACCGGGTATTCGCGGGTGTAGCCGTGGCCGCCGAGAATCTGGATCGCCAGTTCGTTGGCCTTGAGGCAAAACTCCGACGGCCAGGATTTGACGATGGGGGTGAGCAGGTCCAGCAGTTCGTGGGCGTGCTTGCGCTCGGTGTCGGTTGCCAGGGTGGTGGTGTCGTCAAACAGTCGGGCTGCGTAAAGGCCCAGGTCAAAGGCGCCTTCCACATAGGCTTTCTGGGTCAGCAACATGCGCTTGATATCGGCGTGCTGAATGATCGCCACTGGTGCGGTGCCTGGGTCTTTGCTATCGGGCAGGCGACCCTGGGGCCGTTCGCGGGCGTAGTCCAGCGAGTAGAGGTAGCCGGCGTAACCGAGCATCACCGCGCCCATGCCCACGCCAATACGTGCTTCATTCATCATCTGGAACATGCAGCTCAGGCCCTGGTGCGGTTTGCCCACCAAGTAGCCGACGCAGTTGCCGTTATCGCCGAAGTTGAGCGCCGTGGACGTGGTGCCGCGCCAGCCCATCTTGTGAAACAGCCCGGCCAGCAACACATCGTTGCGTTCGCCCAGGCTGCCGTCATCGTTGACCAGGAACTTGGGCACGATAAACAGCGAAATGCCCTTCACACCCGCAGGTGCGTCCGGCAATTTGGCCAGCACCATGTGCACGATGTTTTCCGACAGCGAGTGGTCGCCACCGGAGATGAAGATCTTGTTGCCTTTGAGGCGATAACTGCCGTCAGCCGCCGGTTCTGCGCGGGTTCGAATATCTGACAGCGAGGAGCCGGCATGGGGCTCGGTCAGGGCCATGGTGCCGAAGAAGCGTCCGTCGATCATCGGTTGCAGGAAGCGCTGCTTCTGCTCCTCGGTGCCGAAGCTTTCGATCAGGTTGGCGGCGCCCATGGTCAGGAACGGGTAGGAGGTCGATGCGGCGTTGGCCGCTTGAAAGTGCGCGAAACACGCCTGCGACAACAGCGTCGGCAACTGCATGCCACCGGCTTCGAAACTGCGCGCAGCGTTGAGGAAGCCTGCTTCCAGGAAGGCGTCCACGGCCGGTTTGACTTCCGGAATCAGGATCGCCTGGCCGTCTTCATAGCGCGGCTCGTTTTCATCATTCTTGCGGTTGTGGGGGGCGAAGTACTTCTCTGCGATGCTGCGCGCCGTGCTGATGGCTGCATCGAAGGTTTCGCGATTGTGTTCGGCAAACCGCTCACGCTGGGTCAGGCCCTCGGCATCGAGGACTTCGTACAGCTCGAAAGCCAGATTGCGGGAACTGAGCAGCGTCTCGGACATGGCGGATTACCTTTGAAGGAATTGGCCTGAGTCTAAGCGCGCGAATGGAGGGTGGGTAGCAAGATTGATCTAAGTGATAGAAGGGCAAAACGCTGGCGCAAGGGGGAGCGCGATCGGTGTGGGAGCTGGCTTGCCTGCGATGAGGCCGTGCCAGTCGACATCTATGTCACTGGCTCACCGCTATCGCAGGCAAGCCAGCTCCCACACTTTTACCGCGTTTTGTCAGTTAGCCGATGGTCATCAAGCTGGCGTTACCACCTGCCGCAGCAGTGTTTACGCTCAATGCGCGCTCGATCACCAGGCGCTCCAGCGCAATCGCCGTTTCGCCTTGCGACAGGCCATGCACCCCGACAATCGCCCCACCGCGCTGCGCCACTTGCTGGCACACCGCACGCAATTGGTCGGAATCACCGTGATGCAGCACGGCGTCAAACACTACGTCGTCCTTGGTCCAGTCGGCCACGCGCTTGATCTTCGCCTGAATGTCTCGCGGCAGGCGTGGGAACAGGGCCTTGGTCAGCTCGGTTTCCGGCCATACCGCCGAACCGCCGACGGCCAGCACTGCCGCCAGTTGGGTCAGCAGATCGCCTTCCACTTCAGCCAGGCACAGCACGTGTTCACGCGGCAGGATCGCGTAGCTGTTGCGCTCGCCGGTCGGGCCGGCCAGTTGCCGGGTGATACCGCTTTGTGATTGCGCCGCGAACTGCGTGCACAGCGCGCTCAGCTCACTGAACTTGTGGCTGTCGGCCCAGGTTTTCAGGGCAGTCAGCGGTTGGCTCATGGCGTCGCGCAGGCGTACGTCCGGTGCAGTCAATGCGTCGCCACGTACGAAGGATTGCTCGATCGCGTTGGTAGGACGAGTCGACAGCAGGCGGTACAGATACAACGGGCCGCCGGCTTTCGGGCCAGTGCCCGACAGGCCTTCGCCGCCGAACGGCTGCACGCCGACCACGGCACCCACGATGTTGCGGTTGACGTAGACGTTACCGGCGTTGACGTTGTCGATCACCTTGGCGATGGTCTCGTCGATGCGGGTATGCACGCCCAGGGTCAGACCGTAGCCCGACGCGTTGATCTGGCCGATCAACTGGTCGATTTCTTTACGCTTGTAGCGCACCACGTGCAGTACCGGACCGAAAATTTCACGTTGCAGCTCGTCGAAGCTTTCCAGCTCGATCAGGGTTGGCATCACAAAGGTGCCGCGCTTGATCTCTTCACCATCGGCAATTGCAACCTGATAAACGTTGCGGCCTTTGTCGCGCATGGCCTGGATGTGCTTCTCGATGCCGGCCTTGGCTTCGGCGTCGATCACTGGGCCGATATCCACCGACAGGCGTTCCGGGTTGCCCAGGCGGCATTCAGCCATGGCGCCCTTGAGCATTTCGATGACGCGGTCTGCCGAATCTTCCTGCAGGCACAATACGCGCAGGGCCGAGCAACGTTGACCGGCGCTGTCGAAGGCCGACGACACCACGTCGATCACCACCTGTTCGGTGAGCGCCGACGAATCAACGATCATCGCGTTCTGGCCACCGGTTTCAGCGATCAGCGGGATCGGGCGACCCTGGGCATCCAGGCGCCCTGCGACATTGCGTTGCAACAAGCGAGCAACTTCGGTGGAACCAGTGAACATCACGCCTTTGACGCGATCATCACCCACCAGGCGGGCGCCGACGCTTTCACCCTGGCCCGGCAGCAGTTGCAGCACGCCTTCCGGAATGCCGGCTTCGAGCAGGATGCGCACGGCTTGGGCGGCGACCAGCGGAGTTTGTTCGGCAGGCTTGGCCAGCACCGGGTTACCGGCAGCCAGGGCAGCCGCGACTTGGCCGCTGAAGATCGCCAGCGGGAAGTTCCACGGGCTGATGCAGACCACCGGGCCCAGTGGGCGATGGGCGTCATTGGTAAAATCGTTGCGTGCCTGCACTGCGTAGTAGCGCAGGAAGTCCACGGCTTCACGCACTTCGGCGATGGCGTTGGCGAAGGTCTTGCCGGCTTCACGGGCCAGCAGGCCCATCAGCGGCTGGATCTCGCCTTCCATCAGGTCGGCGGCACGCTCCAGGATCGCGGCGCGTTCGGCGGGCGGGGTGGCCTGCCAGATCGGTGCGGCGCTGATCGCGCACTGGATCGCGTTGTCGACGTCTTCGACGGTAGCTTCCTGTACGTGGCCAACCACATCACGCAGGTCGGACGGGTTCAGCACCGGTTGTGCCGCTTCCTGGCTGGAGGCGCAACCGAGCATCGGCGCGGCTTTCCAGTTGTTGTGCGCGGTCGCCAGCAAGGCGCAGGACAACGACGCCAGACGGTGTTCGTTGGCCAGGTCGATACCGGCCGAGTTGGCGCGGTCGCTGCCATACAGGTCACGCGGCAGTGGAATACGCGGGTGCGGCAAGCCGAAGCCGCCTTCCAGCGTGGCCATCTGCTCGATGCTGGCCACTGGATCGGCCACCAGCTCCTGGATCGAGATCGATTGGTCGGCGATGCGGTTGACGAACGAGGTGTTGGCGCCGTTTTCCAACAGGCGGCGTACCAGGTAGGCCAGCAGTGTTTCGTGGGTACCGACCGGCGCGTACACACGGCACGGACGGTTCAGCTTGCCCTCGGATACCTTGCCCACCACTTGCTCGTACAACGGTTCACCCATGCCGTGCAGGCATTGGAACTCGTACTGGCCGGGGTAATAGTTCTGACCGGCGATATGGTAGATGGCCGACAGGGTGTGGGCGTTGTGCGTGGCGAACTGCGGGTAGATGGCTTCCGGCACCGACAGCAGTTTGCGTGCACAGGCAATATAGGAAACGTCGGTGTACACCTTGCGGGTGTACACCGGGTAGCCTTCCAGGCCCTCGACCTGGGCGCGTTTGATTTCGCTGTCCCAGTACGCGCCTTTTACCAGGCGGATCATCAGGCGATGGCGGCTGCGGCGGGCCAGGTCGATGACGTAGTCGATCACATACGGGCAACGCTTCTGGTAAGCCTGGATCACAAAACCGATACCGTTCCAGCCGGTCAGTTGCGGCTCGAAACACAGACGCTCCAGCAGGTCCAGGGACAGTTCCAGGCGGTCGGCTTCTTCGGCGTCGATGTTCAGGCCGATGTCGTATTGCTTGGCCAGCAAGGTCAGCGACAGCAGACGCGGGTACAGTTCGTCCATCACGCGCTCGTACTGCGCACGGCTGTAGCGCGGGTGCAGGGCGGAGAGCTTGATGGAGATGCCAGGGCCTTCATAGATCCCACGGCCATGGGAGGCTTTGCCGATGGAGTGAATGGCTTGTTCATACGAGGCCAGGTACTTCTGGGCATCGTGTTCGGTGAGGGCGGCTTCACCGAGCATGTCGTAGGAGTAACGGAAGCCCTTGGCTTCGAACTTACTCGCATTGGCCAGGGCTTCGGCGATGGTTTCGCCGGTGACGAACTGTTCGCCCATCAGGCGCATGGCCATGTCGACGCCCTTGCGGATCATCGGCTCGCCGCTTTTGCCGATGATGCGGCTCAGGGAGGAGGTCAGGCCCGCTTCGTTGTGGGTGGCGACCAGTTTGCCGGTCAGCAACAGGCCCCAGGTGGCGGCGTTAACGAACAGCGACGGGCTGTTGCCCAGGTGCGGCTGCCAGTTGCCGGTGCTGATCTTGTCGCGGATCAGCGCGTCACGGGTGCCTTTGTCCGGGATGCGCAGCAGCGCTTCGGCCAGGCACATCAGCGCCACGCCTTCCTGGGACGACAGGGAGAATTCTTGCAGCAAGCCCTGGACGATACCGGCACGGCCGCCGGCGCTCTTCTGGTTGCGCAGTTTTTCGGCAATGGTGGCGGCCAGCTTGTTGGTGGCTTCGGCCATGTCTGCCGGCAGGCGCGCCTGCTCGATCAGCATCGGTACCACTTCCGGTTCCGGACGGCGGTAAGCGGCGGTGATCGAAGCGCGCAGTACCGATTGCGGCAGGATGCTTTCAGCGAACTCAAGGAAGCACTGGTGGGCGTGGTCAGCCTGAATCTCGCCCGCGTCTTCGGCGTCCTTGCTGCTCAAGCCATTGAGCTCGGACAGGGTTGCACCACCCTCCAGTTTCTCCAGGTAATTGAAAATTGCCTGCTTGATCAGCCAGTGCGGCGTGCGATCAATGGAGGTCGCGGCGGCTTTCAGGCGCTCGCGGGTCGGGTCGTCGAGTTTGACCCCAAGGGTGGTCGTTGCCATTTTCTTATCCTCATGGGTGCCACTACCGAGTGGCATCTGCTGGCGGCAAGATTAGCTTTGCCAATGCAGAGGTGCAACCGGGTGCAACCCTTTTGTTCAGGAAATTTTCGACGGTTGATCGGAAAAAAATTGGCCTTCGACAGAATCCGCCTGGCATTGGTGCATTTGCTTCTGAGATCGGCTGTTCTTGCTCCGAAAAGGAGCAAAAACACGGCGTTTGTCCTAAATCGCCCCTGGGTGCAACTTATTCGCAAGAAACTGGTTGCACCTTATTTGCTTTGTTGAATAGCATTCGCGCACCAAGGTGCAACCACCTCTAAGGTTTGGTTCATCGGCTGGCGGCTTTCCTGGGGAAACGCCAGTCATAAATGCGCGGCTAGCAGGCTTGTCTACTCGGTTATCCACCAGTGGCGATCTGACAGACCGTCGCTACATAAAAACAAAGCCAGGGCGTCACTCATATGAGCGTTAGCAATCCAACCCTGATCACGTTCGTGATCTACATCGCAGCAATGGTGCTGATCGGCTTGATGGCCTATCGCTCCACCAACAACCTTTCCGATTACATCCTCGGCGGTCGCAGCCTCGGTAGCGTGGTGACAGCCTTGTCGGCCGGTGCTTCCGACATGAGCGGCTGGTTGTTGATGGGCCTGCCGGGCGCCATCTACATGTCCGGCCTGTCGGAAAGCTGGATTGCCATCGGCCTGATCGCCGGTGCTTACCTCAACTGGTTGTTCGTGGCTGGCCGCCTGCGGGTGCAGACCGAACACAACGGCGACGCCCTGACTCTGCCGGATTACTTCTCCAGCCGCTTCGAAGATAAAAGCGGCCTGCTGCGGATCATCTCGGCAGTGGTGATCCTGGTGTTCTTCACCATCTATTGCGCCTCCGGCATTGTCGCTGGTGCCCGCCTGTTCGAAAGCACCTTCGGCATGTCCTACGAGACCGCGCTGTGGGCCGGTGCTGCGGCAACGATTGCCTACACCTTTATCGGTGGTTTCCTGGCGGTCAGCTGGACCGACACCGTACAAGCCACGCTGATGATCTTCGCGCTGATCCTGACGCCGATCATCGTGCTGCTGGCCACCGGCGGCGTAGACACCACGTTCCTGGCCATTGAAGCCAAAGACCCGACCAACTTCGACATGCTGAAAAACACCACCTTCATCGGCATCATCTCGCTGATGGGCTGGGGCCTGGGCTACTTCGGCCAGCCGCACATCCTGGCGCGTTTCATGGCGGCCGACTCGGTGAAGTCGATTGCCAACGCACGTCGCATCTCCATGACCTGGATGATCCTGTGCCTGGGCGGCACCGTGGCGGTGGGCTTCTTCGGTATCGCTTACTTCTCGGCGCATCCGGAAGTGGCTGGCCCGGTAACTGAAAACCCTGAGCGTGTGTTTATCGAACTGGCCAAGATCCTGTTCAATCCTTGGGTTGCCGGTGTGTTGCTGTCGGCCATTCTGGCGGCTGTGATGAGCACCTTGAGCTGCCAGTTGCTGGTGTGCTCCAGCGCCCTGACCGAAGACTTCTACAAGGCGTTCCTGCGCAAAGGCGCTTCCCAGCTTGAGCTGGTTTGGGTCGGTCGCATCATGGTGCTGGTAGTGGCCTTGATCGCTATCGCCATGGCCGCCAACCCGGAAAACCGTGTGCTGGGCCTGGTCAGCTACGCCTGGGCCGGTTTCGGCGCTGCGTTCGGCCCTGTGGTGCTGATCTCGGTGATCTGGAAAAACATGACCCGCAACGGCGCACTGGCCGGCATCCTGGTCGGCGCGATCACCGTGATCGTGTGGAAGCACTTCGAACTGCTGGGTCTGTACGAAATCATCCCAGGCTTCATCTTCGCCAGCCTGGCGATCTACTTCGTGAGCAAGATGGGCGCACCGACGGTTGGTATGGTCGAGCGTTTTGATGCTGCGGAAAAAGACTACAACCTCAACAAATAACTGCGCCGGGCGTTGAGCGCCTGTCCAGTTGAAACAAAAACGGCCCGCGTCCTTTGGATGGCGGGCCGTTTTTGTTTCGGCTAGTTCGGCCAGTTGTCTTCGAGGGTGGCTGGATGAAGGTAGAGGTAGGACCTTACTGATTTGGCTGCGATACGCCCGGCCGGGCAAAAAGCTGGTGCAGAATCGGCTGCCCACCCTTCGCAGAGAAACACCGGATGTTCGCTCCTGCCAACCAAAGTGTATTTACCCTGGCCCTGGATGGGGCGCCCAGTGACCTCAAGGTGTATGAGTTCAGTGGCTCCGAGGCCATCAGCCAGCCTTACCGTTTCGAACTTGAGCTGGTCAGCGAGCAGCCGGATATCGACCTGGAGAGCTTGCTGCATCGTCAGGTATACCTGGGTTTCGATGACTGCGGCCATGGGGTGCATGGCCTGGTGTACCGGGTCGCCCAGGGCGATTCCGGACGGCGCCTGACGCGCTACCAGCTCAGCCTGGCGCCGCACCTGGCGTATCTGGCGCATAGCAGTCATCAGCGGATTTTCCAGCATCAGACGGTGCCGCAGATCGTTGCGCAGGTGTTGGCGGGGCAGGGCATCCACAGTGACAGCTTTGAGTTCCGGCTGAGCGGTCAATACCCTGAACGTGAGTATTGCGTGCAATTCGGTGAGACGGATCTGGCGTTCATCCAACGCCTGTGTGCCGAAGTCGGCATTCACTATCACTTTCAGCATTGCCCCGATGCTCATTTGCTGGTGTTTGGCGATGACCAGACGGTATTTGCCCAGGTCGATCAGCCCACGCCGTACCGGCCTGGGTCGGGCATGGTTGCCCAGGCGCCGGCGATCAAGCGTTTCACACTGCAATTGGCAACCCGCACCACGGCGGTCAATCTGCGCGATTACGATTTTTGCAAACCGCACCTCGAGCTGCAAAGCACGGCGGCCGACGCGCAGTTGCCCAAGCTTGAGGCGCAGCAGTTCCCCGGCTATTTTTCCGACCGGGCCCATGGCAAGTACCTCGCCCAGCGTAGCCTGGAGCGGCAGCGCAGCGACTACCGCATCGCCCAGGGGCAAAGCGACGAGCCGGCCTTGGCCGGCGGCAGGTTCCTGCAATTGAGGGAGCACCCGCGCGAGGAGTGGAATGACATATGGCTGGTCACCCAAGTCACCCACGAAGGCAAACAGCCCCAGGTGCTGGAGGAAGCGGTCACCGAGGTGGTTGGCGGGGCGTTTCGTCAGGGGTATGGCAACACCTTTGTTGCCACGCCGTGGGATGCAATCTTTCGCCCGCCCTTGCCTGAGCAGCCGCGCCCGACCATAGCGGGCTACCAAAGCGCGGTGGTCACCGGCCCGGTCGACAGTGAAATCCATTGCGACGACTACGGCCGGGTCAAGGTGCAGTTGGCCTGGGACCGTATCGGCGAGCACAACGACCACGCGAGTTGTTGGTTGCGTGTCGCCAGCGGCTGGGCCCATGACCGCTATGGTGTGGTGTTGATTCCCAGGGTTGGCATGGAGGTGTTGGTAGGTTTCGTCAATGGTGACCTGGACATGCCGCTGGTGGTGGGCTGCCTGCCCAATGCCGCCAGGCCAATGCCCCTCGACCTGCCGGCGGACAAGACCCGCAGCATCCTGCGTAGCCAGAGCAGCCCGGGCGGTGGAGGCTACAACGAACTGCGCATCGAAGACCGCAAGGGTGCCGAGGAAATCTACCTGCGCGCCCAGCGGGACTGGACCCAGCATGTGCTGCATGACCAGCAGGTGCAGGTCGATAACCAGCGCCGTATGCGGGTGGGCGGCGAGTCGCACCATGAGCTGCAAGGCCAGGAGCAGCGCATTACCCATGGCAATCGCCTCACTGAGCTCAAGCAGGATGATCATCTGGCGGTCGGCGGTTCGCAGTACATGCGTGCCGGGCAGACCATTCAATTGGGCGCTGGGCAAAGCATCGTCATTGATGCCGGTGCCAGCGTGACGATTCAAGCGGGCGGGCAGTCGATCACGCTGTCGGCGGGCGGGATATTCAGCAGTGTGCCGATCCAGCCAGGCGGCGCGCCTGTTCCGGCGGCGCCGCCGTTAATGCCGGGGGTGAAGGAAACATTGTTGGCCGTTATTCCCGCGCCGCTAAGCCCTGCGCAAGCGGCCAGCCTCACGCGCAGTGCGCCGTTTTGCGAAGAGTGTGAGCGCTGCAAAAACGGGCAGTGCGATATCAGCGCCCACGCACGGAGTTTCCCCTGATGGCCTCACCCTTGACGCCCAGCGCCTGGCTGGCCCAAAAACCGTTGCAGCCTGATGAGCAGCTATACGTCGTCATGGGCAGCACCAGCGAGGCCAAGCCGTTTGCAGCCTGGCAAACCATGGCGGTCGCACCACCGCCGCAACCGGTGTGGGCGGGCACGCCCTATGCCGATTGGAATGAGGTGATGCCTTATGTTGGCATTGTCGAGCCTGGCAGTGCTTTTCTCGACTGGGTAGCCACCACCCAGGCCGTGGACTGGGGCTGGCTGGCGGTGTCTTCGTGCCCGTTGGAGGTTGTGATCGATCACTTGAAGGGTTTGACCCAGGTGTACCTGCCTGAAGACCAGCCGGTATTTTTGCGCTTCTGGGATGGCGCTCAGTTTTTGCCGATGTTGCAGCAGTTGGGTGACGATGCCGCCACTGTGCTGCCCGTATTCCAGCGTTACTTAATCAACGGCCAGTCGTTGGCAGTCTCGCCCCGCCAGGTGGCTGCGGCCAAACCCAGCCCTTGGTGGCGAGTGCCGGCGCCATTGTTGGCAAGCCTGGCGCAACACTCGCCCCAGGTGCTGATCGACAACGTGTTGCAATGGCTCCAGGAGCAGCGTCCCGACTTATACACTGCGTTTACACCCACGATCCTGCAGCACAAGGTCGCCTACTTCGCACGCAGGCCGGATATCAGCCATGCCGAGTTGGCGGACTACCTTGGCGCACAACTGAGTTAAACCCATGAGGCTCGCGTGATATCCGTACCGCCCGCCATGCGGCCCTGCACCTTTGCACCGGTAGAAGGTAAACTTCGCCCCCTGCGCAGGAGCAACCATGAATTATCGTCACGCCTTTCACGCCGGCAACCACGCCGATGTCTTCAAACACCTGACCTTGACCCGCCTCATCGCCCTGATGTCGCGCAAGGAGCAGCCGTTCGCCTACCTCGACACCCATGCCGGCATTGGCCTGTACGACTTGCAGGGCGACCAGGCCAACCGCACCGGTGAGTACCTGGAAGGCATCGCTCGCCTGTGGGGCGCAAGTGACCTGCCGCCGCTCACCGCGGACTACATGCGCGTGCTGCACGAGATGAACCCGGACGGCCAGTTGCGCTACTACCCGGGCTCGCCGGAGCTGGCGCGACGCCTCACGCGTCCCCAGGACCGTGTGCTGCTCAACGAGAAGCACCCCGAAGATGGCGTGCTGCTCAAGGACAATATGAAGGGTGATCGCCGGGTCAAAGTGCATCTGGGCGAAGGCTGGCATGTGCCGCGTGCCCTGTTGCCGGTGCCGGAAAAACGCGCGTTGATGCTGATCGACCCGCCGTTCGAGAAGCTCGACGAAATGCAGCGTTGTGCGGCGTCCCTCAAGGAAGCCGTCAGCCGCATGCGCCAGACGGTCGCGGCGATCTGGTACCCGGTGAAAGACCAGCGCATGTTGCGCCGCTTCTACCAGGACCTGGCCGGTACCGGTGCGCCGAAGCTGCTGCGGGTGGAACTGCTGGTGCATCCACTGGACACGCCCAACACCCTGACCGGCTCGGGCCTGGCGATTGCCAACCCGCCGTGGGGCTTGGAAGAGGAGCTGCGCGAGTTGCTGCCGTGGCTGTCAAAGAAGCTTGGCCAGACCCAGGGTGGGTGGCAGATGGATTGGCTGATCGCCGAATAAGCGCCTTTCCAGCCAAACACAAAACCAGTGTGGGAGGGGCGGTGCGACGATTCGACTTGCTCCCGATAGCGGAGTGTCAGTCAGTAAATCTGTAACTGACATACCACCATCGGGAGCAAGTCGAATCGTCGCACCGCCCCTCCCACATTGGGTTTTATGTTCGTCTTCAGATCGGGCAGGTCACGCCGGTGCCGCCGATCCCGCAGTAACCCTGCGGATTCTTCGCCAGGTACTGCTGGTGGTAAGCCTCGGCGAAGTACACCGTCGGTGCTTCGTCGATTTCCGTGGTGATCTCACCCAGGCCGGCCTTGGTCAGCTCTTGCTGATAAGCCTCGGCACTGGTTTTCGCCGCCGCCAGTTGCTCCGACGTGGTGGCGTAGATCACCGAGCGGTATTGGCTGCCAATATCGTTGCCCTGGCGCATGCCCTGGGTAGGGTTGTGCAATTCCCAGAACATCTTCAGCAAGTCTTCGTACTTGACCTTGGCCTGGTCATACACCACCAGTACCACTTCGCTATGGCCGGTCAGGCCTGAGCAGACCTCTTCGTAGGTCGGGTTCGGCGTGTAGCCGCCGGCGTAGCCGACCACCGTGCTGACCACGCCGTCGCGTTCCCAGAACTTGCGTTCAGCGCCCCAGAAACAACCCAGGCCGAAGATCGCAAAACCGACGTCATCCAGGAAGGGGCCCAGCAGCGGGTTGCCGTTGACGAAGTGGGTTTCCGGCAGCTTCATCGGGGTTTCACGGCCAGGCAAAGCTTGTTCTTGAGTAGGCAGCACGTTTTTGTTCACCAGAATTTCCGAGCGCAAGACCATGATCAGTCCTCTCGTCAGGTTGAGTAACAGTAAATTGTCAGACAGTCAGTGTGCCCGAGTGTTACAGCGCTGTCAGGCGATTGGCCCGCGCGGGTAGCGTTTAAGCATCGTCAGCAGCTCTGCACCGGGGATCGGTCGGTCGAACAGGTAGCCCTGGCCGACATCACAGCGGTGTCTGCGCAGGAACGCCAACTGTTCGGCTGTCTCGATGCCTTCGGCCACCACCTTGAGCTTGAGGTTGTGAGCCATGGCGATCACTGCCGAGGTGATTTCCATGTCGTCCTGGTTATCCGGGATCTCGTGGATAAAGCTGCGATCAATCTTAATGATGTCGATGGGGAATTTTTTCAAGTAGCTCAGCGACGAGTAACCGGTGCCGAAATCGTCCATGGCCAGGGTCAGGCCAAAGCTTTTCAACTGGTCCAGTTGCAGGCGTGTGTCTTCGGTGGCTTCCAGCAGCAAACCCTCGGTCAGCTCCAGCTCCAGCAGGTTGGCCGGTAGCTGTTCTTCCTTGAGGATGGTGGCAATCGAGGTCACCAGGTCCGGATCGGAAAATTGCTTGGGCGACAGGTTGATCGCCACCTGCAAATTGCCCATGCCGGCGGCGCTCAACTGCCTGCTCATGCGGCACGCCTGGCGGGCGATCCATTTGCCGATCGGAATGATCAACCCAGTCTCTTCGGCCACGCTGATGAACTGGTCGGGGCGGATCATGCCCTTTTCCGGGTGGTTCCAGCGCAACAGGGCTTCCATGCCCAGCAGACGACCGCTGCGCAGGCACAGTTTGGGCTGGTAGAACACGTCCAGCTCGTTCTGGGTCAGGGCTCGACGCAGGTTGTTTTCCACGAACAGCTTGTAGCTGGCTTCGGCATTCAACGCTTCGGTAAACACTTGCACCTGGTGTTTGCCGTTGGCCTTGGCCTTGTGCAGCGCCAGCCCTGCGTTACGCATCAGCGTCTGCGGGTCGCGGCCATGCAGTGGCGCGCAGGCCAGGCCCACGGAGCCGGTGACGCTGATCAACTGGTTGTCGACGAACATCGGCTTGTCGAGCGTGGCCAGCAACTGGCTGGCGACCTGCTGGCCGGTCTCCAGGTCGGAATCATCCAACAGCACTGCGAACTCGTTACTGGCGAAGCGCGCCAGGCTGCCGCCGCTGCTCAAGCTATTGCGCAAACGGCGGGCCAGGCTGATCAGCAACTTGTCGCCGGTCTGGTGGCCGAGGCTGTCGTTGATCCGCTTGAAGTTGTCGATGTCCACCAGCAGCAGGCTGATCGGGCTGTCGCTGTCGCGGGCAAAGCGTTCGTCGAGGTTACGGATGAACGCCGGGCGGTTGCCCAGGTTGGTCAGGTTGTCGGTGTAGGCCAAACGTTCGATGCGCTGTTGCGCCAGCTTGGTCTGGGTGATGTCTTCGTAGATGCCGATGTAGTGGGTCAGCTCGCGGTTGTCGCCGTACACCTTGGAAATCGACAGTTGGCCCCAATAGGGTTCCAGGTTCTTGCGCCGGCTCTTGAACTCACCCTGCCAGCTGTTGCTTTTGGCCAGGGCCGACGGCGCGTCGAACAGCAATTCGCTGAGATTTTCCAGGGCCGGTAGTTGGGCCAGGCGATGGCCGTGGACTTCTTCGGCGCTGTACTGGGTGATCGCGGTGAAGCTGGGGTTGACGTACTCCACCACGCCGTCGCAGTTGACCAGCAGAAAGGCGTTGGCGCTTTGTTCCACTGCACGCTGGAACAGGTGCAGGGCGCTGGTGGCAGTGCGGCGGTTGTGATTGTTGATCACCTGGGCAAACTGGTCCGCCAACTCGCCGGCAAACGCGATCTCATCGGACTGCCACGCCCGCGAGCTGCCGCTTTGTTCCAGGCACAGCACGCCGACTACCTGGCCGTCGACCCGAATGCTGGCGTCGAGCATCGCGTGAATATCTTTGGCGCGCAGGCTTTCGGCCATTTCCCGGGTGCGCGGGTCGCGCAGGGCATGAGTGGCGTCGATGGCACGGCTGGAGTGCAGGGCTTCCAGGTAATCCGGGAAACCACTGGCGTCGATGGTGTCGGGCAGGCGGTGCTGCTGGTCGGCACGGTGGTACGCCGAGATCGGCACCAGGCGCTGACCTTCCAGGTTCCAGATGCTGGCGCAATCGATCTGGTAGATGTCGCAGGCGCTGCGGGTAATCAGCTCGGCGGCTTCTTGCAGCGAATTGGGCGTGGTGTAGCGCTGGCGGGCCAGCAGCAGGATCAACTCCTGCTGGGCGCGTACCCGCTCCAGGTGTTGCAGCTGTTCTTGCTGGGCACGCTGGTTGAGTTCCAGGGCGATCTGCAGGCGGCTGTTCTGGTTTTCCAGGTCGGCGGTCGGGGCGGGCGCAGTGGTATCACCGAACAGCCCGTCGACCACCATCAGGTAGCCGCGCAGCAGATGGCGGTTGTGTTGTTTGTAGGCCTCGCCCATTTCCAGCAGGCTCATCGGGCCGTCATGGGTGTGTAGGGTATAGCGCACCAGGTAATGGGAGCTGTGGGTCAGTTGCTGCTGGATTGCGTCGTGCAGCTGATAGCGGGCCTGGGGCTCCATCAGGCTGGCGTAGGGCGTGCCGATCAGCGCGCAGAGTTCCACCGCTGGCAGGCCGAACTGGCGCTCGCAATTGGGATCGAGGTACAGCAGGGCCCAGCTTGCCTCATTAAGCCGCTCGAAACGCAGCATACCGAGGCGCGAAGGCACCGGTAATTGCGTCACTACCTCGGCCGCCATACGGGCGACATCGGGTTGGCTTTTCATGGGGAAACTCGCTTGGGAAAATGCGCGTGGCGCCCGGCTCACGCCCTCTTTACTGTCGCCTGCGGCAAGGTTGCATCATGCGGCACGCACTGACAAGAGAGGATGAAGGCTAAGTGCTATAAGGCAGTTATCGGCCGTGCGGGGGATTTCTGCAATCGAAGTGACAGAAGGTGTACAAGCCTGTTCTGTGCGTACATCGAGCGCACAAAAAAAGCCCCGCCAAGTGGCGGGGTTGAGGTACGAGCGTGGCGCTCGGAAATCGGTGCGGCAAGGGCCTTCCCCGTAAAGGGAAGGCCCTGCGGCTTACAGCAGGATGGTGCGGATGTCGTTCAGCAACTGGCTCAGGCGCTGGGTGAAGCGTGCAGCCGCAGCGCCGTTGATCACACGGTGATCGTAGGACAGCGACAGTGGCAGCATCAGCTTGGGCTGGAACGCTTTACCGTCCCACACAGGCTGGATGGTGGCCTTGGAAACACCCAGGATCGCCACTTCCGGCGCGTTGACGATTGGCGTGAAGCCAGTGCCGCCAATGTGCCCGAGGCTGGAGATGGTGAAGCAGGCGCCCTGCATGTCATCCGGGGTGAGCTTCTTGTCGCGGGCCTTGGCAGCCAGCGCAGCCGCTTCGCCAGCCAGTTGCAGCAGGCTCTTCTGGTCGACGTTCTTGATGACCGGTACCAGCAGGCCATCCGGAGTGTCGACGGCAAAGCCGATGTTGACGTACTTCTTGCGAATGATCGCCTTGCCGCTTGGCGCCAGCGAGCTGTTGAAGTCCGGCAGTTCCTTGAGCAGGTGCGCGCAGGCCTTGAGCAGCAGTGGCAGCACGGTCAGCTTCACGCCGGCCTTCTCGGCCACGGCTTTCTGCGCAACGCGGAAAGCTTCCAGGTCGGTGATGTCGGCCTGGTCGAACTGAGTCACGTGCGGGATGTTCAGCCAGCTGGCGTGCAGGCCGGCCGCGCCGATTTGCATCAGGCGGGTCATCGGCACTTCTTCGGTTTCGCCGAAGCGGCTGAAATCCACGGTACGGATCGGCGGAATGCCCGAGCCGCCCGTCGCGCCGGCAGTCGGTGCTTCCTTGGCCTTTTGCATCATGGCTTTGACGTAAGCCTGCACGTCTTCCTTCAGCACACGACCGTGCGGGCCGCTGGCCGAGACGGCGCTCAGCTCGACGCCGAACTCGCGGGCCAACTGACGCACGGCAGGGCCGGCGTGCACCTTGGCACCGCTTGGCGCAGGTGCGGCAGCAGCAGGGGCCGGTGTGGCCTCGGCTTTTGCAGCAGGTGCCGGGGCAGCAGCGGCCGGAGCGGCTTCAGCCTTGGCAGCCGGAGCCGCCGCCGGTGCTGGAGCGGCTGCCGGGGCAGCGCCTTGTACTTTCAGCTTGAGGATGAAGTCACCGGTGCCGACTTCGTCTTCCAGCTTGACCGCGATGCTTTCCACTACGCCGGCAGCCGGCGAAGGGATTTCCATGGAGGCCTTGTCGGACTCCAGGGTGATCAGCGATTGGTCGGCTTCGACGGTGTCGCCGACCTTGACCAGCAGCTCGATGATCTTGGCCTTGCCCGACGAGCCGATGTCCGGGACGTGAATGTCCTGGACGGTGGCGGCGGCAGGTGCAGCAGCCGGGGCCGCTGGGGCCTCGGCAGCAGGTTTTTCAGCGGCAGGCGCAGGTTCAGCAGCGGCAGCCGGAGCCGCCGCAGGGGCTGCATCAGCGGCGCCTTCGATTTCCAGCTCCAGCAGTTCGTCGCCTTCTTTCAGGCGGTCGCCCAGCTTGACCTTCAGGCTCTTGACCACGCCGGCCTTGGGAGCAGGAATTTCCATGCTCGCCTTGTCCGACTCCAGGGTCAGGATGCTCTGGTCGGCTTCGACGGTGTCCCCGACCTTCACAAACAGCTCGATTACTTCACCTTCACCGCTGCCGATGTCAGGTACGCGAATGAGTTCGCTCACAAAAAATCTCCTCAGCAGTCCAGTGGGTTGCGTTTTTCCGGGTTGATCCCGAACTTGACGATGGCGTCAGCCACCACCTTGGGTTCGATCTCACCACGGTCAGCCAAGGCTTCCAGGGCTGCCAACACCACGAAGTGACGGTCGACTTCGAAGAAGTGACGCAGCTTCTTGCGGCTGTCACTGCGGCCGAAACCATCGGTGCCCAGGACTTTGAATTCCTTGGACGGGACCCACTGGCGAATTTGTTCAGCAAACAGTTTCATGTAGTCGGTAGAGGCGATAACCGGACCCTTACGGCCAGCCAGGCACTCTTCGACGTAGCTCTTGGCTGGCTTCTGGCCAGGATGCAGACGGTTGCTGCGCTCTACGGCCAGGCCGTCGCGACGCAGTTCGTTGAAGCTGGTCACGCTCCACACGTCGGCGCCGACGTTAAATTCGTCACGCAGGATCTTCGCCGCTTCACGCACTTCGCGCAGGATGGTGCCGGAGCCCATCAGCTGTACGTGGTGCGCCGCTTCCTTGGTGTCTTCTTCGAGCAGGTACATGCCCTTGATGATGCCTTCTTCCACACCGGCCGGCATGGCTGGCTGCTGGTAGGACTCGTTCATCACGGTGATGTAGTAGAAAACGTCCTGCTGCTCTTCGGTCATCTTCTTCATGCCGTCCTGGATGATCACCGCCAGCTCATAGCCGTAGGTTGGATCAAAGGTGCGGCAGTTCGGGATGGTGGCAGCCAGGATGTGGCTGTGACCGTCTTCGTGTTGCAGGCCTTCGCCGTTCAGCGTGGTCCGGCCGGCGGTACCGCCGATCAGGAAGCCACGGGTACGGCTGTCGCCTGCTGCCCAGGCCAGGTCGCCAATACGCTGGAAGCCGAACATCGAGTAGAAGATGTAGAACGGCAGCATCGGCTGGTTGTGGCTGGAGTACGAGGTACCGGCAGCGATGAAGGAGCTCATGGCGCCCGCTTCGTTGATGCCTTCTTCGAGGATCTGGCCCTTCTTGTCTTCCTTGTAGAACATCACCTGGTCTTTATCGACTGGCTCGTAGAGCTGGCCGACGGAGGAGTAGATGCCCAACTGACGGAACATGCCTTCCATACCGAAGGTACGGGCTTCGTCCGGGATGATCGGGACGATGCGCGGGCCGATGTCCTTGTCCTTGACCAATTGCGCGAGGATGCGCACGAAGGCCATGGTGGTGGAGATTTCACGGTCGCCCGAGCCGTCAAGGATGGCCTTGAGGGTGCTCAGGTCCGGCGTCGGTACGCTGAAGCTGTTGGCGCGGCGCTGTGGCACGAAGCCACCCAGTGCGCTGCGGCGCTCGCTCAGGTAGCGGGCCTCGGCGCTGTTTGGCTCAGGCTTGAAGAACGGCAGGTTCTCCAGCTCTTCGTCCTTGACCGGAATGTCGAAGCGGTCGCGGAACAACTTCAGGCTGTCGACGTCGACTTTCTTGGTGTTGTGCGCGGTGTTCTTCGCTTCGCCGGCACCGGTGCCATAACCCTTGATGGTCTTGGCCAGGATGACGGTTGGTTGTTCTTTGTGGTTGACCGCTTCGTGGTACGCCGCGTAGACCTTGTACGGGTCGTGGCCGCCACGGTTGAGCTTCCAGATTTCGTCGTCGGACAGGTCGGCAACCATCGCCTTGAGTTCAGGCGTGTTGAAGAAGTGTTCGCGAACGAACGCGCCGTCTTTGGCCTTGTAGTTCTGGTACTCGCCGTCGATGACTTCGTCCATGCGACGTTGCAGGATACCGTCGACGTCCTTGGCCAGCAGTGGGTCCCAGAAACGACCCCAGATGACCTTGGTCACGTTCCATTGGGCACCACGGAACACGCCTTCGAGTTCCTGGATGATCTTGCCGTTGCCGCGAACCGGGCCGTCGAGGCGCTGCAGGTTGCAGTTGATGACGAAGATCAGGTTGTCGAGCTTCTCGCGGCCGGCCAGGGAAATGGCCCCCAGGGATTCCGGCTCGTCGCACTCGCCGTCACCCAGGAAGCACCAGACTTTCTGCTTGCCTTCCGGGATGAAGCCACGGGCTTCCAGGTACTTCATGAAGCGTGCCTGGTAGATCGCCTGGATCGGGCCCAGACCCATGGAAACGGTCGGGAACTGCCAGAAATCAGGCATCAGCCAAGGGTGCGGGTAGGAAGACAGGCCCTGACCGTCGACTTCCTGGCGGAAGTTGTTCATTTGTTCTTCGCTGATGCGACCTTCCATGAACGCACGGGCGTAGACGCCTGGCGAGGTGTGGCCCTGGAAGTAGATCAGGTCGCCGCCGTGTTCGTCGGTCGGGGCCTGGAAGAAGTAGTTGAAGCCGATGTCATACAGGGTGGCGCTGGAAGCGAAGCTGGAAATGTGACCGCCCAGGTCCGAATCTTTCAAGTTCGTGCGCATTACCATCGCCATGGCGTTCCAACGTACCAGCGAGCGAATGCGGCGTTCCATGAACAGGTCGCCAGGCATGCGTGCTTCGTGGGTAACGGGGATGGTGTTGCGGTATGGCGTAGTGATGGCGTAAGGCAGTTGCGAGCCGCTGCGGGTCGCGAGTTCGCCCATACGGGTCATCAGGTAGTGAGCACGGTCTTCGCCTTCTTTGTCGAGAACCGATTCCAGGGCGTCCAGCCATTCCTGGGTTTCGACGGGATCGAGGTCTTGCATGGCTTGCTCCAGGGCGGAAAGGCTACCAGAATCGGTTGCCTGAAGTTTGCGACTGGCCTTGTGGGCAGACGACATAAATTCTTGGATGGCCGAAGGTTGCTTCGGCGTCCTGTAGTTTTACTACAAATCGTCGGCCATTTCAGCCTTTCGAATGTATATACGAGTAGTAAAACTACACAAGACTGAGCGTATGGCTCGGTCTTGCTGGTGAGCATAATCGTTATTGTTGGTCTATTGCGAACAAGAAAAGGTGAAAGTTTGATGTTGCCTGCCAAGATTAATTTAATTTCAGCTATTTCTAACTTTTGTTCGACAGTCCTTCATCGAGCATGGCTCTTGTGTTCACAACTACACGCCAATTACACGCCGATCAAGGATAGACCATGAGCCTTCCAACGCTGGCCGAACTGCCGGCCATTCTCTTGCCTTATGCCCAGCGGGCCGAGCAGTCATTTCGTGACGCGGTGGCCGCGCTGGACGACGATCATGGCCTTTCTGCGTGGACGCCGCAACGGTGGGCCGACTTCGCCCGCGTGTGCGCTGCCAGTGATTTTGTCATTGAACAGAGTGTTCGTTACCCTTTGATGTTGCTCGAACTGGTGGCCTGGGGCGAGCTGGACCGCGGCTTTGCGCCCGGTGAGCTGTGCAGCCAGATTGCCGGCGCCGTGCAACAGGCCGAAACAGAAGATGAGTTGGGCCGCGTGCTGCGCCGCCAGCGCACGCGCCAGCAGGTGCGCATCATCTGGCGCGACCTGACGCGCCAGGCCGACCTGGTGCAAACCTGTCGCGACCTTTCCGACATGGCCGACGCCAGCATCGACCAGGCCTACCAATGGCTGTACCAGCGCCACTGCGCGCAGTTCGGCACGCCGACCGGGCGGCGCAGCGGTGAGGCGCAGCATATGGTCATCCTCGGCATGGGCAAGCTCGGCGCGGTGGAGCTGAATCTCTCGTCGGATATCGACCTGATTTTCGCCTACCCCGAAGGCGGCGAGACCGTGGGTGTAAAGCGCTCCCTGGACAATCAGGAATTCTTTATTCGTCTTGGTCAAAAATTGATCAAGGCCCTTGATCCTATGACGGTCGACGGTTTTGTCTTCCGTGTGGATATGCGTCTGCGTCCCTACGGCTCGGCCGGTGCGCTGGTGCTCAGCTTCAACGCGTTGGAGCAGTACTACCAGGATCAGGGCCGGGATTGGGAACGCTACGCCATGATCAAGGCGCGCGTAGTGGCCGGTGATCAAGTGGCCGGCGCGCAGTTGCTCGATATGCTGCGCCCGTTCGTCTACCGCCGCTACTTGGACTTTTCCGCCATCGAAGCGCTGCGCACCATGAAGCAGTTGATCCAGCAGGAAGTACGGCGCAAGGGCATGGCCGAGAACATCAAGCTGGGCTCAGGCGGCATTCGGGAGGTGGAGTTTATTGCCCAGGCGTTCCAGCTGATTCATGGCGGCCGCGACCTCAGCCTGCAACAACGCCCACTGCTGAACGTGCTGGGTACGCTTGAGGGGCAGGGTTACCTGCCGGCTGCGGTGATCACCGAACTGCGCAATGACTACGAATTCCTGCGCTACACCGAGCACGCCATCCAGGCGATTGCCGACCGCCAGACCCAAATGCTGCCGCACAATCCCGAAGATCAGGCGCGTATCGCCTTCATGCTGGGCTTCAGCGACTGGGCTGCGTTCCACGAACGCCTGATGTACTGGCGTGGCCGCGTGGACTGGCACTTTCGTCAAGTGATTGCCGACCCTGATGAAGAAGAAGGCGAAGAAAGTGAATTGGTCGTCGGTGGTGAGTGGTTGCCGCTGTGGGAGGAATCCCAGGATGACGACGCCGCATGCCGTCAATTGGCCGAGGGCGGTTTTACCGATGCACCCAAAGCCCTCAAGGCCTTGGCCGGCCTGCGCGGCAGCCCGCAGTTGCGTGCCATGCAGCGGCTGGGGCGCGAGCGCCTGGATGCATTCATTCCGCGCCTGCTGGCCCAGGCGGTCGAGCACGCCAACCCGGACCTGGTGCTGGAGCGCGTGTTGCCGTTGGTGGAGGCCGTCGCCCGGCGTTCGGCCTATCTGGTGTTGCTCACCGAGAACCCGGATGCGCTGCGTCGCCTGCTGACCCTGTGCGCCGCCAGCCCGTGGATCGCCGAACAGATCACCCGTTTCCCGTTGTTGCTCGATGAGCTGCTCAACGAGGGCCGCCTGTTCAAGCCGCCGCTGGCGCCGGAGTTGGCAGCCGAGTTGCGCGAGCGCCTCACCCGCATCCCCGAGGACGACCTTGAACAACAAATGGAGGCCCTGCGTCACTTTAAATTGGCGCACCGCCTGCGAGTCGCGGCCTCGGAAATCGCTGGCAGCCTGCCACTAATGAAAGTCAGCGACTATCTCACCTGGCTGGCCGAAGCCATTCTTGAGCAAGTACTGGCCCTGGCCTGGCGCCAGACTGTCGCCCAGCACGGTTCACCCCAGAGGCTGGACGGCACGCTGTGCGATCCTGGGTTCATCATTGTCGGTTATGGGAAAGTCGGCGGCATCGAACTGGGGCATGGTTCGGATCTGGATCTGGTGTTTATCCACGATGGCGACCCCCAGGCCGAGACCGATGGCGCCAAGCCGATTGACGGCGCGCAGTTCTTCACGCGTCTGGGCCAGCGCATCATTCACCTGCTGACCACCCAGACCAACTCCGGCCAACTGTATGAAGTGGACATGCGCCTGCGACCTTCCGGCGCATCCGGCTTGCTGGTGAGCTCCCTGGGCGCCTTCGATCGCTATCAACAAAATGAAGCCTGGACCTGGGAACATCAGGCGCTCATCCGCGCACGGGTGCTGGTGGGCAGCCAGGATGTGGGCCATGCATTCGAGCAGGTACGGGCCAACGTATTGGGGCGTGAACGGGACTTGGCGAAGCTGCGCCAGGAGGTCAGCGAGATGCGCACCAAGATGCGCGAGAACCTGGGTACCAAGGCCACGGCGGCCGGCAGGGGCGCCAATGCCTTCGAGGCCACGGCGGTGTTCGACCTCAAGCAGGACGCCGGAGGTATCGTCGATATTGAATTTATGGTGCAATACGCGGCTTTGGCGTGGTCTGCGCAACATCCATCGTTGCTGCGCTACACCGACAATATTCGCATTCTGGAGGGCCTTGAGCAGGTCGGGCTGATGCCCGCCGCCGATGCCCATTTGCTGCGTGAGGTGTATAAGGCCTACCGCTCCGCCGCCCACCGCCAGGCCTTGCAGAACGAGGCCGGCACGGTCGCCGGGGACCAGTTTGCCGACGAACGGCGACAGGTGATGCGAATCTGGCAAGCGCTGGGCTTAAATTGAAACTCGACTGATTGGGCGACGCCAATTTTTATATGGGATGCGGATTAATGTGGGAGCCGGGCTTGCCCGCGATGCAGGCGCCTCGGTTTATCAGTGATACCGAGGTGATGCAATCGCAGGCAAGCCAGCTCCCACATAAAGATGCTCCCTGGCGCGCCGCGATCTACAGTCATTATCGAGGCGGGGAGGCATAAGCCTCCCCGCATCGTTTGTGGAAACTACATGAATATTCTGATCGTTGGGCCCAGTTGGGTCGGTGACATGGTGATGGCACAGACACTGTTCCAGTGCCTGCGCCAGCGCTATCCAGACTGCCAGATCGACGTGCTCGCCCCTGAGTGGAGCCGGCCGATCCTGGAGCGCATGCCCGAGGTGCGCAAGGCCTTGAGCTTCCCGCTCGGCCACGGTGCCCTGGAGCTGGCGACCCGCCGACGCATCGGCAAATCCATGGCCGGCCAGTACGACCAGGCGATCCTGTTGCCCAACTCGCTCAAGTCGGCGCTGGTGCCTTTTTTTGCCGGCATCCCCAAGCGCACCGGCTGGCGCGGTGAGTTTCGCTATGTGCTGCTCAATGACGTACGCACCCTGGATAAAGCCCGCTACCCGCTGATGATCGAGCGCTTCATGGCCCTGGCCTACGAGCCCGGCACGCAATTGCCCACGCCGTACCCGCGGCCCAGCTTGCAGATCGACCCGGTGACCAGCGATGCGGCGCTGGCCAAGTTCGGCCTCACCCTTGATCGGCCGGTTCTGGCCTTGTGCCCTGGCGCCGAGTTTGGCGAGTCCAAGCGCTGGCCGTCGGAGCATTACGCCAAGGTCGCCGAGACCAAGATCCGCGAAGGCTGGCAGGTGTGGCTGTTCGGTTCGAAGAACGATCATTCGGTAGGTGAAGATATTCGTCAGCGCCTGATTCCCGGCCTGCGCGAAGAGGCGGTGAACCTCAGTGGCGACACGTCCCTGGCCGAGGCTATCGACTTGTTGTCCTGCGCCGACTCGGTGGTGTCCAACGACTCCGGCCTGATGCATGTGGCGGCGGCGCTGAATCGCCCGCTGGTAGCGGTGTACGGCTCCACGTCCCCAGGCTTCACCCCGCCCTTGGCCGACAAGGTCGAAGTGGTGCGCCTGGGCCTGGATTGCAGCCCGTGTTTTGATCGCACCTGCCGCTTCGGCCACTACAACTGCCTGCGCCAATTGCTGCCGCAGCCGGTAACCGATGCCTTGCAGCGGTTGCAGGGCGATGTGGTCGAGGTTCACTGAGTTGCGGGTTCTGGTAGTCAAGACCTCATCCCTGGGCGATGTGATCCATGCCTTGCCGGCGTTGACCGATGCAGCGCGGGCGATCCCCGGCATTCGCTTTGATTGGGTGGTGGAAGAAGGCTTTGCCGAAATCCCGACCTGGCACCCAGCGGTGGACAAGGTAATCCCGGTGGCGATTCGCCGCTGGCGCAAGAACCTTTGGCAAACCATCAAGAGCGGCGAGTGGCGCCGTTTCAAGCAGGCCGTGCAGTCGACCAAGTATGACCTGGTGATCGACGCCCAGGGCCTGCTGAAAAGCGCCTGGCTGACCCGCTATGTGCGTGCTCCAGTGGCCGGCTTTGATAAAAACTCGGCCCGTGAGCCGATCGCTGCGCGTTTTTATTCGCGACGCCTGGCCGTGGCCCGCGGGCAACACGCGGTGGAGCGCTTGCGCCAACTGTTCGCCGTGGCCCTGGGCTACGACCTGCCCAAAGGCTTGGGCGACTATGGCCTGAGCGTTGAAAAGCTGCTGGGCCTGCCGCCGAAAAAACCCTTTGTGTTGCTGCTGCACGGCACTACCTGGGACACCAAGCACTGGCCCGAAGCCTATTGGCGTGAGCTGGCCGAACGCATGGGGCGCCTGGGCGTGGACGTGAAATTGCCGTGGGGTAACGCCGCCGAAAAGGCTCGGGCCGAGCGCCTGGCCCAAGGCCTGCCCAACGCCGAAGTGCTGCCCAAACTCAACCTGGCGGGCGTGGCCGGCGTGTTGGCGGGCGCCCGCGCCTGTGTGGCGGTGGACACCGGCCTCGGTCACCTGGCGGCAGCGCTGGATGTGCCGACCATTTCCCTGTTCGGCCCCACCAATCCGGGCCTTACTGGCGCTTACGGCAAGGGCCAGATCCATTTGGCCAGCGACTGGCCGTGTGCGCCGTGCCTGCAAAAGCAGTGTACCTATCAACCTACCGCCGACGACCTGCGGCGGTTCGACATCAAGCGTGAGTCGCCCCTGTGCTTCACGCGCTTGAATCCTGAGCGTGTAGCAAGCCGGCTGAGCACGTTGTTACTGGCTGAGGAGCAGCACTGATGCAACTGGCTTTTGTTCTGTACAAGTACTTTCCCTTCGGTGGCTTGCAGCGCGACTTCATGCGCATCGCCCTGGAGTGCCAGCAGCGCGGCCACAAGATTCGTGTCTATACGCTGATCTGGGAAGGCGACATCCCACCCGGCTTCGAAGTACTGGTGGCGCCGGTCAAGGCGCTGGTCAATCACCGTCGCAATGAAAAGCTGTATGCCTGGATCCAGGCCGACCTGGCCAAGCGGCCGGTGGATCGCGTGGTGGGCTTCAACAAGATGCCGGGGCTGGATGTGTATTTTGCCGCCGACGGGGTGTTCGAAGACAAGGCTCAAAACCTGCGCAACCCCATGTACCGCTGGTTCGGGCGCTACCGGCACTTCGCCGAATATGAGCGCGCGGTGTTCGATAAGGACGCCAAGACCCAAATCATGGTGCTGTCCGAACATCAGCAGAAGTTGTTCACCCAGTATTACGGCACCCAGGCCGAGCGTTTCCACTTGCTGCCGCCGGGCATTGCCCGCGACCGGCGCGCTCCGCCTGACGCGGCCGAAATCCGCGCCGAGTTTCGTCGTGAGTTCGGCCTGGCCGAGGACGACCTGTTGCTGGTGCAGATCGGTTCGGGCTTCAAGACCAAGGGCGTCGACCGCAGCCTCAAGGCCGTGGCCGCCTTGCCTTCCAAGCTGAAGAAGCGCACCCGACTGTTTGTAATCGGCCAGGACGACCCCAAGGTATTCCAATTGCAGAGTGCGGCATTGGGCCTGGGCGATCAGGTGCAGTTCTTCAAGGGCCGCAGTGATATCCCGCGTTTCCTGCTGGGCGCCGACCTGCTGATTCACCCTGCGTACAACGAGGCGGCCGGCATGGTGCTGGTCGAAGCGGTGGTCGCCGGCCTCCCGGTACTGGTGAGCCGGGTGTGTGGCTACGCGTTCTACATCGACAAGGCCCAGAGCGGCCGGGTGTTGGACGAGCCGTTCGAGCAAGCCCAGCTCAACCAGTACCTGGTGGATATGCTCGACGATCCACACGCGCGTGCGACCTGGAGTCGCAATGGTCTGGCCTTCGCCGAGACGGCCGACCTCTATAGCATGCCGCAGTACGCTGCGGACCTGATTCTGGCGGAGCCAAACCGATGAAGTTGATTCTAGCCGAACCCTTCAAGACCCTCTGGGCCGGACGCGATGCGTTCGCCGAGGTCGAGAAGCTGCAAGGCCAGGTGTTCCGCGAGCTGGCCGCTCGCCGTACGTTGCGTACGGTGGTCGAAGGCCAGCCTTACTTTGTGAAGATTCACCGTGGCATTGGCTGGGGCGAAATCCTCAAGAACCTGGTCACGGCCAAGTTGCCGGTACTGGGCGCAGGCCTGGAGTGGCTGGCGATCCAGCGCCTGCAAGCGCTGGGCGTGCCGACCATGACCGCCGTAGCCTTTGGCGAAAAAGGCAGCAACCCGGCCGACCAGCATTCGTTCATCATTACCCAGGAACTGACGCCGATTATCAGCCTGGAAGACTTGACCCTCGATTGGGTCAAGCAACCGCCCGTGCCGGCCATCAAACACGCCTTGACCCGTGAGCTGGCGCGCACCGTCGGCGCGATGCACCGCGGTGGCGTGAACCATCGCGACTGCTACCTCTGCCATTTCCTGTTGCACACGGACCAGCCCATTACCGTCGACAATCTGAAATTGTCGGTGATCGACCTGCACCGTGCCCAGGTGCGTCCGACGATTCCACTGCGCTGGCGTAACAAGGACCTGGCCGGCCTGTATTACTCCGCATTGGAGATCGGCCTGACCCAGCGCGACAAGCTGCGCTTCCTCAAGGCGTACTTCCAGCAGCCGTTGCGCCAGATCCTGGCGGAGCAAGCTGCGCTGCTGTCTGAGCTTGAGCGCATGGCCGCCAAGCTTTACGCGCGCAAGCAACGATACGGGGATGCGCTCTGATGGCGGGTTGGAACCTGGAACCTGCCTATGCCGCCCTGGCGGATGACTTTGGAAGCCTGGAGGCGGTATTTGCCTTGCAAGGCGAGCGATTGACCCGCGACCCGCTGTCGGAAGTCATCCGGGTCGAGCGCGGCGGGGTCAATTATTACGTCAAGCGCTACGTGGGCGCCGGCAAAGGCTTGCGCCGTTACCTGGGCAGGCCGCGGGTGAAATCCGAATGGCAGAACCTCAAGCGTTTCGCCAAGTGGGGCATCCCGACGGCTGATGTCGTCGCCTGGGGCCTGGACCGCAAGGGCCTGGCTTATAACCGGGGCGCGATGATTACCCGCGAGCTGCCCAAGACGGAAGACTTGTCAGTGCTGGCCGAGCGCAATGACGAACGCCTGAAAGACCCCCGGTGGGTCGATGGCATCAGCCGCCAGCTCGCCGAATACACGCGCACCATGCATGAGCACCGCTTCACTCATAACGACTTGAAGTGGCGCAACCTGCTGGTGGACGACCAACGAACCCTGTACCTGATCGATTGCCCCAACGGTGATTTCTGGCGTGGTTTCTGGCTCAAGTACCGCATCACCAAGGACTTGGCTTGCCTGGACAAGGTCGCCAAATATCACCTGTCGGCCACCCAGCGCCTGCGTTTCTACCTGCAATACCGCCAGCGCACGCACTTGTCGGCGTCGGACAAACGGCGAATTCGTCACGTGGTGAAGTTTTTTGAGGGACGCGAATGAGTGACTTCCTGGCGGCCGAAGACCGAGCCTTGCTTGAGCGCAACGGTCTGGCGACGTTTGACGCCCTGTGGGCCAAGCAACTGGACGCAGTGGACGAGCCCAATACCAGTCACGGCGGCTGGAGCAGTGTGTATCGCCTGGAGCTTGAAGGGCAGGGCTATTACCTCAAGCGCCAGAGCAACTACCTGACGCGCACCTTGCACCGGCCGTTTGGCGAGCCGAGTTTTGCGCGCGAGTTCCGTAATATCAGCCTGTATCGAAAGCTCGGAATCCCTGCTCTGCAGGCGGCGTTCTTCGGTGAGCGCAAGGTTGAGGGCGAGCGCCGGGCAATGCTGCTTACCCGTGCTCTGGATGGTTGGAACGACCTGGATTCGTTGCTGGAGCAGTGGCCGCAATTGAGCGCCGCCCAGCACAGTGCGATCCTGTCGGCGTGCGGCAAGCTGGCGCGTCACCTGCACAGCGTCGGGCAGGTGCATGGCTGTTTTTACCCCAAGCATATTTTCCTGCAGGCCACCGCTGAGGGTTATGCCGCGCAGCTGATCGACCTGGAAAAAACCCGCCCGTTGCTGTTTGGCTGGCGCGACCGGGTCAAGGACCTGGAACCGCTGCTGCGTCGCGCGCCCCAATGGTCGGACGCGCAGGTGCGCCAACTGCTGGCGGCGTATCTTGAGCAGCCCGAAGACAGCGACCTGGTCTCCACTTGGCACCAGCGCCTGACCGCACGCCGCAGCCACAAGGAGAACCGCTGATGCGTTTATCCGAGCTGAAAAATGCCGGCCGTAGCCCCAGCCTGCCGTTGACCATCGATCTGGCGGATGCGGCAGGCCCGGGGCAGTTGCAACTGCTGAGCCTGTTGCGGGTGTTGCCCGGGCAGCGCTACGTGGGCGCGGCAGTGTGGCGTGGTCGCCCGGTATTGGCCAAATTGTTGGTTGGCAGCAAGGCGGCGCGGCATTTTCAGCGTGAACTCAAGGGTGTGCGTTTGTTGGCTGAGCAAGGCCTGACCACACCGTTGTTGTTGGCCGATGGCTTGCAGGACGGCGAGGGCGGCTGGCTGCTGTTTGAGTTTATCGAGGGCGCCCAAAGCCTGGCCGATGCGTGGCACGCCGTCGAACATCTGCCGCCGTTGGCGGACGAACAAACCGCCGTGCTCGCCGAAGCATTGGGCGCGATTGCGCAAATGCATGCCAAAGGCCTGTGGCAGGAAGACCTGCACCTGGACAACCTGCTGCGCCAGGACGGCAAGCTGTACTTGATCGATGGCGCAGGCATTTGTGTCGAGGAGGCGGGTAAGCCGTTGTCGCGCAATCACGTGCTGGAAAACCTCGGCGTGTTTTTCGCCCAGCTGCCGAAAAACCTTGAGCCGTTTACCGAAGAATTATTGGTGTACTACCTGCTGGGTAATGGTGAGCACGCCTTGCCGCTGCAAGCCCTGGAAAAGCAGGTGCGCAAAGTCAGCGCCTGGCGCTTGAAGGACTTTCTGGACAAGACTGGCCGCGAATGCACGCTGTTCAGCGTGGTGCGTGGCGCCTTTGGCTTGCGTGCGATTCGTCGCGAAGAAGAAACGGCCATGTTACCGGTGCTGGAACAGGCAGACGCCTTGCTCGACCAGGGCCACCTGTACAAGACCGGCGGCGCGGCCAGTGTGGCCAAGGTCGAAGTGGCTGGTCGGCCGTTGGTGATCAAGCGCTACAACATCAAAGGCTTTGCCCACTGGCTCAAGCGCTTCTGGCGCCCGAGCCGAGCCTGGCATTCCTGGCGCGAGGGTAACCGCCTGGCGTTTCTCGGCTTTGCTACGCCCAAGCCACTGGCGGTGCTGGAGAAGCGCTTTTTATGGCTGCGCAGCCGTGCGTATCTGGTCACCGAGTTTCTGCCGGGGCCGGACATCATCGAGCGCTTTGCGCCGTATGTTGAAAACGGCGATGCGCCTGAGAGTGAGCTGCTCGCGCTGGAACAGTTGTTTACCCAGTTGATTGGCGAGCGCATCAGTCATGGCGATTTCAAAGGCCATAACCTGTTCTGGAATGACGGGCGTTGGGCGATGATTGATCTGGATGCCATGTGTCAGCACGGCTCTGTTGCCAGTTTTGCGCCGGCATACGCTAAAGACCGGGCGCGGTTTATGCGCAATTGGCCCCAGGGCAGTGCGTTGTATCAGTTGATCGATCAGCGGTTGCCTAAAACCATCGTGGTTTAAGCGGGCGCCTGATACCCAAATGTGGAAGGGGGCAAGCCCCCTCCCACATCAGAATTGATATTCAGCCCCAGCGCCTGCATACCACGAGCGCCCCGGTGCTGCTTCGTAGTAGCGCCCGTTGCCGTCACCCACAATCACCGATCCCACATATTGACGATCCAGCAGGTTATCCAGGCGCAAGGTCTGGTGAAAGGTCCAGTGCTCCACCTTCTGCTCAAACCGTGCTCGCCAGTTGAAGACGCTGTAGCCCGGTGCAGCGTGTTGGCTATTGGTGTCTTCGACATAGACTTTGCTGCGGTACATGCCTTCGATGGCCGTGCTGACCCAGTCCCGTGGCTTCCAGTTCAGTTCGGCGAACAGGGTGGTTTGGGGGACGCTGGGGAGATAGTTGCCCTTGTCGATGGTGTTGGCGCCGCTGGCGAAGTCGCTGTCGTAGGTGGCTTGGAGGCGGGTATAGGCGAGGCTGGTGCTCCAGTGCTCGTTCAGTTGGCTTTCAACACCCAGTTCGAAGCCGCGACGTAGTGTGCGACCGGCGTTCTGGTAAGTTGTGCGGCCCCCGCTTGCCTGTTGCACGACCAGTTCGTCTTCGGTGGTGATTTGGAACACTGCGGCGTTGATGCGGGTGTCTTGACCTAGACGGGCCTTCAAGCCGACTTCGAACTGCTTGCTGACAGACGGCTTGAGAGCAAAGTTGAAGCCGTTGGCGGTGCTTGAATAGGCTGATTCAGCTTGAGTGGGGGTTTCGAAGCCTTTGCCCGCACTCACGTAGCCGTGCAAGTCAGGGGTGAAGGCGTACATCACGCTGACCGATGGTGTGTTTTTTTGATAAGTCTTGCTGCCGCTGTCGTTGCCATCATTTAGAAAATGGTCGTCGACCTGCATTTTCATGGTGCTGTGCCGCAGGCCAGCTTGCAGGGTCCAATCGCCCAGTAACCAGTTGGCTTGCACGAAGGGATCAACGCTGGTGGCGGTGTCGATTTCATCGCGGCCCAGGGCGCCTTTGACTCCATGTACGCCGTTCAAAGTGTTGGAGTAGCCTTGGCGATCATCTTCGCTGCGGTCGTAATCGAGGCCGCTGATGATTGTCAGGTCGCCCGGTACGCTGCTGATGGGTTGCAGCCAATGAATGGAGCCGCCGTAGAACTTTCGGTCAAATGCCACGACGCCACCACGGGCGTTAGCAGGGTTGGTTGCGCCGCTGGGAAACTTGTCCGGGATCGACAGGTACTGAATCACACTGCGGCGCCCGGTATACGCATTGACCTGCAACGTCGCATTGCCGATGTAGCGCTCGTAGTTCATTCCCAATTGCTGGTGATCGATGCTTTTGCGCGTGTTATAGGTCAGCGCGTTGGTGCTCACCGAACGCGGATCGGCCTTGTACGCTGTCCAGGTCTGCCCCAGCGGATCCTGCGTACCGTTCTGCTCCAGGCTGCTGTAGATCAATGCCAGTTTGCTGTCGTCATCCGGCTGGAAGTTGAGCTTGGCGAAGGTCTGGTCGCGCCGGGCGCTGCTGTGGTCGCGGTAGCCGTTGGTGTCCATGCGTGAGGCATCGAGCACGAACCCGGCACCATTGGCCGCGCCTTCCGCACTAACGTGGTTCTTGTTCAGCCCGTCGCTGCCCACCAGCGTTTCTGCGCCGACACGCGGCGGGCCGTCGCCGTCGCGGGAGAACATTTGGATCACACCGCCGGCGTTACTGCCATACAGAGTCGCCGCCGGGCCGCGCAGCACTTCGATACGCTCGGCAGTGTCAAGGTTGAACGTTGCGGCCTGGCCCTGGCCGTCCGGGGTGCTGGCGGGGATGCCATCGGCGATCAGCTTGATGCCGCGTACACCAAACGCCGAACGGGCGCCGAAACCGCGGGACGAGATCTGCAAGTCCTGTGCATAGTTCTGGCGGTTCTGCACCACCAGGCCAGGCACGCGGGACAGGGCTTCGGAGGCGTTGATGCCCAGTTGACCGTTGCTGATTTGTTCACGATTAATGCCGTCTACCGAATACGGCAGGTCGAACGTCGGGCTGGCGCTGCGCGAACCGGTGACCACGCTGGGATCCAGGATCAGGGGCGCATTGTCGGCCTGGGCGGTGTTGCACAGGCCCAGCAGTAAGACAAGGCAGGTTGGAGCAGAAGGAGTCATGAAAAGGCCGAGTGGGTAGCGCACGCAAGTAAGGGGTGTAGGTGCAAATGTGACAAGTTTAACGACTCGTCCTCTGATTTGCCGAACTCCTTACCGCCTGGCGCATTGGGACGCTTCCTACGCTTAGCGTCGACTGCGCAAACCTGAAGTCTTAGTTTTGTGGTGCTAGGTTTTCGATCTTTATCAAACGAAAAGAAGAATCAACTATGAGGACTCCTATCCTGCGGTTGCTGATGTTGCTGGGAATGTCGTTGATCGTTGCAGGCTGTGGCACTGCGACCACCGTGCTGCTTGGCGATGACGTCACTGTTCGGCAGCTCAAGGGGAAGAAAACCTATTGTCAGTCCGTTTCACGAATCTACAGCGGTGTAGCTTATGACCTGTGTGTCTTGCATGGGCCGCCCAACTCTGCGGGTGAACTTGCGTTGAACGGTATTCCCTGGGTTATTTTGGATGCGCCCGTTTCCGCCGTCCTGGACACGCTCGTCTTGCCCTACACGATCTACCGCCAAAGCGCCGACGGCAGCATCGAGCTGCGCTAACAGCTTCCTACTGCTTTTAAGCTATAATCCCGCCCTTTAGCTGTTTCCCGCCCGGGCGGGAAGCACACTTTTTTCAGGCGCGATGCGCCTGCATGCAGACTAAAAGAGGCTAGACCCCAGTGGCATTGACGATTCTTGGCCTGTCCGGCGCCCTTAGCCATGATCCTTCCGCAGCCCTGTATATCGACGGCAAGCTGATTGCGGCCGCCGAAGAAGAGCGCTTCGTACGCGACAAACATGCAAAGAACCGCATGCCCTACGAGTCGGCGAAGTTCTGCCTGGAACAGGCTGGCATCAAGCCTTCGGACGTTGACGTGGTGGCGATCCCATTCGCCCCGATCAGCCTGTTCGGCGAGGCACGCTGGCACTACGCCAAGCGCTATTGGTACGCCCCGGACCGCGCCCTCGACGCGATCCTGATGGGTAACCGTCGCTACAAGCGCTATCGCAACAAGATTGTCTGGTGCCTGGAACAGCTGGGCTTCGATCCAAAGAAAATCAAGATCGAACCGGTTGAACACCACCTGGCCCACGCTTCCAGCGCCTACCACTGCTCGGGTTTCCAGGAAAAAACCGCGATCCTGGGCATCGACGGCAAAGGTGAGTACGCCACCACGTTCTTCGGTTACGGCGAAAACGGCAAGATCCACAAGATCAAGGAATTCTACGACCCGGATTCTCTCGGCGGCCTGTACGGTGCGATCACCGAGTTCCTCGGTTTCGAGATGCTCGACGGTGAGTTCAAAGTCATGGGCATGGCGCCGTACGGTGATGCCAGCAAGTACGATTTCTCGCGTTTGGCGTCCTTTGAAAACGGCGAGCTGGTGATCAACACCGACTACGCCAACGTCATCGGCCTGCGTCGCTACAAAGAGAAGGGCAAGGGTTTCTACTTCTCGCCAAAACTGATCGAGTGGCTGGGCCCCAAGCGCGAAGGCGACATTGCCGACGAGCCGTACATCCACTACGCCGCCAGTATGCAGGCGTTGTTCGAGAAGCTGGCCTTGCAGATGATCGACCATTACCTGGGCGACATCCTCAAGGACACCGGCAAGCTGGCCTTCGCCGGCGGCTGTGCGCTGAACGTCAAGCTGAACCAGAAGATCATTGCCCGCGATGACGTCAAAGAGTTGTTCGTGCAGCCGGCGTCCGGTGATGCCGGCACGGCTGTCGGCGCGGCCGCCTATGTATCCCACGCTCGTGGTGTACCGGTGGAGAAGATGGAGCACGTGTACCTCGGCCCGTCCTACAGCAACGAAGACGTGATCGCCGCTTGCGCCAGGCACGAGAGCAAGCCGAACTGGCGCAAGATCGAAAACATGCCCAAGCGCATCGCCAAGATCATGGTCGACGGTAACCCGGTGGCCTGGTTTCAGGGCCGCATGGAGTTTGGCCCGCGTGCCTTGGGTGGTCGTTCTATCATCGGTTGCCCAAGCGCCACCGGCGTGGCTGACCGCATCAACCACCAGATCAAGTTCCGCGAGCGCTGGAGGCCTTTCTGCCCGTCGATGCTCGACACCGTGGCCCCGCAGATGATCAAGGTCGATCACCCGGCGCCGTTCATGACCTTCACCTTTGAAGTGTCGGAAGAGTGGAAGACCCGCGTGCCGGAAGTTGTGCATGAAGATGGGACGTCCCGCGCCCAGGTACTCAAGCGCGAATACAACCCGCGCTACTACGACATGATGAAAGAGCTGGAAGTGCTGACCGGCAACGGCGTGTCCCTGAATACCTCGCTCAACCGTCGTGGCGAAGCGATGATCTGCTCGCCGACCGACGCGCTGAACATGTTCTTCGGCTCGGACCTGCAGTACCTGATCATGGAAGACATCCTGGTCGTGAAAGACGGCGTGGACCCTTATGACGCCGTGGTTTAAATGCTGAACCGCTTCCAGGGCTGGCGTGAACGTGGCTGGGCGCCTGTCGAGGCCGAGGTTTACGCCCAGGCCTGGCAGCGTTACGGCGGCAGCGTGGCGACCCACCCGCAGGTTATCGAGCGGTTGGCTGGCCTGGCGCAGATTCCGGTACGCTACCTGGGCTGGGAACACGGTGGCGAACTCAAGGGGGCGATAGCCACCTGGGGGCGCGATCTGGCTCTCTCCAAGGACGTGCTCAAGCGCACCGGCAAAAAAGGCCTGTTTGACCTGGGCAATGCCGAGGTCATCCTGCCGATTGCCGCGGATGCGCAGGTGCCGCTACGCCACCGGGCGCGCTACCTGTCGGCGTTGAACGAAGGGCGCGTCAGTACCCTCAAGCCCCAGGCCGAGCAATTGGCCATGGCGCGCACTCCCGAAGAGCTGTCGAAGAAGTTTCGCTACAACCAGCGCCGCGAGTTGCGCCTGCTGGAAGAAGCGGGCGGCGTAGCGCGGGCGGTCAGTGAGTTCTCCAGCGTGGAGCTGGCGGCGATTTATTGCGATCTGTTCCAGCGTCGCTGGGGGTTCCCGGCGGCCGGCGCGGCGCGTTTGGCCGAGGTGCTGGAGCTGCTCAAGGAGTTTGTGTTCGGCTCGGTGCTGTTTCTCAATGACGCCGCGATTGCGGTGCAATTGGTGTATCAGGTGCAGTCCAATGAATGGTTCAGCGCCGAGTACGTCAACGGCGGCGTCGACCCGCAAACCCGTGCGTTCAGCCCTGGCAGCGTGTTGAGTTTCCTCAATACCCAAAGCGCCTGGGAGCAGGCGCGGGCGGCGAACAAGTCGTTGCGCTTTTCCTTCGGTCGTTCCGACCGTGAGTATAAGGAGCGCTGGTGCAACCCGGTGCCGGTGTTCAGCGTATGAGTCGCAAACAGCAACTGCTCAAGCGCCATCGGCGCAACAAGCGCATCGCGCTGTTGATCGGCTTGGCGGTGCTGGTTGCCACCGGTGTAATGGTGGCCTGGTGGTTGCCGCCGATGTTGGCGGTGTTGCTATGGGCGGCCCATGAAGCGTGGTTTGCCGATCACCTGTTCTACTCGCCCAGCGACCACTATGAGTACGCATTCCCGGCCGGCAGCGAGCAGCCCGGTTTGCGCCTGGAGTCGGGGCGGCTGTTGCTGGATGCGCCGCTGGCGAACGATGAAACCCTGATTATTGGCGTTGAGTTGAAAAGTTCGTGGCTCGGGCGCTTCCTAGACCCGGCGGTGGACCTGTTGGGCCTGGATTCAGCGGACCGCCAAACCTTTGAACGTGGTGTCAACGGGCGTCGCTATCTCAACCTGACCGGCGCTGCACAAGCACTGGCGGCGGGCAACATCAGCTTGCGCGGGCGCTTTTGCCGGATCAAGGGGCAGCCGATTCTGTGGCGTTTCCACCAACCGGACTATCGCCAGCAACGTGTGATGGTGATCGCTCCTCACGCCGACGATGCCGAGCTGGCCGCGTTCAGCCTTTACAGTCAAGCGGCTGAAAGCTGGATCGTGACCCTGACTGCCGGGGAAATCGAAGCCGAGCACTATCAACAGATGGGCCTGCCCAAAGCTGAAGCATCCCGCCTCAAGGGCCGCTTGCGTGCCTGGGACAGCGTCGCGGTACCGCGTTGGGCCGGGGTGCCCGAATCACAATGCGTGCAGTTGGGTTACTTCTGCATGCAATTGCAGGCGATGCAGGCTGCGCCGGACCAGCCTCAGGCGTCGCGCGAAGCGGATTTGGCCGACACGCGGCTATTTCGCCAGTTCAACGGCTTTGCCCTGCCGGGTGATGCAGATGGCGCACCGACCTGGCACAACCTGATCGCCGACCTGCGCGCACTGCTGCTCAAGGCGCGCCCTCAGGTGATCGTGTTGCCCACGCCATTGCTGGACCCCCACGCTGACCACATCTGCGCCCATGCGGCGGTGCTTGAAGCTCTGCAGGGCCTGGAGTGGCAGCCCGACACGTTGCTCGGTTATGCCAACCACCTGCATGATAATGACCGCTGGCCCATGGGTGACTCCGGTGCGGGGATGGCGCTGCCGCCACGTTTCGATTCATCGCCCGAGATGGTGCCGTGCAGCTTTGCACTCACTTTGAGCCAGCAGCAGGACAAGGCCATGGCCCTGGGCATGATGCACGACTTGCAGCCGCGCGCGCCGCTCAAGCGTCGGGTGCGCAAGTGGTTGCAGCAAGTGCTGGCCGGACGTAGTCCATCGCCTTACGGCGAGAACGAATTCTTTCGCAAAGCCGTGCGTCGTCACGAGCTGCTGTGGGTCCTCAAGCAGGACTGAAACCCTCTCGAAGGCAGGCCAGCGTGGGTCTGCCGCCCATTTTACCGGGCCGTGCGCCCGTAGCCAGATCGCTGCATGGAGAGTTATGAAGCCGCGTTTCAAGGTTTTGCAGTTACAGCCGGACTACAACGTCAAGACCCATGACTTCGCCGACCTGGGTGAGCAAATCGTCAAATCCCTGCCGCCTGAACGCTTCGAGGTGACCTCCGGGTTTCTCAGTGGTCGTCCGCTGCCCGGCCAGCCCCTGAGCGTGGCTGAGCACTCCCACTATTTCGAGCTGCCGGAGAAGTCTCTCAAGGGCATTCGTTTTGGCGCCATGTGGCAGATCTACAAGTATTGCCGCGAGCAGAAGTTCGATGTGGTCATCTGTAACCGCTTCAAATCGGTGAACATGATGCTGTCGCTCAATCGCTGGTTGAAAATCCCCCTGTGCATCGGTATCTCCCACGGTTTTGGCGAATATGCCCGTGGTTACCGTCGGCGTCAGACCCAGCGCTGGGTCAGCCCGGCCTGGCGTTTTGTCGGCGTGTCGGAAGCGGTGAAGGACTACCTGGTGGACCTCAACTGTGGGTTCACCCGCGAAAACACCAGCTACGTGACCAACGCTATCGACATTCCCCAGGCAGAAGCCTTGCAGCTGTCCCGTGAGGACGCACGCAAGGCCCTGGGCCTGCCAATGGAAGCACGGATGATCGGCGCTCTGGGCCGTCTGGTGCCGATCAAGGGCCACACTCATCTGCTGCAGGCCTTCGCCACGCTCAAGGATAAATACCCTGAGGCGCAGGTGGGCATCATCGGTTCCGGTCGCGCCGAAGCCGATTTGCGTGCCGATATCGAACGCCTGGGCCTGACCGGCCGCGCGCATTTGCTGGGCTTTCGTGAAGACGGCATGAAGTACGTGCGCGGCTTCGACATCTGGACCATGCCGTCGCTGTTCGAGGGCTTGGGCCTGGCGCTGCTGGAAGGCATGAGCGGCCATCTGCCGGTGATTGCCTCCAACGGTCCGGCGATGCTGCCCCTGGTGCAGGGCGCGGGTGGGCTGTCCCATGATCCGGGCAACGTCGAGCAACTGGCGGCAGCTCTGGATACGTATCTGGCGTTGAGCGATGAACAGCTGCGCGAAAAGGGTGAAGAGGTGTTCCGCTATCTGGAGGCCAACCACACCCTTGACGAGTTCAAGCACAAGTACCTGACCCTGATTGAAACCGGTTTGCGTGAAGTAGGTAGAGCATGAATCAGCAACAGCCCCTGGTCTCGGTGATCATCGCTTCCTATAACCATGGCCAGTACATCGAACAGAGCATCCTCAGCGTGCTGGGGCAGACCTACACCAATATCGAACTGTTGGTGGTGGATGACGGTTCCAAGGATGACAGCGTTGAACGTATCCAGCGCTTGCAGGCCGAGCACGGCTTTGATTTCCAGGTGCAGCAGAACCAGGGCCTCAGCGCCACCTTGAACGGTGCGATTGCCCGTGCCAAGGGTAGCCTGATCGCGCCGTTCGGCTCGGATGACATCATGTTGCCGGACCGTCTCGCCATCCAGGTTGCGTACATGGAAGGCAAGCCGAAGGTGGGCATGTGCGCCGGCAATATCGAGCTGATCGACGGTGACGGCAACCTGCACCCGGAGAAGAAGCAACGTCGCGACGTGCCGTTTCGCAGCCTCGACTTCGACGACATGTTCCTGGACCGCAAGCCCTTTCCGCCGGCGCCGACCATGCTGATTCGTCGCGACGTACTGGAGGAGGTCGGCGGGTTCGACCCGCAGATTCCCCTGGAGGACTTGCTGATCCAGCTGAAGATCACGGCTGCGGGCTATACCATCGACGCTTTGGGTGTGGTGATGGCCAAATATCGCCAGCACGCTACCAACACGTACAAGAACCACCGTTACATGATCCAGAACATTCTCAAGACTTACGCATTGTTCAGCGATCACCCGGCCTATGATCAGGTGCGCTACAACTTCCTGAACTCAATGTTCCTCAAGACCGCCGACCGCGACCGCCCGTTGGCGCGCGAGATTCTCAAGCAGATCCCGTTGAAGTTCTGGGGGCGCAAGACCTTGCGTGGGTTGGTGAGGTTGTATCTGGCGCCGCTCAGGAACTGAAACGGCGCCATCCCTCCTACTACAGGCCCTGTACCTGCTCGCGGATTTTCGCAGTGGCGGCCGGGCTTGCCACCGAGGCATACCCTTTGACCAGTTGTTCGAAATGCGTTTCGAACAGCCAGTTGCGGTCTTGTGGGTAGCGCTGCATGTGACGCAGGTTACGTTGGCGCAGCGCGTAACGCAGTGAAGAGGGGTAGATGCGCAGGTCAGCGATGTCGATCAGGCCGAACTCGCCATCGTCCATCAACAACACATTGCCCAGGTGCAACGAGCGAAAGTACACCCCTCGCTCGTGCAACTGCGCCATGAACCGGCCAAAACGCTCCACCAGTGATTCGCGCAGGCTGCTGTCCAGGCTTTGCAACGCTTGGCGCAAAGTCAGGCCGGGCAGGGGGGTGTAGGTGACGGCACTGCTGGCATCGGGCAAACGATACAGCCCGAGGATTTGCGGAGCGGGGATCCCCAGGGTACGCAGTTGCTCGCTGTTGCTGGCAAAGCGCTCGGAATAGGGGTTGAAACTGCCTGAGGTGTACCAGCGGCGGGGGCGGAACACCTTGAGGAAATTACCGTCTTGCAGGCGCAGTACTTTGGGGCCCAGGCCATCGGCTTCAATGACATGGGCGTTGCTGCACAGCTGCTCGAAAGCCGGGGCCTTGATGTTCTGTACCGGCATGCGCAGCAGGCTGCGGTGGCGCTGGGCGAGGCTCAGACCTGTGATAATTGCCAACGGAATCCAGAGTACGAACCAATGTTCCTTGGGCCGCGACAGAATGCCGCCGCCTTCGGTCAGGCCAGCGCCGATGCCATAGGCCAGCAGCGACGATGCCAGGATGAACAGCGGCTGTGCGCGCTCCTTCAGGCCCTTGTACAGGCCCCACCCGAGCATGAAGATCCACGGGATAAAGCCAATGATACCGACGTAGTAGAGCACCCCGAGCGCAAAGCTGTGGGGTTCGCGCAGTTGGTCGCCATCTGCCAGGGTCAGAAACAGTTCGGAGTCGTAACTGTGACCGATCCACGGGTGTTCGGCGATAAGCCGCAACGACATGCTCCACAGTTCAAGGCGGAATGAGCTGCCTCGTTCAGTGATCGATTCGGGGTAGAGCACCAGGAGCGCGACAGCACCCAGGACCATGCCGCCCAGAAGCAATGCCGAGCGGCGGTTGCGGCTGACAAAGCTCATCCACAGGATCGCCAGCGTCAACGCCACCAGCGGCGTGCGTGAGCCGGTCGCCAGCACCGCCGCCGCCATGATCGCCAGGGCCGGTACGCTGAACCACAATACCTTCAAGCGCTGGGTGGTCATGCAGGCGTACAGCCAATACACAGTGAAAAAACCAAAAAGGTGCGAGCTGAGCAACGGGTTGTCGAGGGCGCCAAGGCCGCCGATCATGCGCATGCCGGGCTGGAATGATTTGACGAACACCACCAGGTTGCAAAGGCTTACCACCAGCGCAATGACGGCGGCACCAAAGAAGATCGGCTTGAACAGTTCATTACGGTAATGCAGCAGGAGCCCGCAGCCGCCAAACAGCATGAAGGTATTGAGCGGCCGCTTGAAAAGGTCGGTATCGGAACTGGGCTCAGGGCTCCAGAGCAGGCTGGCCAAGGCCCAGGCGGAAAAGGCTAGAAAGGCGATAGCCAGGGGCTCTCGTAGCAGATCCCTGAGCTCCCGGGGGCGCATGCACAGTAAAAACAAGGTCGGTACGCTGAACAGGATGTAGACGATCCGGTGCAGGACATTACGATTGCCGACGAAGAAAAGTGCACTCAGGAGCAGCAGCAAGCCAACAGGTAAAATCCAAAGGACCAGGAAGTCGAAAACGCGATTTGAGCCATAGATAAGGCGCTTGGAGTGCATACAGTAGAGCCATTCCACAAATAGAAAGCCAACCATCTTAAGCTAGTGGCTATGTAATGTCGCCGGTCAGATCCAACCGGGCCGCGGGTATACCGGGTGCAAGTACAACAGAGAAGCTGTGCTAAAGTCAGCCTCCTTTTTCAAAACGCCGCGTGATATGACCGACTCCAGTCCGAGCGCAAGCCCTTCGAGCTTGAAAATATACTTCCGCCTGCTCAGTTACGTTAAGCCCTACATGGGCTTGTTCGCGTTGAGTATCCTTGGATTTCTGATTTTCGCGTCGACCCAACCGATGCTGGGTTACATCCTCAAGTACTTTGTAGACGGCCTTTCCAATCCGGAAGCCGTGTTGTTCCCCACCGTACCCTTCCTGCGCGATCTGCAACTGCTGCAGGCGGTGCCGCTGCTGATCATCCTGATCGCGGCCTGGCAGGGCCTGGGTTCGTTCCTGGGCAACTATCTGTTGGCCAAGGTCTCCCTGGGGCTGGTTCATGACCTGCGGGTGCAGTTGTTCAACAACTTGCTGACGCTGCCCAACCGTTACTTCGATAACCACAACTCCGGGCACCTGATTTCCCGCATCACCTTCAACGTGACCATGGTCACAGGTGCGGCAACCGATGCCATCAAGGTGGTAATTCGCGAAGGCATGACGGTGATCTTCCTGTTCGCCTCCCTGCTGTACATGAACTGGCGCCTGACGCTGGTCATGATCGCGATCCTGCCGTTGATTGCGGTAATGGTCAGCACCGCCAGCAAGAAATTCCGCAAGCAGAGCAAGAAGATCCAGGTGGCCATGGGCGACGTGACCCACGTGGCCTCGGAAACCATCCAGGGCTACCGCGTAGTGCGCAGCTTTGGTGGCGAAGTCTACGAAGAGAAGCGCTTCCTCAAGGCCAGCCAGAGCAACACCAACAAGCAACTGCGCATGACCCGCACCGGGGCGATCTACACCCCGGCGCTGCAATTGGTGATCTACTCCGCCATGGCTGTGCTGATGTTCCTGGTCCTGTATCTGCGTGGCGATGCCTCGGCGGGTGACATGGTTGCCTACATCACCCTGGCCGGCTTGTTGCCCAAGCCGATCCGTCAACTCTCGGAGGTCAGCTCGACCATCCAAAAAGGTGTGGCGGGCGCAGAAAGCATCTTTGAACAGCTGGACGAAGACGTTGAGGTCGACCACGGCACCATCGAGCGCGACAAGGTCAATGGCCGCCTGGAAGTGCGCAATCTGAACTTCACCTACCCAGGCACCGAACGCCATGTGCTCAAGGACATCAGCTTCACCGCGGAGCCTGGGCAGATGATCGCTCTGGTGGGCCGTTCAGGCAGCGGCAAGTCGACCCTGGCCAGCCTGATCCCGCGTTTCTACCACCATGAAAGCGGTGAGATCCTGCTCGATGGCGTAGAGATCGAAGACTACAAGCTGCTCAACCTGCGCAAGCATATTGCTCAGGTCACCCAGCACGTGACCCTGTTCAGCGACACCGTAACCAACAACATCGCCTACGGCGATCTGGCCGGTGCACCTCGTGCCGACGTTGAAGCGGCGGCGGCGGATGCCAATGCCAAGGACTTCATCGACCAGTTGCCCAAAGGCTTCGATACCCAGGTCGGTGAGAACGGCGTGCTGTTGTCCGGCGGCCAGCGTCAGCGCCTGGCGATTGCGCGCGCCTTGCTCAAGAACGCGCCGCTGCTGATTCTCGACGAGGCCACTTCGGCCCTTGATACCGAGTCCGAGCGGCATATCCAGGCGGCACTGGACAAAGTCATGCAAGGCCGTACGACCTTGGTGATCGCGCACCGATTGTCGACTATCGAGAAAGCCGACCTGATTCTGGTGATGGATGACGGGCGGATTGTCGAGCGCGGCACCCACGGCGAGTTGCTGGCGCAGAACGGCTATTACGCTCGCCTGCATGCCATGGGGCTGGATGCGCCGGTAGCGGCTGACATCACCTGATTCGACAGCGACACAGAGCTAATGTGGGAGGGGGCTTGCCCCCGATAGCGGTGTATCAACCGGCATTTGTGCAAGCTGATACACCGCCATCGGGGGCAAGCCCCCTTCCACATTTGGCCTGCAGTGCGCGCAAGCGACCGCAAACCCTGTGCTAATATCGCGCCCCTGTTCATTTTGTATGTGGGTTGCTCCATGAAGTTGTCCATGCCGCGATTCAATCAAGCCGCTGTCTTGGTGGTCGGCGATGTCATGCTCGACCGTTACTGGCATGGTGGTACCTCACGGATTTCCCCTGAGGCTCCGGTACCGGTCGTCAAGGTCGAGCAAATCGAAGACCGCCCGGGTGGCGCTGCCAACGTCGCTCTCAATATTGCCGCCCTCGGTGCCCCGGCTTCCCTGGTGGGTGTGACCGGCGACGACGAAGCTGCCGAAAGCCTGGCCAACAGCCTGCAGGGGGCCGGCGTGCGTGCACTGTTCCAGCGCATCGCCCATCAGCCGACGATCGTCAAGCTGCGGGTCATGAGCCGTCACCAGCAATTGCTGCGTATCGATTTTGAAGAACCCTTCGCCACCGACGCCCTGGCCCTCGGCGACCAGGTCGAGGCGCTGCTCGAAGGTATCAAGGTGCTGGTATTGTCCGACTACGGCAAAGGCGCCTTGCAGAATCACCAGGTGCTGATCCAGGCCGCCAAGGCTCGCAACATTCCGGTACTCGCCGATCCCAAGGGCAAGGACTTCTCGGTGTATCGAGGCGCCAGCCTGCTCACGCCTAACCTCAGTGAGTTCGAAACCATCGTCGGCGGTTGTGCCGATGAGCACGAACTGGTGAGCAAGGGCGCGGCGCTGATGGCCGAGCTTGATCTGGGCGCCTTGCTGGTGACCCGTGGCGAGCACGGTATGACCCTGCTGCGACCTGACCATCCGGCCATGCACCTGCCGGCGCGGGCCCGTGAAGTGTTCGACGTTACCGGTGCCGGTGACACCGTGATTTCCACCCTGGCGGCGTCTATCGCGGCCGGTGAGGAACTGCCCCACGCCGTGGCCCTGGCCAACCTGGCGGCGGGCATTGTGGTGGGCAAGCTGGGTACCGCGGCCATCAGCGCACCGGAGTTGCGCCGTGCGATCCAGCGCTCCGAAGGCTCGGAGCGCGGCGTGCTGGGCCTGGAGCAGTTGCTGCTGGCGATTGACGATGCACGTGCCCATAACGAAAGCATTGTGTTCACCAACGGTTGCTTTGACATCCTGCACGCCGGGCATGTGACCTACCTGGAGCAGGCGAGTGCCCAAGGCGATCGCTTGATCGTCGCGGTCAACGATGATGCTTCGGTTAGCCGCCTGAAGGGGCCGGGCCGTCCGATCAACAGTGTTGACCGGCGCATGGCGGTGCTGGCGGGCCTGGGCGCGGTGGACTGGGTGATCAGCTTCTCCGAGGATACTCCGCAAAATCTGCTGGCCCAGGTCAAGCCTGACGTGCTGGTAAAGGGTGGTGACTATACCGTCGACCAGGTCGTGGGGGCGGATATCGTCAGCGCCTACGGCGGTAAGGTCAAAGTGCTGGGCCTAGTTGAAAACAGCTCAACCACCGCTATCGTCGAGAAGATCCGTAATAATGATTGATACTAAAAAGTGGGTTCTGATCACTGGCGGCGCTGGCTTCATCGGCTCACATTTGGTTGATGCGCTGCTTGCTGGAGGCTATTGGGTCCGCGTGCTGGATAACCTGTCCACTGGCAAGCGAAGCAATTTGCCGCTCGATAACGAGCGAGTCGAACTGCTTGAAGGTGACGTCGCCAATGCCGAAGAGGTGGCGCGGGCCCTTGTTGGTGTGACGGCGGTGGTGCACTTGGCGGCTGTAGCTTCGGTACAAGCATCGGTGGATGATCCCGTCAGCACCCATCAGAGCAATTTCGTCGGCACCTTGAATGTCTGCGAAGGAATGCGCAAGGCCGGTGTGAAGCGTGTGGTATTTGCCTCCAGCGCAGCTGTGTATGGCAACAATGGTGAAGGTGCTTCGATTGACGAGCAGACAGCTAAAGCCCCATTGACGCCCTATGCTTCGGACAAGTTGGCTGGCGAGTACTATTTTGATTTTTACCGCCGCCAGCATGGGCTGGAGCCGGTGATTTTTCGTTTCTTCAATATTTTCGGACCCCGCCAGGATCCGTCATCGCCGTACTCCGGCGTGATCAGCATCTTTAGCGAGCGTGCCCAGCGTGGCTTGCCTATCACCGTGTACGGCGATGGTGAGCAGACCCGCGATTTCATGTATGTGGAAGATTTAGTCAATGTGCTGGTGCAGGCCGTTGAAGTGCCAGACGCTCCCTTGGGGGCCATTAACGTCGGCTGGAGCCGCACCACCACCCTCAGGCAGGTTCTGCAGGCGCTGGAAGAGGCCTTGGGCTCGTTGCCTGCTGTGACATATGAAGCGGCGCGCTCGGGCGATATTCGGCATTCAAGGGCGAATAACCAACGGTTGTTGGCCAGTTTCACGCCGCCCGAGCCTACCCCGTTGAAAGTGGGGCTGGAGCGCCTGTTGAACAGCTGACGGTTTTACCTGCATGAGCCGAGGTGGACAGAACCGTCCTCCTCGCGCCTCAATGAAAGGTTAGCGCATCAGCTCCTGATGTTTTTCTTCGGTACGATCTTGCGCAGCATCTGCCGCGCCTTGCCGGTCAGGCGCTTGAGTTTCGAGTCCTTTTCCGGCTCTGCCAGGCCTTGCTGGCGCAGCCAATCCTTCCAGCGAATCCGCTCATCGCGCACCAGCCAGCCCTCTTGCTGGGCAAAGCTTTCCGCCAGGTACAAACCGCGTGTGCTGGCCGGGTACAGCTGATCTTTCTTGACGGTATACAGTTCGGCCAACGGCTCGCCGTCTTTCAATGGCATCAGGTACAGATCCGGACGCTGACGATCCAGGCGCGCCACCAGTTGGTCACCTTCCAGGCGTTCATCCACATGGAACAAGCTCAGGGACTTGGCTTCCTTTGGCACTTCCAGGCGCAGGTCATAAATCAATTGCAGCGATGCCGTTGGCAGGTGCACATAGGCTCGTGGGCGCTCGATCAGTTGCGTGGTGGCGCAGCGTACCGGGCGTGCGGCGCCGGACAAGGGGCTCAGGCGAAACGGCAGAGCTTCGCGGTAATGCAGGGCGGCGGAGTAGGGCGCCGGTAGCCAGGTGTCATTGAAGCGCCCGCCGAGCCAGCCTTCAGGCGTCTCCAGCAGGCACTCTTCGGCAATTTCCTGGATCGCGGTGTGCAGCGGCAGGTTCAGTTCATGGGCCGGGACGTAGCCGGAGATCAGCTTGAGCACCACATCGCCGCGGTCCTGACGACGCTGGCGCACCAGCACCCAGTAATCCTTGTTTTGCCAGTGCAGTGTCAGGCGCACCGAGACGCCGAGGTTCGCCAGTTCCAGGGCGAAGCGTTCGGCATCCGGCACCTCTACCGGCTTGCGCCGTTGCAGGGTCTGGGCGAAGTTGAGCGGCATGCCGACGCTCTGGTAGCTCAGGCCTTCGGGGGTAGCCTCTACGTGCAGCGGCAGTGTCTTGAAGTTACTGGGGTTCTTTCTTATGAGCGTACGCGGCATGTCGGCTCCTTTGTGCGACGGGGTCGGCCGCGTGGGCGGCATCAGAGTTGACGGATGACTCGGGCAGCGGTTGCCACGTTATGGGCCAGGTGCAGCGGATTAATGGTCCCGACAATAGCACTGGCGACGCCCGTTTGCGCAAACAACAGCTGGAAACTGGCATGAATTGGATCCATTCCTGGCTCCAGGCACACGTGACCGCTGGCCAGGGTTTTTTTTACCAGGATGCCCTTGCCATGGGTGCTCGCGTAATCGATCACGGTTTTCTCGGCCTGTTCATTGAGGTTGTAGGTGACCATCGCGCAATCGCCCTGTTCCAGGGCCTTTATGCCGCCTTCGACGGTTTTTCCGGAGAAACCGAAACCGCCGATCTTGCCGTCCTTCTTCAGTTGGGCCAGGGTCTGGTAAACCTCGCAGTCGTTGAGGATGTGCAAGTCGTTACCGTCGGAGTGCACCAGCACCAAATCGATAAAATCCGTTTCAAGGCGTTTCAGGCTGCGTTCGATCGACATTCGCGTATGGGCCGCGCTGAAGTCGTGACGGGACACGCCATCGGCAAACTCTTCGCCGACCTTGCTGACAATCACCCAGTCGTTGCGCTGGCCACGCAGCAACGGGCCCAGGCGTTCCTCACTCATGCCGTAGGCGGGGGCGGTGTCGATCAGGTTGATGCCCAGCTCGCGAGCCTGGCGCAGCAGCATTCGCGCCTCGTCGTCGCCGGGAATCTGAAAGCCGCTGGGGTATTTGACCCCCTGGTCGCGGCCCAGTTTGACGGTGCCCAGGCCCAATGGCGACACCAGCAGGCCGGTGCTGCCCAACGGGCGATGCAGGTCGTGCAGGGTTGGCAGGCTCATGGCAACAGTTGCTCCCAGGCGGGTTGGCCGATAGCCGGTTTTGGCAGTTCGGGCAGTGGGGTGCTGGCGCCGGGGCGAATGCCGTCGCGCTCCAGAGCGTGGAGGACGCGGTCGGCGAAGTCCGGTGCCAGGGCCAGTTTGGTCGGCCAACCGACCAGCAGGCGGCCGTCTTCGGCCAGAAAGGCGTTGTCGGGCCGGCTCAGCCCCGATTGCAGCGGCTCGGCGCGCTCCACCCGCAGGGTTCCCCACCGGGTCTGGCTCATGTCGATCCAGGGCAGCAGGTGCGCCAGCTCTTTCTGGGCGGTGGCAATTTGTTCGTCAGGCGTACGCGCCACGCCATCGGCCTCGGCGATATCCCCGCCCAGGTACCACACCCAGTTGCCATCGGCAGCCGGGTGAGTGGTTACGGTGATGCGTGGCTTGGTGCCGCCGCCCAGGCAATGGGCATACAGCGGCTTCAGGCCCGGGCCTTTGGCGATGATCATATGCAACGGGCGTTTTTGCATGGCCGGCTGGCTCAGGCCCAGGGCTGCGAGCAGATCAGCGGTGCCGGCGCCAGCGCTCAGCACGATGCGCTGGGCACGGATCTCGCGGCCATCGACCTTCAAGCCCACCAGCGTATTACCGTCCAGCAACGGCTCGATGTGCTGGCCTGCGAGCAAGCCGTCACCCGCCAGTTGCGCCAGGCGTTCGATCAGGCTCGGTACGTCCACTACCAACTCCGCCAGACGATAGACCTTGCCCTTGAAGCGGCGGTCTTGCAGGGCAGCAGGCAGTTCTTCGCCCTTGACCTGATCAACGCGGCCGCGCACGGCCTTGCTGGCAAAAAAGCTGGTGAGGTTGCCGGCGAGGGTGCCCGGGGACCACAAATAATGCGCTTGGGACAACACGCGCACGCCGGACAGATCCAGCTCACCGTCACCCGCAAGGGCTTCACGCCAGCGCCGCGGCATGTCGGCAATGGCTTCGGAGGCGCCGGTGAGGGCGCCGTGCAGGGCGTATTTCGCCCCGCCGTGAATGATCCCCTGGGACTTCACGCTTTGCCCGCCGCCCAGGCTGGCGCTTTCCACCAGTACCGTGGAAAACCCCTGGCGGCGCAGGCGCGCATTGAGCCAGAGGCCGGCAACCCCGGCGCCGACAATCAGAACGTCGGTGGAAATAACGGATGGCATCGGCGACCTCAGTGTTCAAGACAAGAGGCGCAGTATACAGGCTGTTGAGTGACGGTCAGTGCCCGGCGGTTTTCGAGAACAGCTGAATCACCACCACGCCCAGCACGATCAGGCCCATGCCCAGCATCGCCGGCACATCCAGCTTCTGCCCGTAGATGAACAGCGCCGCGACACTGACCATCACAATCCCCAGCCCTGCCCAGACCGCGTAAGCCACGCCCACGGGCACGGTGCGCACCACCAGGGTGAGCATCCAGAACGCTACGCCATAACCCGCGATCATCAGCAGCAGCGGGATCGGTGTGCTCAAGCCTTTGACCGCTTTCATGGAGACGGTGGCGATCACTTCCGAGCAAATGGCAATGGCCAGGTAGCAGTAGGCGGCGTTCATGGGGCAATCCTCAAGGTGAAGCTGGTTTGATAAGGTCGGCATTCTAGAGGTTCAACAGATGCGGTAAAGTCATTACCTATCCGAATTCAAGATAGGTTCAACCATGAGCGTGCAGTGGGATCTGGAACAGATGCGCCTGTTTGTCAGCGTTGCCGAGCAGCGTTCGTTCTCTGCCGTAGCGCGCGGGCAACGCAAGGCGCAATCGGCGGTCAGCAATGGCATCGCCCTGCTGGAGGCGGACCTGGGCGTCAGCCTGTTCGAACGTAGTAGCGGCCGCCAGCCACGCCTGACCGAAGCCGGCAGCGTGTTGCTGGAAGAAGCACGTGAAGTGCTGCGCCAATGCGAGCGGCTTAACGGCCGGGCGCTGTCCCTGACACGTGGCGAGGAAGCCTGCCTGCGGCTGGCCCAGGATGAGGCGATGTTGTTTCAGCCGGTGCTCGATAGCCTGGAGGCGCTGGCGGCGCAATACCCGCTGCTGGAAGTGCAGTTGTCCAGCGCCGCCCAGGGCGATGTGGCGCGCAAGCTGGTGGAGCGCCAGGCGGACCTTGGGTTGTTGTTCTATCACGACCAAATCCCGGAGGCCCTTGAGCGGCGGGTAGTGGGCAGTGTGGAAATGGTCACGGTATGCGGGGTGAATCATGCGTTGGCCAAGGAAACTTACGTGACTTGCCAGCATTTGGCCCAGCATCGGCAGTTGCTGATGTCGACCCAGACCAGCGTCTACCCTGGCAGCGAAGCGGCCAGCCCTCTGGTGTGGCGCGCCGACAGCTTCTACGTATTGGCCGAATGGCTGATGAGCGGCCTGGGCTGGGCCTGGCTGCCTCGGCACATCGTGCAATACCCGACCTACCAACAACAGATGGTCGAGTTAGCCAGCGAATGGACACCGCCGGCGCTGGTCGTGGAACTGGTATGGCGGCGCGATGAGCACCTGGGGCCCGCCGCTCGCTTCCTGGCTAAACGATTTGCCGAGTGCTTGCAGGCGATCGACTGAAAAAGCCGATAAACTCCGCCGCCATGAATAGAACTCTCTACAGCTGTCTGTTTTACCTGGCGCTGCCGTTGGTGGCCTTACGTTTATGGCTGCGCGCGCGCAAGGCACCGGCCTATGCCAAACGTGTGGGCGAACGGTTTTCCTATGGCTTGCCGGTGATGCGCCCCGGCGGTATCTGGGTGCACGCCGTTTCGGTGGGCGAAAGCATTGCCGCCGCGCCGATGATTCGCGCTTTGCTGGCGCGGTATCCGCAACTGCCGATCACTGTCACCTGCATGACGCCTACCGGTTCCGAGCGTATCCAGGCGTTGTTCGCCAATGAGCCGCGCATCCAGCATTGCTACTTGCCCTACGACTTGCCCTGCGCCGCCAAGCGTTTTCTCGACCGAGTGCAGCCCAAGCTGGCGGTGATCATGGAAACCGAGCTATGGCCCAACCATATCCATGCCTGCGCTCAACGCGGTATCCCGGTCGCGCTGGCCAATGCAAGGTTGTCGGCGCGTTCGGCCAAGGGCTACGCCCGGTTCGCCAGGCTGACGGCGCCGATGCTGGCGCAAATGAGCCTGTTCGCCGTGCAGACGCAAACCGAGGCGGAGCGCTTTCGCAGTCTGGGCGCACGGCCTGAAACGGTGGAGGTGACTGGCTCGATCAAATTCGACCTGACCATCGACCCCCAATTGACGGCCCGCGCCGCTGACTTGCGTGAACAGTGGGGCGCCAGCGACCGGCCAGTGTGGATCGCCGCCAGTACCCATGAAGGTGAAGACGAAGTGGTGTTGGCTGCCCATCGCCAATTGCTGGCGAGCTATCCCAACGCGTTGCTGATTCTGGTGCCGCGTCACCAGGAGCGCTTCGGCCCGATGTTCGAGCTGAGTGTGCAACAAGGGTTTGCCACGGTGCGTCGCTCCAGCGGTGAACCGGTCACCGAGCAAACCTCGGTGCTGCTCGGCGATACCATGGGTGAGCTGCTGTTTCTCTACGCCCTGGCCGACAGTGCCTTTGTGGGTGGCAGCCTGGTGCCGACCGGCGGGCACAACCCGCTGGAGCCGGCGGCTTTGGGTAAGCCTGTGATCATGGGGCCGCACTTGTTCAACTTCCTCGAAATCAGCACGATGATGCGCGACGCCGGGGCGTTGCGAGAGGTGGATGATGCAGACGGTTTGGCCGAAGCGGTGCGGCAGCTTTTCGAGCTGCCGCAGGATGCACACAGGATGGCGCAGGCGGGGTTGAAAGTGATGCAGGCCAACCAGGGTGCGTTAAAACGCCTTTTGGACGGTTTGGAAAGATTGATCGCTCACTGACCCAGCGCCCATCAAATGTGGGAGGGGGCTTGCTCCCGATGGCAGTGGGTCAGCCAACCTATTGGGCGACTGACACAGCGCTATCGGGAGCAAGCCCCCTCCCACATTGGTTATGCGGTGAGCTTAATAGCCCGGGCGGGCCTTGAGCTGTTCGGCAGCGGCCTTGGCCAGGTCCGGCGGCAGGAAGTCCTTGTCCGGGTTGTAGTCGGCCTTGAGATAGCGCGCCAGGTCTTGCAGGTCCCCTGGGTTCAGAGTGCCCGCCGCCTGTTTCAAGCGCAGGTTGTCGAGGATGTAGTCGTAGCGGCTGTTGTTGTAGTTACGCACCGACGCATACAACTGGCGCTGTGAGTCCAGCACATCGACGATGTTGCGCGTGCCCACCTGATAACCGATTTCCGTGGCTTCTACCGCGCTCTGGTTGGAAATGATCGACTGGCGGCGTGCCTGCACCTGCTCCACGTCGGTGTTCACTGCACGGTGCAGGTTGCGGGTGTTTTCCACCACCTGGCGGCGCAGGCCCTCGCGCTGTTGCTCGGATTGGTCGAGGCGTGAATAGGATTCGCGCACTTGCGAACTGGTGAGGCCGCCGCTGTAGATCGGGATGTTCAAACGCAGGCCGATGGTGCGTTGCGACACATCGCCGCCGTACGGGATAGGCAACTGATTCGGGTTGCTGAACCCCAGGGCGTCGTTGTCGCCTTTTTCGTATTGCGCGACCGCATCGAGTGTCGGCAGGTGGCCGGCCTTGCGCTGCCTGAGGGTTTCTTCGGCGGCGGTCACGGCGTAATTGCTGGCTAGCAGATTGAGGTTCTGACGCCCGGCGGTTTCGACCCAGGCCTTGGCGTCGTTCGGCGCCGGCGGCAGCACCGGCAGGGTATGGACGATGCCCTGGATCGAGTTGTATTGGCGGTTGGTCAGGGTAATCAGCGCTTCGAAAGCGTCGTCTACCTGGCGCTGGGCCACGATGCGGTTGGCTCGGGCGGTGTCGTAGCTGGCCTGGGATTGCAGCACGTCGGTCTTGTCCGACAGGCCCACATCGAAGCGCTCATTGGACTGGTCGAGCTGACGCTTGAAGGCATTTTCTTCGGCCTTGGTCGACGCCAGGTTGTCCTGGGCGCGCAGCACGGCGAAGTAGCTCTCGGCACTCTGCAAAATCAGGTTCTGCTCACTGGCCGACAGTTGCAGCGAGGCTTGCTCGTTGACGGCTTCGGCAGCTTGCAGCTGGAACCAGCGATCGGCGCGGAACAGCGGCTGGCTCAGGGTAGCGCGCCAGGAGTGGGCGTCACGGTTGGCCGTGGCGGCGGGCTGGTCGATCTGGGTGCGCACATTGTTACTGTCGGCCCCGGCCGACAGGTTCGGCAGCAGGCCTGCGCGCGCCTGGGGCACCACCTCTTTTTGCGCGCCATATTGAGCGCGGGCAGCGGCCAAGTCGGCGTTGTTGCTCGCCGCTTCCTGATAGACGCTGACCAGATCGGTGTTGGTGGACAAGGGCGCTTCAGCTGCCCAGACCAGTCCGTTGGTCGCACAAGACACGGCAAGAGCCAGTGAAAGTTTGCGCAGCATGAGGCGATCCCTAATTTAAATATTACGGCAATAATTTAGCGCTCAAGGCTAAGGCTGGCCATTCCTGGCGTCAAGCCTTGAAGCAGTGCCCGAGTGTAGTTGCCGGACCTGCGCACAACAATCCCACGATCACGCCATTCATCACGCTGAATGCACCGCTATTGGCAATTTGCCCACGCCATGGTCTAGACTGGCCGCGTTCTTGTCGGGGTGCCTTGTTGGAAGGCTGAGATCGGTAAATACCGGATCCCGTTGAACCTGATCAGGTTAGCGCCTGCGTAGGGAACAAGATTTCTCGTCACCCGGCGAGTCCTCTTGTGCTTCGTCCGGGATGTTGTTCGACAATCGAACAGCCCTCGTGCGCCAAGCACAGCACTGGTTCCAGTGCGTCCATCCGTCACAGGTTCGCTCCGACAAAAATCCACCGCCTGGATCAGTTGGAGAGCCCGTGATGAGCACTGAGATAAAAAGTACAAAACCAAAAAATACTGTGCACCTGAGTGAATCGGCCAAGGTCGACTCCGGCTCCGTGCAGCCGTTTACCCGCTCGCAGAAAATCTACGTGCAGGGCTCGCGCCCCGACATCCGCGTACCGATGCGGGAAATCAGCCTGGATGTGACCCCCACCGAGTTTGGCGGCGAAATCAACGCCCCTGTGGTGGTCTACGACACCTCCGGCCCCTATACCGACCCCAACGTCATCATCGATGTGCGCAAAGGCCTGGCTGATGTGCGCTCGCCGTGGATCGAAGAGCGTGGCGATACCGAGCGGTTGTCCTGCCTGAGTTCCAAATACGGCCAGGAACGCCTGGATAACCCGGACCTGGCCTACCTGCGCTTTGCCCACCTGCAAAACCCGCGTCGGGCAAAGGCCGGGGCCAACGTCAGCCAGATGCACTACGCACGAAAAGGCATCATTACGCCCGAGATGGAATACGTGGCCATCCGCGAAAACATGAAGCTCGAAGAAGCCCGTGCAGCCGGCCTGCTCAAGCAACAACATGCCGGGCACAGCTTTGGTGCCAGCATTCCGAAAATCATCACGCCTGAATTCGTGCGCGAAGAAATCGCCCGCGGCCGCGCAATTATCCCGGCCAACATCAACCACACCGAGCTGGAACCGATGATCATCGGCCGTAACTTCCTGGTGAAGATCAACGGCAATATCGGCAACAGCGCCTTGGGTTCGTCCATTGAAGAAGAAGTGGCGAAAATGACCTGGGGTATCCGCTGGGGTTCGGACAACATCATGGACTTGTCCACCGGCAAACATATTCACGAAACCCGCGAATGGATCATCCGTAACTCGCCCGTACCAATTGGCACCGTGCCGATCTACCAGGCCCTGGAAAAAGTCGACGGCGTGGCCGAAGACCTGACCTGGGAGTTGTTCCGCGACACCCTGATCGAGCAAGCCGAGCAGGGTGTGGACTATTTCACCATCCACGCCGGCGTGTTGCTGCGTTACGTACCGCTGACTGCCAACCGCGTGACCGGCATTGTCAGCCGTGGCGGCGCGATCATGGCCAAGTGGTGCCTGGCCCACCACAAGGAAAACTTCGCCTACACGCATTTCGAAGAAATCTGCGAAATCATGAAGGCCTATGACGTCAGCTTCTCCCTGGGGGACGGCCTGCGCCCGGGTTCGGTGGCCGATGCCAACGACGCTGCGCAATTCGGCGAGCTGGAAACCCTGGGCGAGTTGACCAAGATCGCCTGGAAGCACGACGTGCAAACCATGATCGAAGGCCCCGGCCATGTGCCGATGCAGTTGATCAAGGAGAACATGGACAAGCAACTGGAGTGCTGCGACGAGGCGCCGTTCTACACCCTCGGCCCGCTGACCACCGACATCGCGCCGGGCTACGATCACATCACTTCAGGTATTGGCGCGGCGATGATCGGCTGGTTCGGATGCGCCATGCTCTGCTACGTCACGCCCAAGGAACACCTGGGTTTGCCGAACAAGGATGATGTGAAGACCGGGATCATCACCTACAAGATCGCCGCACACGCCGCAGACCTTGCCAAGGGCCATCCGGGTGCGCAGATTCGCGATAACGCCTTGAGCAAGGCGCGCTTCGAATTCCGTTGGGAAGACCAGTTCAATCTCGGCCTGGACCCGGACACCGCACGGGCGTTTCACGACGAAACGCTGCCGAAGGAGTCGGCCAAGGTGGCGCATTTCTGCTCCATGTGCGGGCCGAAATTCTGTTCGATGAAGGTGACTCACGAAGTGCGTGAGTATGCGGCCAACCAGCGTATTGAAGCGGTGGATGTGGACGTGGCCAAGGGGTTGGCCGAGCAGGCGGAGCGGTTCAAGCGCGAAGGCAGTCAGCTGTACCAGAAGGTCTGATCCCGAGTCGGCGGTGCCTGCACGGCCGTCATCGCGGGCAAGCCCGGCTCCCACAGTTGATCGAGTTGTACACAGTTTTTGTGTCCACAGCCGGTCCCCTGTGGGAGCGGGCTTGCCCGCGATAGCGATCTCCCAAACAACAAGTGCCCCTTAGAGATCACACCCTTGAGCAATCAACCCAGCACCTATTCCCCGGACATCGCGGAGCCTACTGACAAACGCGTCTGATGCCGCCAGCCTGCTCGGCACACGAGCGTTCAGCGAGGGCAGCCTGCTGGCGAGTCCCGTGCTGTGGACGCTGTTCTTCGGTGGTCTGGCGACCTTGCTGGCGGTCAGTGGCCCGCTGACGTTTGTACGGCAAATCCTGCGCAAATGGGGGATTTGGCTGCTGGCACTGGCGGGCGCCGGGCTCGGCATTCCGCTGCTGTTGATTCTGCTCGATGAGTCGGAAAACGCCTTTGCCGATATTCACTCGGCGGCGGTGTCCAGTGGGATGCTGTTGCGTATGAAGGTCGAGCACCTGGCGTTGGCCATTGGCCTGGTCTGTACCTTGATTGCCTGTTTTGCACCCTTGGCGCAGTACCAGAACTTCCTGCTGCTGATCGGCTCAGTGTTTGCGCCGCTGTTCGGCGTGGTCGGTGCGACCCTGCCGGCATTGCTGCTGGCAGGGCTGTTGCAGGCGATTCGGGGCCGGGCCGTTAGTGGCGAGCAGGCATCAGTTCAGGCTTGATCACACCCGTGAGGCGCGTATAGGGGATGGTAATTTCGATCAGCCCCTGTGCGTAAGGGGCGATGGTGGCAACGTTGTACTTGAGTACTACGCCACCACTGGTCAAGGCCACGTTCGGGGTTTTCTGGAACGGCCAGTTCTTCAGGAACTCCGGATCGCGGTCCATCTTGGTGTTGATCAACCAACTGTTATGCGCAACTTTCGCAGTGTTCCAGAATGCCTGCTCCTGGCCCGGCAGCAACATGTCAGCCAGGCTCAACTCCTTGTGCAGCAGGCGCGAATAGTTGATGAAACCACGGCCCGGCTCACCATGAGCGACGCCGGTGTCGAGGTAGCTGGACACTTCAACGATCACCAGGGCGTCATGTTGCTCACGTACCTTGGCTTGCAGATACATGCTGTGGCGGTCCGCGGATTCGCGCAGGAACTTGTCTCGATAGGCATTGAGCGTCGCAGGCACACTGGCGCCGGGCGTAGTGCGGGTCATCTGCAGCAGGCGCTGTTCCACCAGGCTGTCGAGTTGCGGGTCAGCGGGGAAGTGCACGGTATCGATGTTCACCAGTGGGCAGTCCGGGCTATCACAGCCAGGCTTGATCTGTTCCGACTTGTCGGTCGTGACGTCCAGCGGCTTGAGCTGGCCGGGTTGGAACAGGCTCTGGCAAGCACCCAGGGTCAAGGCAATACAGGCCATGGAGGCGATTTTTAAAAGCGACATGTGTGTCCTTCGTAAATCGATGGAAAGCGAAAAGAGTAGCGCTTGGACTGCCAACAAGGCAGTCAGTTCGCCACTAGACTGATGGGGGGAGAGTTTGACGTCCGCCGTCGGTCCCGGCAACCGGAAAGGGGCTGCATCACCGGGCAACGGCGCGTTAGGATGGCGCCAATTGCACAAGCACACTCCGTGTCAAAGAGAGGAAACACATGACGGACACCGCGAAGTCCACGCCGAACAAGATCGAGATCGTTCAGCGCGACAATAGCTACCAGGGCTTCTACAAGCTCGATCGCGTGCAACTGCGCCACGAGAAATTCGACGGTGGCATGAGCCGCGTGATCAGCCGCGAAGTCTTCGTTCGCCATGACGCCGTGTGCGTGCTGCCCTACGACCCGCAACGTGACGAGGTGGTGCTGATCGAACAGTTTCGCGTCGGCGCCATGGGCCGCGCCGACAACCCGTGGTTGGTGGAGATGGTCGCCGGCCTGATTGACAAGGATGAGCAACCGGAGGAGGTTGCACACCGCGAGGCCGAGGAGGAAGCTGGGTTGACGTTCTCCGCGCTGTGGCCGATCACCAAGTACTTCCCGTCGCCCGGCGGCAGTACCGAATTTGTCCACTTGTACCTGGGCCGTTGCGACAGCGCGGGCGCTGGCGGCATCCATGGATTGGAAGAAGAGGCAGAAGATATCCGCGTCACCGTCTGGGCATTCGAAGACGCTCTGCAAGCGGTGCGCGACGGCAAAATTTCCAATGCAGCCAGCATCATCGCCCTGCAATGGCTTGCGCTTAACCGCGCGGAAGTGAGGGGGCTATGGCAGTAAAGGCACGGGAACGTTATCGAGTTGACCTGATCGGGCTGCAAGCCGCCTGCGAGGCCAATTATGCGCGGCTGATGCGCCTGCTTCCCGACATGCGCCACACTCCTGAGGCGCGGCGTATCGCCGTGACCCATGGCGACCAGATGCTTGGTGTGCTGACCCTGGAAGTTATCGTCAATTGCCCGTACACCACCACCCTGCGCGTACGCCAGGAACACAGCCTGCCCTGGCTGCCGGTGCCGCAACTTGAAGTGCAGGTGTACCACGACGCGCGTATGGCCGAAGTGATCAGCGCCGAACATGCGCGACGCTTTCGCAGCATCTATCCTTACCCGAATGTGTTCATGCACCAACCCGATGAGAAAGCACAGCTCAATGTGTTCCTCGGTGAATGGCTGAGCCACTGCCTGGCCCTGGGCCATGAGTTCGAAGTTGTGCGCTAGATGTGAATTGAGCCTGTTTCTCAGGTTTCCTCTTTGAGTCCTGCCCTAGCATAATCGTCAAATTATCCATGCCTGTGATTGCCAGGGAGAGCGCCTTGCCTCGCGTACCCACCATGAACCCTGATGCTGCGTTGTTGGTGCAATTGTCCGACAGCCATCTGTTTGCCGAAGCGGACGGCACGCTGCTGGGCATGAACACCCGTGCAAGCCTGCAACGCGTAATCGACCTGGTGCACGAGCAACAGCCGTGTATTGACCTGGTGCTGGCGACGGGCGACTTGTCCCAGGACGGCACACTGGCGTCGTACCAGCTATTTCGGGACATGACCGCGCCCATCGGTGCGCCGGCGCGCTGGATCCCGGGTAATCATGACGAGCCGCAGGTCATGGCCGAGGCCGCTGTGCAAAGCGACTTGCTCGAACCCGTGGTGGACGTGGGCAACTGGCGCATAACCCTGCTGGACTCCGCGGTACCGGGTTCGGTGCCCGGTTACCTGCAGGATTCGCAACTGCAATTGCTTGCCCAGGCCCTGAGTGAAGCGCCGAGCCGCCATCACCTTGTGTGCTTGCACCATCATCCAGTGTCCATCGGCTGTGCGTGGATGGAGCCGATCGGCCTGCGCAATCCCGAGGCGCTGTTTGCCGTGCTTGACCGCTTCCCGCAGGTCAAGGCGCTGCTCTGGGGGCATGTGCATCAGGAAATCGACCGCGAGCGCAACGGCGTGCGGTTGCTGGCCTCACCGTCCACCTGCATCCAGTTCGCGCCGGGCAGCGAGGGTTTCCAGGTCAGCGAGCAAGCGCCGGGGTATCGCTGGCTGCGCCTGTATGCCGACGGGCGGTTGGAGACGGGGGTAGAGCGGCTTCGGGACTTCGCGTTTACCGTCGACTACGGCAGCAACGGCTACTGAATGTGGGAGGGGGCTTGCCCCCTCCCACAGGGTTGTGTGGGTGTCAGAGAGAGTGTGTACTCACACATGGCCTCGATCCCTGTAAACTGCGCCTCTTTGGCCCAAGCACGGAGAGCCCGGCATGTCCGCTTCGATCCTGTATATCCACGGCTTCAACAGTGCGCCAGCCTCCAACAAGGCCAGCCAGTTGATCACCGTAATGGGCAAGCTTGGCCTGTCCGACCGTTTGCGTGTGCCGGCCCTGCATCACCACCCGCGTCAGGCGATTCTGCAATTGGAGCAGGCCATTGACCAACTGGGACGGCCGCTGCTGGTCGGCAGCTCACTCGGCGGCTACTATGCAACCCATCTTGCCGAACGCCATGGCCTGAAGGCGCTGCTGGTCAACCCGGCGGTCAGCCCCCATCGGATGTTCGACGGTTACCTGGGCACCCAGAAGAACCTCTACACCGATGAGACCTGGGAGTTGACCCATGATCACGTCGCACCGCTGGCCGAGCTGGAAGTACCGGCGCCGCAGGATGCAGGGCGGTATCAGGTGTGGTTGCAGACCGGGGACGAAACCCTGGATTATCGCCTCGCCCAAGCGTATTACCGAGCCTGTGCCTTGCGCATCCAGGCCGGTGGCGACCATGGTTACCAAGGGTTCGCCGAGCAATTGCCGGCCTTGTTGAGTTTTGCCGGCATTGGCGCAGATCAGTATCAATCCTTCGATTTTTCGTCACTGTAAAAAATCGCAGGTCACTTTTTAATCGAACGACTCACGACGAGACCCCATGGCCACTCCCAGCGCTAGCTCTTATAACGCCGACGCCATCGAAGTCCTCTCGGGCCTCGACCCGGTGCGCAAACGCCCCGGCATGTACACCGACACCAGCCGGCCGAACCACCTTGCCCAGGAAGTCATCGACAACAGCGTCGACGAAGCCTTGGCCGGGCACGCGAAGTCGGTACAAGTCATCCTCCATGCCGATCACTCCCTTGAAGTGTCCGACGATGGTCGCGGCATGCCGGTGGACATTCACCCGGAAGAGGGCGTGTCGGGCGTCGAGCTGATCCTCACCAAACTGCACGCCGGCGGCAAGTTCTCCAACAAGAACTACCAGTTCTCCGGTGGTTTGCACGGCGTGGGTATTTCGGTGGTCAACGCCCTGTCGACGCAAGTGCGGGTCAAGGTCAAGCGCGACGGCAACGAGTACCAGATGACCTTCGCCGATGGCTATAAAGCCACCGACCTGGAAGTGGTTGGCACCGTTGGCAAGCGCAACACCGGCACCAGCGTGTACTTCGCCCCGGACCCGAAATACTTCGATTCGCCGAAATTCTCCATCAGCCGCCTCAAGCATGTGCTCAAGGCCAAGGCCGTATTGTGCCCCGGCCTGCTGGTCAGCTTTGAAGACAAAGGCACCGGCGAGAAGGTCGAATGGCATTACGAAGATGGCCTGCGCTCCTACCTGGAAGACTCCGTCAGCGACTTCGAACGCCTGCCCAACGAGCCGTTCTGCGGCAGCCTGGCCGGTAATAAGGAAGCCGTCGACTGGGCGTTGCTGTGGTTGCCCGAAGGTGGCGACAGTGTGCAGGAAAGCTACGTCAACCTGATCCCCACCGCCCAGGGCGGCACCCACGTCAACGGTTTGCGCCAGGGCTTGCTGGATGCCATGCGCGAATTCTGCGAATACCGCAGCCTGTTGCCGCGCGGCGTGAAGCTGGCGCCGGAAGACGTGTGGGAGCGCATCGCGTTCGTGCTGTCGATGAAGATGCAGGAGCCGCAATTCTCCGGCCAGACCAAAGAGCGCCTGTCGTCCCGTGAGGCGGCGGCATTTGTCTCCGGTGTGGTCAAGGATGCCTTCAGCCTGTGGCTCAACGAGCACCCGGAACTGGGCCTGGCCCTGGCGGAGCTGGCGATCAACAACGCCGGTCGTCGCCTGAAGGCCAGCAAGAAAGTCGAGCGCAAGCGCATCACCCAGGGCCCGGCATTGCCCGGCAAACTGGCCGACTGCGCCGGGCAGGACCCGATGCGTTCCGAGCTGTTCCTGGTGGAAGGTGACTCTGCCGGCGGTTCCGCCAAACAAGCGCGGGACAAAGAGTTCCAGGCGATCCTGCCGTTGCGCGGCAAGATCCTCAACACCTGGGAAGTCGACGGCAGCGAAGTGCTCGCCAGCCAGGAAGTGCACAATATCGCTGTCGCTATCGGTGTCGACCCTGGCGCGGCGGACATGAGCCAGCTGCGCTACGGCAAGATCTGCATCCTCGCCGACGCCGACTCCGACGGCCTGCACATTGCTACGTTGTTGTGCGCGTTGTTCGTGCAGCATTTCCGCCCATTGGTGGATGCCGGTCACGTCTACGTCGCCATGCCGCCGCTGTACCGCATCGATTTGGGCAAGGAGATTTTCTACGCCCTGGACGAAGCCGAGCGCGATGGCATCCTCGATCGGCTGGTGGCCGAGAAAAAACGCGGCAAGCCACAGGTCACGCGATTCAAGGGCCTGGGTGAAATGAACCCGCCGCAGTTGCGCGAAACCACCATGGACCCCAATACCCGGCGCCTGGTGCAATTGACCCTGGAAGACTTCGCCGGCACCTCGGAAATGATGGACATGCTGCTGGCGAAGAAGCGTGCGCCGGATCGCAAAGCCTGGCTGGAATCCAAGGGCAACCTGGCCGAGGTTCTGGGCTGATGCGCACAGGCTTCGCCCTGGCGATGCTGATGTTGAGCGCACTGGCAACTCCCCACGTGGTTGCCGCCGGCGTGGCAGAGCTGCAACTGGTATCCGAGCACCCGGTGGACGGCATGCGCGGCGGTAACCTGTCGGGCCTGGCGTTGTGTGGCGCAGAACTGTGGACGGTTTCCGACCGCGATGATGATCAGATCTACCGCCTGGATACCCGCGCACCGACCTGGAGCGCGCAAGCTCTGAAGATTGACGTGCCGCCCGTGCCCGAGTCGGGTTTGCCCTGGGGGCTGCGTTCACGCACCAAGGCCGCGTCGTTCATTCGCGGTGGTGACCTGGATTTCGAGGGCATCAGTTGTGATGCCGCAGGTAACCGCTACATTGTCAGCGAAGCCCATGCTGCAGTGCTGCAGGTACCTGCGACGGGCGCGCCCGAGTGGTTGAAAATCGCCCCGGGCATGGTGCGTGAGGCGCGGGCCAGTGGCATGTTGCTGCACTTCAATGCCTTGTTCGAGGGCCTGGCGGTGAACCCTGAAGGCAACCAGATCTGGCTGGCCGCCGAGCGTGAGCGTCGCGGCCTGATCTCGATCAAGCTCGGGCAGAGCGTGTGGGATTGCGATGGCCGGTGCGTGTTGTTGAGCGAGGCCGGGCAGGAAGTGCAACCGGCGCAGTTTACCAACGCCAAGGCAGTGTCCAATGACTTTGCCGACCTGGCGCTGTTCAATGGCAAGCTGTTTACCCTGGAGCGCAATGCGTTCCAGATTTGCCGACGCGACACAGTCACGGCCAAGGTTGAGCTGTGTTGGTCGTTTGCTGAAGAGACCCTGACGCCGCAGCGGCGTTATCCACAGCCTTACGGCCTGGCCGAAGCCCTGCTGTTGGACGCTGACGGGGCATGGATCGGTATAGACAACAATTTCGGCCCCCGCGCCGATGGTGAAAAACGCCCCGTGGTCTATCGTTTCGCCGCCCCTGCCGGTGGCTGGAGCGCGCAGCCATGAGCCAGCCGTTTTTTCAATTGACCCGGCGCAGCGGCAGTTCCGCTGCGCGTTACCCAACAATGATGAGGCCCGCATGAGTGACATCCTCGCAGACAGCTTAGATGGCGTAGAACGCCGGTCGCTGGCTGACTTCACCGAAAATGCCTACCTCAACTACTCCATGTACGTGATCATGGACCGTGCCCTGCCGCATATCGGCGACGGCCTCAAGCCCGTGCAACGGCGCATCATCTACGCCATGAGTGAGCTGGGCCTGGACGCTGATTCCAAGCACAAGAAGTCGGCGCGTACCGTCGGTGACGTACTCGGTAAGTTCCACCCCCACGGCGACTCGGCGTGTTATGAAGCCATGGTGCTGATGGCCCAGCCATTCAGCTATCGCTATACGCTGGTGGACGGGCAGGGCAACTGGGGTGCGCCGGATGATCCCAAGTCCTTCGCCGCCATGCGATACACCGAAGCGCGGCTGTCGCGCTATTCCGAAGTGCTGCTCAGCGAGCTGGGCCAGGGCACGGCGAACTGGGGGCCGAACTTTGACGGCACCCTCGACGAGCCCCTGGTATTGCCAGCACGTTTGCCGAATATCCTGCTCAATGGCACCACCGGTATCGCCGTTGGCATGGCCACCGACGTGCCGCCGCATAACCTGCGCGAAGTCGCCACTGCCTGCGTGCGCCTGCTGGACGAGCCCAAGGCCACGGTCGAGCAGTTGTGTGAACATATTCAAGGCCCGGATTACCCGACCGAAGCGGAAATCATCACGCCGCGCGCGGACTTGCTGAAGATGTACGAAGCCGGCAAGGGCTCGGTGCGTATGCGCGCCGTGTACCATATCGAAGACGGCGACATTATTGTCACCGCGCTGCCGCACCAGGTGTCCGGTGCCAAGGTGCTGGAGCAGATTGCCGCGTTGATGCAGGCCAAGCCGTCGAAACTGCCCCAGGTTGCCGACCTGCGTGACGAGTCCGACCACGAGAACCCGTGCCGTATCGTGATCATCCCGACCAACAGCCGGGTCGATCATGAAGTGCTGATGCAGCATCTGTTCGCCAGCACTGACCTGGAGTCGAGCTACCGGGTCAACGTCAACATCATCGGCCTGGATGGCAAGCCGCAGTTGAAGAACCTGCGCAACCTGCTGGTGGAGTGGCTGGAATTTCGCGTACAGACCGTGCGCCGCCGCCTGCAGTTTCGCCTCGACAAGGTCGAGCGCCGCCTGCACCTGTTGGACGGCTTGCTGATTGCCTACCTCAACCTGGATGAAGTGATCCATATCATCCGTACCGCCGAGCACCCGAAAGCCGAGTTGATCGCGCGTTTCGAACTGAGCGAAATCCAGGCTGACTACATCCTCGACACGCGCTTGCGCCAATTGGCACGCCTGGAAGAAATGAAGCTGCGTGACGAGCAAGACGCGTTGCTCAAGGAACAAGCCAAGCTGCAAGCGCTGCTGGGCAGCGAAGCCAAGCTCAAGAAGTTGGTACGCAGCGAGCTGATCAAAGACGCCGAAACCTATGGCGACGACCGTCGTTCGCCGATCGTCGAGCGTGCTGAAGCCAAGGCTCTGACAGAAACCGAGTTGTTGCCTAACGAGAAAATTACCGTCGTTTTGTCGGAAAAGGGTTGGGTTCGTTCCGCCAAAGGGCATGATATTGACGCCACCGGCCTTTCGTACAAAGCCGGTGATGGCTTCAAGACCGCCGCCGCCGGGCGCTCCAATCAGTTCGCGGTGTTTATCGACTCGACCGGGCGCAGTTATTCGGTGCCGGCCCATACCCTGCCGTCTGCACGGGGGCAGGGCGAGCCGTTGACCGGACGCCTCACGCCGCCACCTGGGGCGAATTTCGAGTGCGTGCTGCTGCCGGACGATGATTCGCTGTACGTCATCGCCTCCGACGCCGGTTACGGTTTCGTGGTCAAGGGCGAAGACCTGCAGGCCAAGAACAAGGCGGGCAAGGCGCTGCTGAGCCTGCCGAACAACGCCAAGGTGATCCTGCCAAGGCCGGTGGATGATCGTGAAAGCAACTGGTTGGCTTCGGTGACCACCGAAGGGCGTTTGCTGGTGTTCAAAATCAGTGATTTGCCGCAACTGGGCAAAGGCAAGGGCAACAAGATTATCGGGATTCCCGGTGACCGGGTGGCCAGTCGCGAAGAGTACGTGACCGACATCGCCGTGGTCCCGGAAGGCTCTACCCTGGTGCTCCAGGCCGGCAAGCGCACGTTGTCATTGCGCCCAGACGACCTTGAACACTACAAGGGCGAACGCGGGCGGCGTGGTAATAAACTGCCTCGCGGCTTCCAGCGAGTGGACGCCTTGCTGGTGGAAACGCCGGTTTAAGCTGTACTAGAGGCCTCGATCTACGATTTAACGCGTAGATCGACGCTTTCGCGCTGGAGTCATGGCGCATATTCACGGATGATATGGCCTTTCCAGCGCCGGCGTGGCCGAGCGTGTTCAGGTTATTTTTAGTATTACATTGTGGTTCGCCTTGTGGCAGCCACTTGGATGGGATGATGACTGCTCCACGCCTTCCTCTATTTTTGATGCTCGCTGGCCTTTTGGGGCTGGCGGGTTGCAGCACGCACCAACCGGTGTCGCTGTACCAGCTGGACAGCGGTAGCCCGGCTCAGCCAGCCCAAACGGCTGGCATGGCGGTATTGCTCGGTCCGGTAGTCGTTGCCGATTACCTGCAACGCGAAACCCTGCTGCAACGTCAGAACGACGGCAGCCTGCAAGGTTCCACTGATGGTCGTTGGGCGGGCAGCTTGTCGTCCGATATCAATCAACTGATGTTGCGTCAGGTTGCAGGGCAGTTGGATAGCCAGCGTGTGGTCCTGGCACCAGGGCCATCGGGATTCACTCCGGATGTGCAGGTGCTGCTGACGATTACGCGGCTCGACTCCGGCAAATCGCAACCGGCGATTCTGGATGCACAGTGGCGCCTGATCGACCGTCGCGGGCAAGTACGGGATAACCGCATCGTGCACCTGCAGGAAGAACATACCGGCACCACCGCTTCTCAGGTCCAGGCCCAGGGTGTGCTGTTGCAGCACTTGGCGCAGCAGTTGTCGGTGGCGCTCAAGCCATTGGCGAACCAGCCGCCGATTGCCGAGGTGCAGCCGCGTAAACAGGCCCCGGCCCAGGCCAAACCGGCAGCCCCGGAAAAGCCGAAGATGCCGATGGCTACGCCGATTCGTACGGACTTGGAAGTGTTCAGGTTCTGATCTGAATGGCGCACAAACAAAAGGCCCGCTGAGTAAGCGGGCCTTTTTGTTGGGTTGCGATTTAAGCTGCACCACAATCCAAATGTGGGAGCGGGCTTGCCCGCGATAGCGGTGGTTCAGCTATCGGTGGATCGACTGATATTCCGCAATCGCGGGCAAGCCCGCTCCCACATGGGTCGTACAGTGTATGTGCCTCAGGGCTTGCGGGTCTCATGCATCCGCGCCAGCTGGCGCTCGAGCATCGACGGGTACGGTTCCATCAACCGCTCTACGCAACTGGCCCCTTCAGGGCTGGCAATCGGACGGATACGTGCGCGTTGGCGGATCAGCGTGTCTTCACTGATCTTGCGTTCCACCAGCAGCAGGTTGCGGCTGTGTTGGGACAGGGCCAGGGCATCCTGGGCGATTTCGGTGAGCAGCAGGTCGATCTGGCTCATGCCAAACAGGTCATCACCCACGGTCAAGCCAAGCTGCAATTGCAGGGTAATGCCGCTGTCGGCCACTTCGATCTGCAGGGCATGGCCCAGAGCGCGCAGCAATTCGCCGCAGCAGATTGCATTGGTCAGGTAGTCTTCGCCGCTGTCTTCGCTGTGGAACAGCATCAGGGTGCTGCCATCGTTCAACGTGTGCAGCTCGCTCTGGTACAGCGAGGCGGCCTGGTCGAGACAGTCGCGGTAGCGTTCGAGCAGTTCGGTCAGCCGGGCACGAGGCAGGCGGCGCAGCTGCTCCTGGGAGCCCAGTTGCACGGCGAGTACTGCACTGTGCTGCGGCTCGGTGTTCCTGACCACCGCAACGGGTTTTGTCGCAGCGGCCGGGGCCACGGCCGAGGTATCGCGCAGGTCGGCGAAGGGGTCTTCCTCGTCGAGTTCGTCTTCCTCGGCCTTGACCACATGGCGCGGTGCAGGCTTGAGGCCGGCCACCGGAGCGCTTTCGTCAAAGCCCGGGTCGCGCAGGTCGCGTACTTCAAACTCAGGCTCATCGCTGTAGTCGTCGGTATCGTCGTATTCGGGTTCCGGTTCGATTTCAGGCGCTTTCGGCTCCGGAGCGAAGCTGGTATGGAGCTGGCGCGCGAGGTCGCCGATTTCATCCTGGCGATCAGTGGCCGGGGTGTGTTCGTCGATATCCCGCAGCCAGATACGCAGTTGCATCAGCGGTGTGGAGATATGCCGCCCCAGACGCAGGCTCAAGGCCAGGGCCAGAGCCAGCAGGATCGCGCTCAAGATACCCATGCTTTGCAGGCTGATGGTCATCGGCTGCTGGAACTGCTGCATGTCGAGGCTGATACGCAGTTGGCCGGCTTTCACATCCTGAAAGGTGATGTTGCTCTGGTAGAGGCCCTCGGCTTCACCCAGCAAGCCGTTCTTCGGGCGCTGCCCGGCTTCGGCCATGATCCGGTTGTCCACGCTATAAATGGCGGCGTGAGCCACCAGCGGGTTCTTGGTCAGGTTGTTGAGCAGCACGTTGAGGCTGAGGATGTCGTTGGACACCAGCAACTCAGTCGCCGAGGTGGCTGTCTGGGTCGTCAGGCTCGCACCCAGGGCGTCGGCTTGCTCATGCATGGCCTGCTTGAACTGCAAACCCATCACGCAGGCGTAGATCACCAGGGCCAAGGCGACCAGGATCACGTTATGGCTGGCGATGCGTAATGCGATCGGTACACGGCGGTGGCGCAGTGCCCGGAAGATCAGCAGGAAGAAGTTATCGGTTTTTACTGGCGTGGGCCGGTTCACTTGCGCTCGGCTCTTGGTCCGTGAAGTTGACGCGCAGTATAGCGACAGGCCCATGACCGGCAAAGCACTGGCTGTGCCCGATGGTCACTGAAAGTGGGTAGAATGCGGTTTTTTTCCAGCCTGGGGGTGCGCTTTGCGCGAAATTGTCCTGATCAACATCACGGGTGAAGACCGACCGGGTCTCACCGCAGCCATTACCGGCGTCCTGGCCCAGGGTGGTGTGAACATCCTCGACATCGGTCAGGCGGTGATCCACGACACCTTGTCGTTCGGCATCCTGGTGGAGATCCCCAGCACCGAACAGGCTTCGTCGGTACTCAAGGACATCCTGTTTACGGCCTATAAGCTGGATCAACAGGTGCGTTTCACCCCCGTGTCCGAAGCCGGTTACCAGCACTGGGTGGAAGGCCAGGGCAAAAAACGTCATATCGTGACGTTGCTTACTCGCAAGGTAACGGCTGAACAATTGCAGCGTGTCAGCTCGATCACGGCCCACTACGGGTTGAATATCGACCATATCGACCGTCTGTCGGGTCGTATGCCCTTGGACACCCCGGCCGACAAAGGCAAGGGCTGCATCGAGTTTTCTGTACGCGGTGAACCGGCTGACGCGCAAGCGCTGCGGGCCGAATTCCTGAGCGTGGCCCAGGAGTTGAATGTCGACATCGCCTTCCAGGAAGATTCGCTGTTCCGTCGCAACCGTCGTTTGGCGGTGTTCGACATGGACTCCACCCTGATCGAAGCCGAAGTCATCGACGAACTGGCCAAGGCAGCGGGAGTCGGCGAGCAAGTCAGCGAGATTACCGAGCGGGCGATGGCCGGTGAGCTGGATTTCCGTGCCAGCTTCAAGGAGCGCCTGGCGTTGCTCAAGGGCCTGGACGTGAGCGTGCTGGACTCCATCGGCGCATCGCTGCGCCTGACGGAAGGCGCCGAAACCCTGTTCGCCGAACTCAAGCGCCTGGGCTACAAGACCGCCATTCTGTCCGGCGGCTTCACCTACTTTGCCAAGCAGTTGCAGGCCAAGTTGGGCATTGACTACGTGTTCGCCAACGAGCTGGAAGTGGTGGATGGCAAAGTGACCGGCGTGGCGGTCGAGCCGATTGTGGATGCGCAGCGCAAGGCCGACCTGCTCAAGGAGTTGGCGCACAAGGAAGGCTTGCGTCTGGAGCAGACCATTGCGGTCGGCGACGGCGCCAATGACTTGCCGATGCTGGCGATTGCAGGATTGGGTGTGGCGTTTCGCGCCAAGCCGTTGGTCAAACAGTCGGCCAAACAGGCGATTTCAACGCTGGGGCTCGATGGCGTGTTGTATCTGCTGGGCTTGCGCGACCGCGACGGTCAGTTATAAGCCGATCTCACTGTAGAAATACAGTCAAAAATGTGGGAGCCGGGCAAGCCCGGCTCCCACATTGGATGTCACCAGCAATATCAGGCTTTAGCTGCGGCAATACCCTGGCCCATTTGCACTGGCGTACCCGCTGCCAGTTCTTCAGCCCACTTCACCTGATCCGGCCCGAACAGCACGATGGCGGTCGAGCCCAGCTTGAAACGGCCCAGCTCCGCACCTTTTTCCAAATGAATCGGCGCACGTGCGGCTTCGTCGTAGCGGAAGGTTTTCAGCTCGCGCTTGGGCGGCGTTACCAACCCGGCCCACACCGTCTCAATCGACGCGACGATCATCGCACCCACCAACACCACGGCCATCGGGCCGCGCTCGGTGTCAAACAGGCATACAACCCGCTCGTTGCGCGCAAACAGCTCCGGCACGTTTTCGGCGGTGGTCTGGTTGACCGAGAAAATTCGACCTGGCACGTAGACCATCTCACGCAAGGTGCCGGCCAGTGGCATGTGCACCCGGTGGTAGTCTTTGGGTGACAGGTAAATAGTCGCAAAATCGCCGCCCATGAACGGTGCAGCCAGCGCCGCGTCGCCACCGAGCAATTCCAGCACGCTGAAGCTGTGGCCCTTGGCCTGGAACACACGGCCATGTTCGATCGGGCCTAGCTGGCTGACTGCGCCATCGGCCGGGCTCAGCACGGCACCGGGAGTCTGGTCGAGCGGGCGGGCGCCGTCTTTCAGGGCTCGAGTAAAGAACGCGTTGAAGTGCTCGTACGCGGTCAGGTCTTCAACCAGGGCCTGGGACATGTCCACCTGGTAGCGCTTGGCGAACCAGGCGGTGAAGGCGTTCTTGAACCAGCGCACGCGGCACTCGGCAATGCAGCCGGCCAGGCGCGAGAGCAAGTGGTGTGGCAGCAAGTACTGGCTGAGGATAAACAACTGCTTTTTCATAACTGTCCTTAAACCTTAAATCTCAACGGGGGTGTCGGGGTGGTTGCCCCATTCGCCCCAGGAACCGGCATAGCCTTTGACTCGTGGATAACCGAGCGCCTTGGCCACCAGATAGGTGAAGCCAGAGCGGTGGTGAGTCTGGCAGTGGGTAATGATTTCTTTATCGCGGGTCAGCCCGAGCTCTTCGAGAACCTGTGGCATGTCGCGGCGGATGCGCAGGTTGCGCGCCTTGTCCATGCCGGCGGTCCATTCGAAATTCACCGCGCCGGGAATATGGCCCCCCTTGGCGGCGAGCACTTTTTCGCCGGAATATTCCAGCGGGCCGCGGGCATCCCAGACGCCCAGGTCGGCCGCGCCGAGACGGCTTTGCAGATACTCACGGGTAGCCGTGGGCCCATCGTGCAACGTGAGGCTGACGGGGCCGCCTGCCGGCGCAGGCACTTCGGTGGAGAGTGGGTACTTTTCCTCCAGCCATGCCAGCAGGCCGCCGTCGAGGTAGTGATATTTCTGGTGACCGATCACGTCGAGCATCCAGATAAAACGTCCGGCCCAGCCGCCGCCTTCGTCGTCATAGACCACGTAGGTCGCGTCCGGGGTGTGGCCCAGTTCGCCGAACAGTTTTTCCAGGTCGGCCTTGCTCGGCAGCAAGCCGGGTGCCGGCGGCTGGCCAAGTTGGGTGCGCTTGGGGTCAACAAAATGCGCGCCGGGGATATGCCCTTCGGCGTAGCGGGCGGCACTGGTGAGGTCCACCAGAATCAAGTGCTCGGCATCCAGTTGAGCGAGCAGGTCACTGGATTCGATCACCAGCGGCAAGCCAGAGAAGTCAGGCATGTGAGGTCTCCTGGGCACAAATGTTGGCGATTAAAGACGGCGATTGTAGCGCAAGCATCAGGCGCTGCGGTTGGTAAAGCTGTGCAGGGCTTTTTCGATGCATTGGGCGGTTTTGCCGAACGCCTGCACGGTGGTTTCCGAGAACGGCCCGCCGCCTTGGTCCGCCACTACCAGCATCACCACGCGGCCATTGCAGCTCAGCGAACGCAGCAGCAAGTGCTCGCCCGTAAACAGGCGACGCAGGATAGGCGGCAGCAGGGCGGAAAACTGCGCATGGTTGTCGGGGGTCAGACGCACCTGAGCGGACTTTTCCAGCAGGCGTTGCAGCAATGTGCTGTTGACCACATCCAGGCTCAGGTGCGCGGCGTCCCTGGGCAAGCCGTCGGCCTGATGCACGCGCAAGGTGCTCAAGGCGCGATCTACCATGAATATCAGTACCCGCTGCATGCCACTGGCCACCAGGGCTTCCTTGGCACAGGTGGTCAGGTGCATGGCGTTGGCAAAGCGGCTCGGCTCCACCAGCAAATCGGTGCAACGCGTGCGCCATACGGCCAGGGCTTCAGCCGTGGGCGGCGGCGCGGGCAACAAGCCGCGATGGACTTTTTGCACATGCCACGGCCAGATCAGCGACAGCGCCGGGTGCCAGAGGTCGGGCATCAAGGTGGTGCGGGCGCTCGTGACTGCCTGCTGGTGCGCCTGTTGTTGCACATCACTCAAGGGCACTTGCAGGTATAGCGCGGTGAGGTATTGCCAGCGTTCGGTGTGCGGGCAGGTCCAGGATTCCTGGGCGGACATCGCCAGGCCGTTGGCCAGCAACACGGTATTGGCTGGTTGGTTCAGCCAGCGGCGCAGGTTGGGTTCGGCGTCGAGCAATTGCTGGTGGCGCAAGGCGTCGTCTTCGCGGGCAATATGCAGCGCCTTGACCAGCAGGCGTTGCTCGGTCAGCAGCAGCTTGTAGCCCTGCGAAACCCAGATCGGCAGGTGCCAGGCTTCGGTCAGGCCCCGGCACAGGTCCAGTAAGCGCACACCGAACAGTTCCTGCTCGACCTGGCGCGCCGACTGGCCCTTGTGAATCACCCGCAGCTCCCATTCCTCCAAAAGCTTGGGGTAGGCGACAGCCATCGGCCACAGTGGCGACAGAAACAGCAGGCTGCCCCAGTGGATGTCCTGCCATAGCCGCGCCAGGCGACTGCCGAACAAGCCGTTGGCTTGCTGGGACGCGTGCTGGCTGACCAGCAGCAGTTGGCGCAATGCGACTGGAATGTCTCCGGCCGGCACCGAAGGTAGGCGTGCCAGCAACTCCTCGGCACGTTTGAGGCCGAGGCGGTTAAGCGCTACTTCGAGGTTTTCGGCGGGCTCGGCCAGGCTCCCATGGGCTTGGCTGTTGGCCTCGCGCATCACGCTCAGCACCAGGGCCGGGCTGTTTTGCATCAGCTCGGCAATGTCTCGCAATGAACTGCGGCTGTCGCGGATGGCTTTGCACACGCGCTCATGGTTGGCCTGGGGAACGGGCAGCAGCACGTCGTCAAGGCGCTTGATCCAAGCGGCGAGGGTGGTGGGGCGGTTCGTTGGGACTGTCGTTTCGATTGCCATGATTGGGGCGCGATCATCACTTGTGTTCAACACACCCGGAACGGGCCGAATTGGCTTTTCGCCTTAACGGGCTATAGTCTGGCGCAGTTTTGCCGATAAGTAGAACAAGAGTTTTCTGCTGCACCCACTATGTCCATGAACCCGACGGCGCAAGTACCCATCTCCTATGGCTAAAATTATCGGCATCATTGTCGTCATCGCAAGTGTGCTCGGAGGGTACGTCCTCTCCCACGGTAAAATCGCCGCACTGATCCAACCTTTCGAAGTGCTGATCATCGGCGGCGCCGCGTTTGGCGCATTCTTGCAGGCCAACCCCGGCTACATGACCATGCACGTGATCAAGAAATCGCTGGGCATGTTCAGTTCGCGTTTTTCCCACACCTTCTATCTGGAAGTGCTGGGGCTGATCTACGAGATCCTCAACAAGAGCCGCCGCGAAGGCATGATGGCGATCGAAGGCGACATCGAAGACGCCGCCGCCAGCCCGATTTTCGCCAAGTACCCGGCCGTGCTCAAAGATGAGCGCATGACCGCGTATATCTGTGACTACCTGCGCATCATGTCCTCCGGCAACATGGCTCCCCATGAGCTGGAAGGCCTGTTCGACATGGAGTTGTTCAGCCTCAAGGAAGAGCTGGAGCATCCTTCCCATGCCGTGACCGGCATCGCCGATGGCATGCCCGGTTTCGGTATTGTCGCGGCGGTGCTGGGTATCGTGGTGACCATGGCGTCCTTGGGCGAGGGCGATCAAGCGGCCATCGGCATGCACGTGGGTGCGGCGCTGGTGGGTACCTTCTTCGGTATTCTCGCGGCCTATGGCTTCTTCGGCCCGCTCGCTACTTCCCTGGCCCACGATGCCAAGGAAGAGGTCAACCTCTACGAAGCGATCAAGGCGTGCCTGGTGGCTTCGGCATCGGGGATGCCGCCATCGCTGGCCGTGGAGTTCGGGCGCAAGGTGCTGTACCCCAAGCATCGCCCAAGTTTCTCCGAGCTGGAACAAGCGGTTCGCGGTCGCTAAGCCATGGAAAACAACCAGCCGATCATCATCAAGCGCGTCAAGCGCTTCGCTGCGGGGCACCATGGTGGTGCCTGGAAAATCGCATTCGCCGACTTTGCCACGGCGATGATGGCGTTCTTCCTGGTGCTGTGGCTGATGTCCACCGCCACGCCAGAACAGAAGATCGCCATCGCCGGTTACTTCAAAGACCCGATTGGCTTTTCGGAAAGCGGCACGCCGTTTGTCATCGACCTGGGCGGCTCACCGCAGTTGGCGCCTGAGCGCACCATCAACCCGGAAGTGCAGACCGAATCGCCCCAGGAAAAAATCCCGATTGAGCGCGATACGGTTGAGACCATGGCCGAGCAGGTCGAGCAGGAACGCCTGGAACTGTTGCTGCAGGAGTTGCAGACCAAGGTTGAGGAAAACCCGCAACTGCTGAAATTCAAGGATCAGATTTCGTTCGAGATCACGCCCGAAGGGCTGCGCATCCAGATCACGGACGCTGCCAACCGGCCGATGTTCGACTCCGGCAGTGCGCGCTTGAAGCCGTACTTTGAAGACATCCTTTTGGCCATGGCCGACACCATCAAGGCGGTGCCGAACAAGATCAGCATCAGCGGCCATACCGACGCCAAGCCCTACGCGGGCCAGGGCGACTTCGGCAACTGGGAACTCTCGGCCAACCGCGCCAACGCCGCCCGCCGTGCGCTGGTGGCCGGCAGCTATCCGGACCCGCAAGTGGCACGGGTGGTGGGCTTTGCCTCATCGCAGTTATTTGATCCCAAAGACCCGTTCAACCCGGTCAACCGACGTATCGATATCGTGGTGCTGACCAAAAAAGCCCAGCGTGCGATTGAAGGCGACCAGCCACCGCCACCGGTACCGACTCAGGGCGATGGTGCGCCAGGCGAAGTGCCGGCCGACCCCAACGCACTGCCGCCTGAGCAGGAACCACTGCCGGCCCATGAGTTGCGGCAGAAGCTGAACCTGTTTGATGATGGCGGGGTGAAGGATCCTACGGTGCCTGCGCCGGCCTCGTAACTTATCTCTCTACAGCAGAAACCAAAACGCCCCGAATCATTCGGGGCGTTTTCATTGGCGGTCAGAGTGGCAGGTAGGCTTTGACACCATTAACTACGCCTCGCATGTCGTCGGCGCACAGGCGTGGGACAAAGTACTCTCGGCCTTTTGTGCGAGTCTTTCTATGCAGCTTGTCGAGGCGCTCGAAGCTGACGGTATAAATCATGTCGCACTTCACCCAAAGCTCTTTATAACCATCGGACTGAAGTGGATTGGTGCGTAGCAAGTGGTGCCAGTCGTGCTGGGTTTCTGGCGCAGTAGAGGATATTGGCACCACGGTGCAGAGCTTGCGATTGTGGGTCGCGGTAGGCGATATCACGACAACCTTGCGGATCTTCAGCATTTCCGGTGCAACAAAACCTCGTGTGAAGTCACACAGCAGCACGTCGCCTTGTTTGGGGTGATAGTAGAGAGCCAAATGTTAATTCCCCACAAAAAGCAAAGCCGCCCGAAGGCGGCTTCATTCGACACGCAGCGGAGCTTGCTTCGCCCCTTCTGCGCCGCTGGATCAACCCCGAAAAGGATCCAGACTCCTGCCAGCTTTCGCTGGTGACGGAGCAATTATGGGCATCAGGAAATCTGAATACAAGCTGGCTTGTGTGTATGAGCCACCCAGTTGATCCGGATTCTTGATGCCCGCTCCTGTTAAATCAATGGGCTAGGGCGTTCAGCGCCGTGGTTTATGTGTATCAAGAAATTGACCGTCAATAACTGCTCTCAGGCAAGCTCGCAATAATCGACCGATAGCTGTTCATCCGCTGCTGTTGCACGCGTCCATCCTCCAGCGCCTTGAGCAATGCACAGCCCGGCTCGCGGTCGTGTTTGCAGTCGCGGAAGCGGCAGGTGCCGATCAGGTCGTTGAACTCGATAAAGCCCGCTTCCACATCGCTGCGGCTGACGTGGCCCAAGCCGAATTCACGAATACCCGGGGAGTCGATCAACTCGCCGCCGCCGGGGAAGTGGAACAGCCTCGCGGTGGTGGTGGTGTGGGTGCCTTGCCCGGAAAGCTCCGACAGCGGCCCCACGCGGGTATCGACTTCCGGCAACAGGCTGTTGACCAGCGATGACTTGCCCACGCCAGACTGGCCGACAAACACGCTGATGCGCCCGTCCAGCTGCTGTTGCAGCTGTTCCATGCCGTTGCCGTGATGGGCCGACACTTCCAGCACCGGGTAGCCCAGGGTGCGATAGACCGCCAGCAACGCATTGAGCGCCGGGGCGTTCTGCTCGTCGATCAGGTCGAATTTGTTCAACAGCAACAGCGGGCGGATGCCGGCGTGTTCGGCCGCGACCAGGTAGCGGTCGATCAGGTTGGCATGGGGCTCGGGCAGTGGTGCGAACACGATCACAATCATGTCGACGTTGGCTGCCACCGGCTTGAGCTGGCCACGGCTGTCGGGGCGACGCAACTCGGTGCTGCGTGGCAACTGGGCGACGATCACGCCGATGCCCTGGTTGCCGGCGCGCCACACGACTTTGTCGCCGGTCACCAGCGCAGGCAGGTTGGCGCGCAGGTGGCAACGGGACACCGAGCCTGCGAGTTCGCCTTCCAGCGCCTCGACTTCGACTTGCACACCAAAGTGCGCGATTACCAGGCCTGTTTGTTCGGGGCCCAGGTCGCCGCCCTCGAGCGCTTCCACGGCGGAGGATTCACGTTTGGCGGCACGCGCTGCGCGTTCACCTTGAATCTTTTCGATGCGCCAGTTTTGGCGACGGTTGAGCTGGCGTTTGGCCATTGGTGTTCCGTGTCGATAATGCAAAAGTTGGGTAAAACGGTCGCGAGTCTAGCACGGCCCCGCCTGCTAAACTGCGCAGCTACGCCAAGGTGCCAAGAGAATCAAGCCATGCAAAACCCACAGAACCTGATTTGGATCGATCTGGAAATGACCGGTCTGAACCCCGACAGCGACGTCATCATCGAGATGGCGACGATTGTCACCGACAGCAACCTCAACACCTTGGCCGAAGGTCCGGTGATCGCCATCCACCACAGCGACGCCGTGCTCGCCACCATGGATGAGTGGAACACCCGCACCCACGGTAACTCCGGGCTGACCCAGCGTGTGCGCGACAGCCGCATCAGCATGGCCGAAGCCGAAGCCGAAACCATCGCATTCCTGGAAAAATGGGTGCCCAAGGGCAAGTCGCCGATCTGCGGCAACAGCATCTGCCAGGACCGTCGCTTCCTTTATACGCATATGAAGGCGCTGGAGAGCTACTTCCACTATCGCAACCTGGACGTATCGACACTTAAGGAACTGGCTGCGCGTTGGGCCCCGGAGGTCAAGGACAGCTTCCATAAAGGCAGCACGCACCTGGCGCTGGATGATATTCGTGAGTCGATCGCCGAGTTGCAGCATTACCGCAAGCATTTCATCAAGGCTTGATTCTACGGCGCCAGTGAGTGCCCCATCGCAGGCAAGCCAGCTCCCACATTAGAATGGATTCGCAAATTCAAAGTGTGGGAGCTGGCTTGCCTGCGATACAGGCGACGCGGTTTATCGCCAAACGCCCCCTTTTGGTGCCATCAGCAAATGATTAGACTGCCGGCCTCCCTGCAAGGATCGCCATCATGCTGTTGATGCTCTACCTCATCGCCATCACCGCCGAAGCCATGACCGGCGCCTTGTCCGCCGGTCGGCGCGGCATGGACTGGTTTGGCGTGGTGCTGATCGCCTGCGTGACGGCCCTGGGCGGTGGTTCGGTGCGCGATGTGCTACTCGGCCACTACCCGCTGACCTGGGTCAAGCACCCGGAGTACCTGGTGCTGACCTCCGTGGCGGCGCTGGTGACGATCTTTATCGCGCCGCTGATGCGCCGCCTGCGCTCGCTGTTTTTGGCGCTGGACGCCTTGGGGTTGGTGGCATTCACCCTGATCGGCTGCATGACCGCCCTGGAAATGGGCCACGGCATGTTGGTGGCGTCGGTCAGCGGGGTCATCACCGGCGTATTCGGCGGCATCCTGCGGGATATCTTCTGTAACGACATTCCGCTGATCTTCCGCCGCGAGTTGTACGCCAGCGTGTCGTTCCTGGCTGCCTGGTTCTACTTGCTGTGCCTGTATCTGGAACTGCCCAGCGAACAGGCGATTCTGCTGACGCTGTTCAGCGGCTTTCTATTGCGCCTGCTGGCGATCCGTTTTCACTGGGAAATGCCCAAGTTCGTCTACAACGACGACGTACACTAGCGGGCCGCGTGCTGGTTCAGCGCCCATTCCACATGCTCGCGAACCAGCTCTGAGGGGTAGTCCCGCCGCGCCTTCAAGGCTTCCAATACCGGAATGCTTGACGGCGCATTGCCCAGGCCCACGGCCAGATTGCGTAACCAGCGCTCGTAACCGGCGCGGCGCAGGGGGGAGCCTTCGGTGCTGCTGAGGAATTTATCCTCGTCCCACATAAACAGTTCGGCTAACTCGGCGTTATCCAGGTTGTGCCTGGGCTTGAAATCGCTTTCGGCAGTGGGTCGAGCGAAACGATTCCATGGGCAAACGATCTGACAGTCATCGCAGCCAAAGACGCGGTTGCCGATCAGTGGGCGCAGGTCCTCGGGAATGGCGCTCTTTAGCTCGATGGTCAGATAGGAAATGCAGCGCCGGGCGTCCAGCACGTAAGGACCGACGAAGGCGTTGGTGGGGCAGATGTCCAGGCACGCCGTGCAACGGCCGCAGTGTTCGGTAGTGTGGGGTGGGTCCACCGGCAACGGTAAATCGACAAACAGTTCGCTCAAGAAGAAATAACTGCCGGCCTTGCGGTTGAGCACAAGGGTGTTTTTACCGATCCAGCCCAATCCGGCTTGTTCGGCGATGGCTTTTTCCAGGACCGGCGCGCTGTCGACAAAGGCGCGAAAGCCGAACGGCCCGATCTGCGCCTGGATGCGGTCGGCCAGCTGCTGCACGCGCTTGCGGATCAGCTTGTGATAGTCGCGGCCCAGGGCGTAGCGCGAGATATAGGCTTTTTCCGGCTGGCCCAGCAGTTGCGCCATCTGGGTGTCGCCGGGCAGGTAGTCCATGCGCAGTGACACCACGCGCAAGGTGCCGGGTACCAGTTCATCGGGATGGGAGCGTTTGCTGCCGTGGGCGCCCATGTAGTCCATCTCGCCGTGGTAGCCCGCGTCGAGCCAGCGTTGCAGGTGCTGTTCATGCTCAGCCAGGTCCAGGCCACTGATGCCGACTTGTTGAAAGCCCAGCTCGCGGCCCCAGTCTTTGATCGATTGGGCGAGGGCGGGCAGATCGGAGGTAATAGCAGGCATGAGACACGGGAAACCACAGGTTAGATGCGTATAATTCTGCCAGACATCGGAGCTTGAAGACGCATGCCTCAGACAAAACACCCAATTACCGACGTTCAGCTGTTGTTGCCCGGCCATTTGCCGCAACTGGCTGCGCGTTCTCCGGACGCCCATAAGGGCCAATTCGGCCACCTGCTGGTCATCGGTGGTGACCGTGGCTTTGGCGGTGCGGCGCTGCTGAGCAGCGAAAGTGCCCTGCGCAGCGGCGCCGGTATGGTCTCGCTGGCAACTCGACCGGAACATGTGCCAGCCGCTCTGGCCCGGCTGCCGGAAGTCATGGCTGTCGGCGTGAGCTCGGCCAACCAGTTGATGGGCCTGCTGGAAAAAATCTCGGTGATCGTCATTGGCCCGGGCCTGGGCGATGCCGCTTGGGGCAAAAGCCTGTTGTCGGTCGCGGCCAATGCCCGCCAGCCGCAGGTGTGGGACGCCGACGCGCTCAATCAACTGGCCACTGGCAGCGTCGAGCTGCCGGCCAACTGTGTGATTACTCCTCATCCAGGCGAAGCTGCGCGTTTGTTGGGGCTATCGACAGCCGAGGTTCAGGCCGATCGCCTTAATGTGGCGCGCGCGTTGAGCCAAAAATTCAATGCAGTGGCTATCCTCAAGGGTGCTGGCAGTTTGATTGCCAGTCCGGATGGACGGCTTGCCCGTTGTGATCAAGGCCACCCGGCGATGGCGACGGCGGGGCTCGGTGATGTCTTGGCTGGTCTGGTCGGCGCGCTATTGGCTCAGGGTATGCCCGCGTACGAGGCAGGCTGCCTGGCCGTGTGGTTGCACGCTACCGCTGGAGACCGCCAGGGCAGTTTTGGTCGGGGGCTGGCTGCCAGCGACCTGATCCCTGCCATTCGTCAATTGCTGGAGGAGCAGTCGCCGTGCCTGAAGTAATTCTTTTCCTGGCAGATGAAGAGGCCATGGTCGCGTTGGGGCAGCGTCTTTCGCAGGTCACGCAAGGGGCAGGGTTGATCTTTCTCGAAGGCGATCTCGGCGCAGGCAAAACCACATTGTCCCGGGGGATTATTCGCGGCCTGGGCCATACCGGCGCGGTAAAAAGCCCGACCTTCACGTTGGTCGAGCCCTACGAGATCGGCGACGTGCGTGCTTTCCACTTCGATCTTTATCGCCTGGCAGATCCAGAGGAACTGGAGTACATGGGCATCCGTGATTACTTCGATGAAGATGCGCTGTGCCTGATCGAATGGCCAGATAAAGGCACAGGCTTTTTGCCAAAGCCAGACATGACCATTACCATTACGCCGCATGAGCACGGACGTCAGCTGAAGTTGTTGCCCCAGAGCGTGCGCGCTGAAGCGTGGTGCACCGCTCTGGCATTGGAATTCAAATAAAATTGGTGGGGTTAGGTATGCGCTTTCGCGCGTTGGTTGCTGTCGTGGGGGTGTTGCTTGCGGCAATGACTGTCAATGCTCTGGCTGCTTCACAGGTAAAAAGTGTTCGCCTGTGGCGAGCGCCGGATAACACGCGACTGGTGTTCGACCTGTCTGGCCCGGTCCAGCACAGCGTCTTCACCCTGACGGCGCCTGATCGCCTGGTGATCGACATCAACGGTGCGAGCCTGGCCGCGCCGCTGAAGGTCTCTACCGCCAACACACCCATTACCGCCATGCGCTCGGCCCAGCGTACGCCGACTGACCTGCGCGTGGTCATCGACCTGAAAAAGGCCGTTACGCCAAAGAGCTTCTCCCTGGCGCCCAACGCCCAATACGGTAACCGCCTGGTGGTCGACCTGTTCGACAACCCCGCCGACGCGGCACCACCGCCTGCGCCGACGCCAAGCGTGGCTACCGTGCCTGCGGTGCCGGTCAACCCGTCGCAACCCCAGGTCAAGTTGCCACCACCGCCGCCCGCGCCGGCCGGCAAGCGCGACATTATCGTGGTGATCGACGCCGGCCACGGTGGCGAAGATCCGGGGGCTTCCGGCTCACGCGGCCAGCATGAGAAAGACGTGGTACTGGCCATTGCTCGCGAGCTGCAACGCCAGGTCAATGGCATGAAAGGCTACCGCGCCGAGCTGACCCGCACCGGTGACTACTTCATTCCGTTGCGTGGCCGTACCGAAATTGCGCGCAAGAAGGGCGCTGACCTGTTCGTGTCCATTCACGCCGACGCCGCGCCTTCAACTGCTGCATTTGGTGCCTCGGTATTTGCCCTGTCGGATCGCGGTGCCACGTCCGAGACCGCCCGCTGGCTGGCCGACAGTGAAAACCGCTCCGACTTGATCGGCGGGGCCGGCAACGTGTCCCTCGATGACAAGGACAAGATGCTCGCCGGCGTGCTGCTCGACCTGTCGATGACTGCCTCGCTGACCTCCAGCCTGAACGTTGGCCAGAAAGTCCTGAGTAACATCGGCCGCGTGACATCGCTGCACAAACAGCGTGTGGAGCAAGCCGGGTTCATGGTGCTGAAGTCGCCGGATATCCCGTCGATCCTGGTGGAAACCGGGTTTATCTCCAACGCCAACGAGGCCTCCAAGCTGGCCAGCTCCAGCCACCAGCAAGCGCTGGCGCGCTCCATCAGCGCAGGCGTGCGCCAGTTCTTCCAGCAGAACCCGCCGCCCGGCACTTACATCGCCTGGCTGCGCGACTCCGGCAAAATCGCCCAGGGCCCGCGCGACCATCGTGTGCAACCCGGCGACACCGTTGCCATGCTGGCGGTACGTTTCCAGGTCACGCCTGCGGCTTTGCGCAGCGCCAATAACCTGAAAACCGATGAGTTGAAGATTGGCCAGGTATTGACCATTCCCGGCACTGAATTGGCGGCACAGTAATGAGCGAATCTTTGTTGAACAGCGGCTCGCGCATCGAATTGCTCAGCCCGCGCCTGGCTAACCAGATTGCTGCGGGTGAGGTCGTCGAGCGCCCGGCGTCGGTGATCAAGGAACTGCTGGAAAACAGCATTGACTCCGGTGCCAAGCGCATCGATGTCGACGTGGAGCAGGGCGGCGTCAAGTTGCTGCGGGTACGTGATGACGGCAGCGGCATCTCCTCCGATGATCTGCCGCTGGCCCTGGCGCGTCACGCCACCAGCAAGATCCGCGACCTGGAAGACCTTGAGCGGGTCATGAGCCTGGGCTTTCGCGGTGAGGCCCTGGCCTCCATCAGTTCCGTGGCGCGCCTGACCCTGACCTCCCGCACCCGCGACGCCGAGCAAGCCTGGCAAGTGGAAACCGAAGGCCGCGACATGGCGCCTCGGGTCCAGCCGGCTGCACACCCAGTGGGCACTTCGGTAGAAGTGCGCGACCTGTTCTTCAACACCCCGGCGCGGCGCAAATTCCTCAAGGCCGAGAAAACCGAATTCGATCACCTGCAAGAAGTCATCAAGCGCTTGGCCCTGGCCCGTTTCGATGTGGCGTTTCACCTGCGCCACAACGGCAAGACCATCCTCAGCCTGCACGAAGCCAACGACGACGCCGCCCGCGCACGACGTGTGGCAGCCGTGTGCGGCAGCGGTTTCCTGGAGCAGGCGCTGCCGATTGAAATCGAGCGCAATGGCCTGAGGTTGTGGGGTTGGGTGGGGTTGCCGACGTTCTCCCGTAGCCAGGCCGACTTGCAGTACTTCTTTGTGAATGGCCGTGCGGTTCGCGACAAGCTGGTAGCCCATGCGGTGCGCCAGGCTTATCGCGACGTACTGTTCAACGGCCGGCACCCCACGTTTGTGCTGTTCTTCGAGGTCGACCCGTCGGTGGTCGACGTCAACGTGCACCCGACCAAGCACGAAGTACGCTTCCGGGACGGGCGCATGGTGCATGACTTCCTGTATGGCACGCTGCATCGCGCCTTGGGCGATGTGCGCCCGGATGATCAACTGTCAGCGCCGATTGTCACGGCGGTGGTGCGCCCGAGCGGTCCGGAAGCCGGAGAGTTCGGCCCCCAGGGTGAAATGAGCCTGGCGGCCAACCTGCTGCAATCGCCGCAGTCGCAACCGACCTACACGGCGCCGAACGCAGGCGCCGGTGCAGGCTACCAGTATCAATACACGCCGCGTCCGCAGTCGACCGTGCCGGTGGCCGAGGCCCAGGCGGCGTACCGGGAGTTTTTTGCGCCGCTGCCGGGTGCCGAGGCGGGTGCTGCTGTCGCGTTGCCCGAAGGTGGCGGTGATATCCCGCCGCTGGGCTATGCCCTGGCGCAGCTCAAGGGCATCTACATCCTCGCGGAAAACGCCCATGGCCTGGTGCTGGTGGACATGCATGCCGCCCACGAACGGATCATGTACGAGCGCCTGAAGATCGCCATGGCCAGCGAAGGCCTCAGCGGTCAGCCATTGCTGGTGCCCGAATCCCTGGCAGTCAGCCAGCGAGAGGCCGATTGCGCCGAAGAGCACCACAGCGTGTTCCAGAAGCTGGGTTTTGAGCTACAACGTCTGGGCCCGGAAACCCTGGCGATCCGTCAGATTCCCGCGCTGCTAAAGCAGGCCGAAGCCAACCGCCTGGTGGCCGACGTGCTGGCAGACCTGATGGAATACGGCACCAGCGACCGTATCCAGGCGCATATCAACGAATTGCTCGGCACCATGGCCTGCCACGGCGCCATCCGCGCCAATCGCCGCCTGGCCCTGCCGGAAATGAACGGCCTGCTGCGTGACATGGAAAACACCGAGCGCAGCGGCCAATGCAACCATGGCCGACCGACCTGGACCCAAATGGGCCTGGACGATCTGGACAAACTGTTCTTGCGCGGCCGTTGATGAGCGCCTTGCCCCCCGCGATCTTCCTGATGGGCCCCACGGCCGCCGGCAAGACCGACCTGGCCATCGAGCTGACCAAGGTGCTGCCCTGCGAGTTGATCAGTGTCGACTCTGCCCTGGTTTACCGGGACATGGATATCGGCACGGCCAAGCCGTCCAAAGCGCTATTGGCCCAATATCCGCACAAGTTGATCGACATCATCGACCCGGCGCAGAGCTATTCGGCTGCGGATTTTCGCACCGACGCCCTGGCGGCCATGGCCGAGATCACCGCGCGCGGCAATATCCCGCTGCTGGTGGGTGGCACCATGCTCTACTACAAGGCATTGCAGGAAGGGCTGGCCGATATGCCGCCTGCCGATGCCCAGGTGCGCGGCGAACTCGAAGAAGAGGCTGCACGCCTCGGCTGGCAAGCCCTGCACGACCAATTGGCGGCGGTGGACCCGGTGTCCGCGGCGCGCATTCACCCCAATGACCCCCAGCGCCTCACCCGTGCCCTGGAAGTCTGGCGTGTGAGTGGCCGGACCATGACTGAACACAGGCTGAAACAAAGTGCGCAAAGTGCTGATGCAGGCGCATCTGGACAGTCACAATTGCCCTATACTGTGGCGAATCTGGCCATCGCTCCGGCAAATCGCCAGGTGCTGCATGAACGAATTGCACAAAGATTCACAATTATGTTGGAACAGGGGTTTGTGGACGAGGTCGTAGCACTGCGTTCAAGAGGTGACCTGCATGCCGGGCTGCCTTCGATACGTGCTGTAGGCTACCGCCAAGTCTGGGATCATCTGGATGGCAAGCTGACGTCAGCCGAAATGCAGGAGCGCGGCATCATCGCCACGCGCCAATTGGCGAAGCGCCAGTTCACCTGGCTGCGCAGCTGGAGCGATTTGCACTGGTTGGACAGCCTGGACAGCGACAATCTGTCACGCGCCTTGAAATACTTGGGAACGGTCTCCATATTGAGCTGAGTCCTTGCAATTGCCGTCTATCCTTGGGGGTGTGACGGCCATAAGCTATCTATTTTCTGATTTTTTATTATTGATCCTTAAAGGAGTGCGGCACATGTCAAAAGGGCATTCGCTACAAGACCCTTACTTGAATACTTTACGTAAAGAGAAAGTTGGGGTTTCCATCTATCTGGTCAACGGTATCAAGTTGCAAGGCACGATCGAGTCGTTCGACCAGTTCGTGATCCTGCTGAAAAACACCGTCAGCCAGATGGTTTACAAGCACGCTATCTCGACAGTCGTTCCAGTTCGTCCTATCCGTCTGCCTAGCGCAGCAGGTGATGAACAGGGTGACGCTGAGCCAGGTAACGCCTGATAGGAGTCTCCTTTGTTCTTTGAGCGCCACGGTGGTGGTGAGCGAGTAATCCTCGTTCACTTGGATGGACAGGACCCTGAGGCGCGCGAAGATCCGCAGGAGTTTCAGGAGTTGGCAAATTCGGCCGGCGCCGAGACCGTTGCGTTTTTTAACGTGCCGCGTCATCGGCCAACCGCCAAATACCTGATCGGCAGCGGCAAGGTCGAGGAACTGCGCGACCTGGTTCACGCTGAAGAAGCCGATCTGGTGATCTTCAATCACACCCTCACGCCCAGTCAGGAACGTAACCTCGAACGTGTTTTCGAGTGTCGCGTGATCGACCGTACCGGCCTGATTCTCGATATTTTCGCCCAGCGCGCCCGTACCCATGAGGGCAAGCTCCAGGTCGAACTGGCCCAGCTTGATCACATGAGCACCCGCCTGGTTCGCGGCTGGACTCACCTTGAGCGTCAAGGTGGCGGCATCGGTATGCGCGGTCCGGGTGAAACCCAGCTGGAAACCGACCGGCGTCTGCTGCGGGTTCGCCTGCGCCAGATCAAGGGCCGCCTGGAAAAAGTCCGCAGCCAGCGCGAACAGTCGCGCCGTGGCCGTTCCCGTGCGGATATCCCTACCGTGTCCCTGGTGGGCTATACCAACGCCGGCAAGTCCACGCTGTTCAACAACGTGACGAAATCGGACGTGTACGCGGCCGACCAACTGTTCGCCACCCTCGACCCGACCTTGCGCCGTCTGGACATAGACGACCTGGGGCCGATAGTCCTGGCCGATACCGTGGGTTTCATTCGTCACTTGCCGCACAAGCTGGTCGAGGCATTTCGGTCTACGCTCGAAGAGTCGAGCAATTCCGACCTGCTGCTGCACGTGATCGATGCGGCCGAACCGGATCGCATGTTGCAGATTGAACAGGTCATGGTGGTGCTGGGCGAGATTGGTGCCCAGGACTTGCCGATCCTCGAGGTCTATAACAAACTCGATTTGCTTGAAGGTGTTGAGCCACAAATCCAGCGTGACGAAAACGGCAAGCCCCAGCGGGTCTGGCTGTCGGCGCGTGATGGCAGTGGTTTGGAGCTGCTTGAGCAAGCAATTGCCGAACTGCTGGGCAGCGATTTGTTTGTCGGCACCTTGCGCTTGCCGCAGCGTTTTGCTCGACTGCGGGCACAGTTTTTCGAACTGGGTGCGGTACAGAAAGAAGAACACGACGAAGAAGGTGTCAGCTTGCTGGCCGTTCGATTGCCACGCTCGGAGCTCAATCGACTGGTCAGTCGCGAGGGTGTTGTGCCGGCGGAGTTCATCGAACAACACACTTTGCAATAAAAGCCTGAGAAAGCGGTTGTGCCGCAGTAGCAGGCATTCTGTAGCATTGGTCGGCGCGCCGTGGGTGCGTCTTTGCTTTATCAGATGGAGAGCGCTATGGCTTGGAATGAGCCGGGTGGCAACTCGAATAATCAGGATCCTTGGGGTGGTAAGCGCCGCAATAATGGCGACCGCAAGGGGCCACCGGATCTCGACGAGGCCTTCCGAAAGCTGCAGGAAAGCCTGAATGGGTTGTTCGGTGGTGGAAAAAAACGTGGTGGTGACGACGGCGGTCGCACCAGCAAGGGCGGCGGCTACGGCCTGCTGGGCCTGGGCCTTGTCGTGCTCGCGGCCGTATGGCTGTACAGCGCGGTCTACGTGGTGGACGAGCAGGAGCAAGCCGTGGTGCTGCGCTTCGGCAAGTACTACGAGACTGTCGGGCCGGGCCTGAACATCTATTTCCCGCCGATCGACAAGAAGTACATGGAAAACGTCACGCGTGAGCGTGCGTACACCAAGCAGGGCCAGATGCTGACCGAAGACGAGAACATCGTCGAAGTGCCGCTGACCGTGCAGTACAAGATCAGCAACCTGCAGGATTTCGTGCTGAACGTTGATCAGCCGGAGATCAGCCTGCAACACGCAACCGAAAGTGCCCTGCGCCATGTGGTGGGTTCCACCGCCATGGACCAGGTGCTGACCGAAGGTCGTGAATTGATGGCCAGTGAAATCAAGGAGCGCCTGCAACGGTTCCTCGATACCTACCGCACCGGTATCACTGTCACTCAGGTGAACGTACAGAGCGCCGCGGCACCGCGTGAAGTGCAGGAAGCGTTTGACGATGTGATCCGCGCCCGTGAAGACGAGCAGCGTTCGCGCAACCAGGCTGAAACCTATGCCAACGGCGTTGTGCCGGAAGCCCGTGGTCAGGCCCAGCGCATCCTTGAAGATGCCAACGGTTATCGCGACGAAGTGGTCTCGCGCGCCAAGGGTGAGGCAGATCGCTTTACCAAGCTGGTTGCCGAGTACCGCAAGGCGCCGGAAGTTACGCGTGAGCGTCTGTACCTGGACACCATGCAGGAAGTTTTCAGCAACACCAGCAAGGTTCTCGTGACCGGCAACAAGGGTGGGCAGAACAACCTGCTGTACCTGCCGCTGGACAAGATGATCGAAAGTGGTCGTAGCGGCACCAGCGCACCGTCCACCGGTTCGAATGCCGCTGCCAACGAAGCGAGCGCCCGTGCGGCCGCTGACTTGCTGCAACAGCAAACACGTACCAGGGAGAGTCGTTGATGAGCAATAAATCGCTGACCGCCCTGATTGTGGGCGTCGTCGTGGTCATCGCTGCCTGGAACTGCTTCTACATCGTGGCTCAGACCGAGCGTGCGGTGCTGCTGCAATTCGGTCGCGTGGTCCAGGCGGATGTCCAGCCGGGCCTGCATGTGAAAGTCCCCTACGTCAACCAGGTGCGCAAGTTCGACGCCCGCCTGATGACCCTGGATGCACCGACACAGCGCTTCCTGACCCTGGAAAAGAAAGCCGTGATGGTTGACGCCTACGCCAAGTGGCGCGTCAAGGATGCCGAGCGCTTCTACACCGCGACCTCCGGCCTCAAGCAGATTGCCGACGAGCGTTTGTCCCGTCGTCTGGAATCGGGCCTGCGTGACCAGTTTGGTAAGCGCACCCTGCATGAGGTGGTTTCTGGTGAACGTGATGCGCTGATGGCGGATATCACCCGTTCGCTGAACACCATGGCGGAAAAAGAGCTGGGTATCGAAGTCGTCGATGTCCGGGTCAAGGCCATTGACCTGCCCAAGGAAGTGAACCGCAGCGTGTTCGAACGTATGAGCACTGAGCGTGAGCGTGAAGCTCGTGAGCACCGTGCCAAGGGTAACGAGCTGGCTGAAGGTATCCGCGCCGATGCTGACCGTCAGCGCCGAGTCCTGCTGGCAGAAGCCTATCGTGAGTCTGAAGAGGCCCGCGGTGATGGTGATGCTCAAGCGGCGGCGATCTACGCCAAGGCTTACGGCCAGGACCAGGAGTTCTACGCGTTCTACCGTAGCCTGCGTGCCTACCGTGAAAGCTTCGCGAACAAAACCGACGTTCTGGTGCTGGACCCAAGCAGCGACTTCTTCCGCTACCTGGAAAAGTCCAAGTAACAGGCCTGTGATTCTGTAGGGCCCACTCCGTCGGGCGGCTAAAATGCCTGGCGGGGTGATCCTTTCAGAAAACGGGTGTATGATGCGGCAGCCGGGAAATTCCCGGCTTTTTTGCGTCTGCATGTTTGATTCGGCAGGCGTGACAGGTTTTTCGAGGAAAGTGCCCGACGAGGCCGTTTGCAGGCCGTTCGTCACGTCGCTCTTGCGCGTGGTTTATGCAAGAGGCGGGTATTTTCTGCTTCACTCAAGGCTCGGCCGAGGGCTGGCCGCCCGGATCAAAGGGGAATGGCGTAATGGCAACGGTAGACCGCTGGCTGCTGCCAGATGGCATCGAAGAAGTACTGCCACCAGAAGCTGCGCGCATTGAAGTAGCGCGTCGCCAGGTGTTGGATCTGTTCCAGAGCTGGGGTTACGAGTTTGTCGTGACTCCCCATATCGAGTACCTGGAATCCCTGCTGACTGGCGCGGGCCAGGACCTGGATCTGCGCACCTTCAAGGTGATCGACCCGCAATCGGGCCGGCAAATGGGGTTCCGTGCCGACATCACGCCGCAAGTGGCGCGCATCGACGCGCACACCCTGCGCCGCGAAGGTCCGAGCCGCCTGTGCTACGCCGGCAGCGTGTTGCATGCCCAGCCGCGAGCCTTGTCGTCTTCGCGCAGCCCGATCCAGTTGGGTGCCGAGTTGTACGGCGATGCCAGCCCGAGCAGCGACGTTGAAGTGATCAGCCTGATGCTGGCCATGCTGCAACTGGCTGACGTGCCGGATGTCCACATGGACCTGGGCCACGTTGGTATCTATCGTGGCCTGGCCCGTGCGGCCGGCTTGTCCGGTGAAGTGGAGCAACAGTTGTTCGATGCCCTGCAGCGCAAAGCAATCGACGAAGTAATCGCCCTGACCGAGGGTGTGCCGGCTGAACTGGCCGGTATGCTACGTGCGCTGGTGGACCTGTGCGGTGGTCGTGAAGTGCTGGTGGCTGCGCGTGAGCGCCTGGCCAATGCGCCGGCGCCGGTATTGGCGGCACTGGATGACGTGCTGGCGATTGCCGAACGCTTGTCGGCGCGGTTCCCGCAGTTGCCGCTGTATTTTGATCTGGGCGAGTTGCGCGGCTACCACTACCACACCGGTGTGGTGTTCGCGGTATTTGTCCCGGGTGTTGGCCAGGCCATCGCCCAAGGTGGTCGTTACGACGATATCGGCGCCGACTTCGGTCGCGCGCGTCCGGCCACTGGTTTTTCCACCGATTTGAAAACCCTGGTGACCCTGGGGCGTGCTGAGGTCGAGCTGCCGTCTGGTGGCATCTGGATGCCCGACAGTACGGACGCGGCGCTCTGGCAGCAGGTTTGCCAGTTACGCAGTGAGGGTCTGCGTGTGGTCCAGGCCTTGCCTGGGCAGCCATTGGCCGCCGCCCGTGAAGCGGACTGCGACCGGCAATTGATTCAGCAGAACGGGCTTTGGCAAGTATCGCCACTGGCTTCTTGAGTTTTCCTGCCGGCCATCGCCGGCACCAAGTTTGCGCGAATGAGGACAAGTGTTATGGGTAAGAATGTCGTAGTCCTGGGCACCCAATGGGGTGATGAGGGCAAAGGCAAGATCGTTGATCTGCTGACCGAACATGCTGCCGCCGTAGTGCGCTACCAGGGTGGCCACAACGCTGGCCACACCCTGGTCATCGATGGCGAAAAAACCGTCTTGCACCTGATCCCGTCGGGCGTACTGCGCGAAGGCGTGCAGTGCCTGATCGGCAACGGCGTGGTAGTTGCACCTGACGCCCTGCTGCGCGAGATCACCAAGCTGGAAGAGAAAGGCGTACCGGTGCGCGAGCGCCTGCGCATCAGCCCGTCCTGCCCGCTGATCCTGTCCTTCCACGTGGCACTGGACCAGGCCCGTGAAAAGGCGCGGGGCGAGCTGAAGATCGGTACTACCGGTCGCGGTATCGGCCCAGCCTACGAAGACAAGGTTGCACGTCGTGGCCTGCGTGTGGGCGACCTGCTCAACATGCCGCGCTTTGAAGACAAGCTGCGTGAGCTGGTGGATTACCACAACTTCATGCTGGTCGGTTACTACAAAGAGCCTGCCATCGAGTTCGACAAGACCCTGGCCGAGTGCAAGGAATATGCAGAGCTGCTCAAGCCGCTGATGCTGGACGTGACCGCCGAGCTGCACGACCTGCGTCGCGCCGGCAAAGACATCATGTTCGAAGGCGCCCAGGGCTCGTTGCTGGACATCGACCACGGTACCTACCCGTACGTGACCAGCTCCAACACCACTGCTGGCGGCGTTGCCACAGGTTCAGGCGTTGGTCCGATGTTCCTGGACTACATCCTGGGCATCACCAAGGCTTACACCACCCGTGTAGGCTCGGGTCCGTTCCCGACTGAACTGTTCGACGACGTTGGCGCGCACCTGGCCAAGCAAGGTCACGAATTCGGCGCCACCACTGGCCGTGCTCGTCGTTGCGGTTGGTTCGACGCCGTTATCCTGCGTCGCGCTATCGATGTGAACAGCATTTCGGGCATTTGCCTGACCAAGCTGGACGTACTCGACGGCCTGGAAGCCATCAACATCTGCGTCGGCTACAAAGACGCACAAGGCAACGACGTTGCCCCGACCGACGCTGACAGCTACGTGGGCCTGCAGCCTGTGTACGAAGAAGTGCCAGGTTGGACCGAATCGACCGTGGGCGCCAAGACCCTGGAAGAACTGCCAGCCAACGCCCGCGCTTACATCAAGCGTGTGGAAGAGCTGATCGGTGCACCGATCGACATTATTTCGACCGGCCCGGACCGCAACGAGACCATCGTTCTGCGTCACCCGTTCGCTTAATAAACTGTTGATGTAAAAAGCAAAGGGCTCCTTCGGGAGCCCTTTGTCGTTTCTGTCTGGCAAACGGCACGACCCTTGCTGTGTTTCCCTCTTTCGAGGTGCTATCAAATTAGTGGCACCCGTGGTGGAGGGGTTTCCAGTGTCTGCCGTTCTCTCGTTGTTACAAAGCCGTCTGTTGCGGCCGGTGTTCGTTACCCTTGGTATCGCCCTTTTGGTGCAAGTGCTGGTTGCCGTCGCGCTGACGCGGAGCACCGTGACCGCGCTGGAAGCTGATTTGGGTAATCGTCTGGGCATCGATAGTCAGAAACTGTCTGGCGAATTGGCCCAGGCCGGCAAGGAGGTCATGTCCAGCCTGGACAGCTTGTCCTCCAGCACGCGCCAGCGCCTGACAGCCGGGCTTTCCACGCGTCTGCAGGAAGAGCAGAAGCAACTGCGTGCGACCCTGGAAAAAGACCTGAAAGACTCCGCCAATGACATGGCGCAGTTGCTGGCCTCCGTCGCACCCCGCGCCATGTGGGACAGCGATGTGCCAACACTCTCGGAATTTGCCCGGCGTGCCCAACGCAATCCCAATGTGTTGTTTGTCGTGTATGACGACGCCGCGGGTGAGCACCTGACGCGTTATCTGAACCGTGATAACCCGATCAACCAGGCGTTGCTGGCAAAGGGCGCGGGTGAGCGTGCCCTCGATAAGGTGTTGAACGCGGCCAAGACAGACCCGTCGGTGTACTACGTCGAAGCCTCCATCAGCCCAAATGGTGTGGAAATTGGCAAGGTGCGCATGGGCGTGTCGACCGCTGCGGTTGAGGCCGATCTGCAAGCATTGGATAAGCGCTTTGCCGCGCTGATCGCCAGCGGTGATCAACTGGTGGGCGACAGCCTGCAGGGAGCGGCGGCTGATAGTGCCAGCGCCATGGGCGCCAGGCTGCAGTCGGCACAGGCAACTGCCACCCAAATGACTGCAAACACCTCCAGTGCCGTACAAGAAGCGGCGGGCACCCTGCGTTGGCGTATTGGCATGGGCCTGGCATTGGTGGGGCTTGGCGTATTGCTGTTACTCGCTGTTGTGTTGGGCCGGCGCGTGGTCAATCGTCTCAAGCTGCTTATTGCCGCCATGGATGACCTCGCGGCAGGGGAGGGCGACCTCACCAAGCGTGTGCAGATCAACAGCAAGGACGAAATCGGTGATATGGCTTCGGCGGTCAATCGCTTTGTGGATAAGTTGCAGCCCATCGTGCGCGAGGCGGGCGATGTGGCCCAGCGTACCGGTGTGGAAATCGGCGCCATGACATTGCGTAACGCGGGCGCCGACGCGGCAGCGGGCTTGCAGCGCGACGAGGTTGCAGAGAGCTTGCGCGCACTTTCGCAGATGGCTGACGAGGCCCAGGCCGAAAGCCACGCCATGCAAGCGGCCTTGCAGCAGGTGGTGGATATTCGCCAGGCCACGGATGAGAACTCGCGCACCTCGGCTGAGGTCGGCAGCTTGATCGAGGCGTTGGCGGGGCAGGTGCAGGCTGGCTCCCAGGTGATCGAGCGGCTGGCGCAGCAAAGCGAGCAGATCGAAGTCGTACTTACCGTGATTCATGGCATTGCCGAGCAAACCAATTTGCTCGCCCTGAATGCGGCTATCGAAGCGGCGCGGGCGGGTGAGACTGGACGTGGCTTTGCCGTGGTGGCGGACGAAGTGCGTGCGCTGGCCAGCAAGACCCAAAGCTCCACAGGCGATATCCAGGCGCATATCGTGGCGTTACAACAGGGCGCGCGTGAGGCGGTGGAAACCATCGGCAAGGCTGGTCGCCAGGCCAATGAGGGCTTGCTGGTGTTGCGCGACAGTGTGCGTTTGCAGCAGACAGTGCAGGCGTCGGTCGAGCAGGTGCACGCCGCGATTGGTCTGGCGACGCGTGCGGCTGAGCACCAGGCTCAGGGCGCCCATGCGGTGCGTGGGCGGGTCGAAGTGATCCATGCCCAGGCCGAGCGTGCGGCGCAGGCAGTGGTGGAGACGACAGCCAGTGGCAAGGTGCTGGATGGGTTGGCGGCGCAGTTGAAGGCGAGTCTGGGGCAGTTCCGGGCTTAGTGTTGCCTGTGCCGGCCTCATCGGGGGCAAGCCCCTCCCACATTTGGAATGCGTTCCAATGTGGGAGGGGGCTTGCCCCCGATAGCGGTCTCAGCGACTCAGATACATCCGAGTCGTAAGCAAATACACCGGCAATCCCGACACCAATATCAACAACGCTGCATAAGGTGCCGCCGCCGCAAACTCCACATTCGAAGTATGCGCCCACACGGCAGTCGCCAAGGTATTCAACCCCGTAGGGCTGAGCAGCAACGTTGCCGTCAATTCCTTCATCGCATCCAGGAACACCAACGCAAACGCAGCCCCCAGCGCCGGAAAGATAATCGGCAACGTCACTCGGCAAAACGCACTGAACGACGAAGCGCCCAGCGTGCGCGCCGCCTCTTCCAGTTGTGGTGCTGCTTTGTTCAAAGCCGTACGAATCGGCGCCTGGGCCAATGGCAAAAACAGCAACGCATAAGCGATCAGCAGCAACGCCGAGGTCTGGTACAGCGCGGGCACGTAATGCAGCGCGAAATACACCAGTGTCAGTGCAATCACCAGGCCGGGCAGGGCGTGCAGCAGGTAGGGCAGCCGTTCGGCCCACAGTGCCAACTGGCCTTTGTAGCGCACCACCAGCAAACCTACGGGCACCGCCAGTACCAGGCACAACGCCGCGCCTCCCAGCGACAAGGCAAGTGAGGAGAGCAACGCCTCGCCAATTTCAGCCAGTGGAAACGCGGCGGAAGATCCGACGGCCAACCAATAACCGAGCATCCCCAGCGGAATGCCGCTGCCAATGATCGCCAGCGCCAGGCAATACACCTGCCCCAATGGTGCCCACTTGCCCAGCCGGACCTGCTCGGCATGTCGCGCCGCGCCCTGGCCAATGCGCACGTGTCGGCCTTTACCGCGCACGCGCAGCTCCAGCCACAGCAAGGTCAGGCACATCACCAGCAACACCGCCGAGAGCATCGCGGCATTGGCGTTGCTGAATTCCAATTCGAATTGCTGGTAGATCGCGGTGGTAAAGGTCTGCAGTCCGATGATCGACAAGGCCCCGAACTCCACCAGCATGTGCAGGGCGATCAGGAGTGCCCCGGCCAATAGCGACGGCCACAGCAGCGGCAAGGTGATGCGAAAGAACACGCCCCAGCGATTCAGTCCCAGGGTGCGCGCGGACTCTTCCAGGGATGGGTCAAGGTTACGCAAGGTTGCGGCCACCGGTAGAAACACCAGCGGGTACTTGGACAGACTCATCACCAGAATCGCGCCACCGAGCCCTTCGAAGCTCGCGCTCAGGGACACCCAGGTAAAGCTGCTGACAAACGCAGGCACCGCAAACGGCAGGCACAGGATTACGCCCCAGATCCTTCTTCCCGGCAGGTTGCTGCGTTCCAGCAGCCAGGCCAGGGACAGGCCGATCACGCCACAGGTCACGGTCACGCCGACCATCAGTGCGAGGGTGTTGCGCAGCAGGCCGAACACATACGGCCTCCACAGCAGATGCACCGCCTCTGCCCAGCCGGCCTGCCAGGCCTTGAGTCCGACATACGCCAGTGGCAGCAGGCTCAGGCCGACGAGCAGCAGTACTGGCAGCAACAGCCAGATCGACGGACGTTTGCGCCGTGGGCTGAATGCCCCGGCCGTTAGCGACGCGGTCATCAGTTCAAGCCAACATCACGTTCCAGTTCCAAGGCTTCTTCGGCGTTGCCAAGGTCGGCTGGGGTGACTTTCGGCGGCTGCAGCTCGCTAAAGGGCTTGAGGCCACGGTTGGACTCCATGCCTTTGCGCAGCGGGTATTCGGCCGAGGTGTTGGTGATCACGCGCTGGCCTTCTTCACTGGCCATGAATGCCAGCAGTTGCTGAGCTTCTTTGGGGTGTTTGCTGGATTTCAGTGCGGCAGCGGATGATACGGTGATCAGGCCGCCAGCATCGCCATCGGTGAAGTAGTGCAGTTGGGAGTCCAGGTTGGTTTTTTCCTTTTTCAGGGCAAACCAGTAATAGTTGTTCACCAGCACGGTGGCCACTTCGCCATTTTCAACGGCCTTGAGGGCGACCATATTGTTGCTGTACACCTTGCCGAAGGCGCGCAGGCCGGTCAGCCATTCTTCCGCGGCTTCACGGCCGTGCAGCTTAATGATCGCCACCGCTTGTTCTTGGAACGCGCCGCTGGTGGGTACGAAGCCGACCTTGCCTTGCCACTCGGGGCCGGCGAAGTCCAATACCGACTTGGGCAGGTCTTTTTCAGCAATCAGTTTTGGGTTGAAAGCCACGACGCGGGTGCGGGCGGTCACGCCCATCCAATCGCCGTTACGGCCAACGTAATCCTTGGGTAGTACATCGAGGGTGCTGGTATCGATCTTCGCCAGCAAACCTTGCTCGCCGAGTTTGTTCAGCGGCGGCGATTCTTCGGTATAGATCACGTCGGCGGGGGAGCGGTCTCCTTCTTCGACGACCTGGCTGGCCAACTGATTGCTGCTGCCTTTGCGCACGTTGACGTGAATGCCGGTCTTGGCTTCAAAGGCTTTGGCGAGTTCATCGCCGACTTCCTTATGTTGGCCGTTGTACAAGGTCAGGGCGATCTTGTCGGCAGAATAGGCGGCGGGCGAGAGCAGGGTCAGGCTGAGCAGGGTGAGGCTCAGGCCGCGCAGAAGGGATGTTTTGAGACGGTTATCGCGGATCATCATCCGAAGTGTTCCTCGCTATATGCAACAAATCATTGCAAGGATAAACGATAAAACTTCTCAAGTGCGGACGAGGGGGAAATCGCTGGGGAGTTTTTCGAGCGTCAGAAACGAAAAAACCCGCTTTCGCGGGTTTGATCTGAATTTGGTGCCCAGGAGAAGACTCGAACTTCCACGACCTTGCGATCACCAGCACCTGAAGCTGGCGTGTCTACCAATTTCACCACCTGGGCATTATCTAACAACGTTGCCGCTGTTGATGGGGCGAACTATACGGCGGGCTTTTTGATCTGTAAACCCCTGATTCGAAAAATATAAATCAATTTTTCCGTTAAAAATCAAAGGCCTTAAACGAAAAAACCCGCTTTCGCGGGTTTGATCTGAATTTGGTGCCCAGGAGAAGACTCGAACTTCCACGACCTTGCGATCACCAGCACCTGAAGCTGGCGTGTCTACCAATTTCACCACCTGGGCATTATCTGACAACGTTGCCGTCGTCGATGGCGCGCACTATACGGAGCGATATTTGAGCTGTAAACCCCTGCCATGAAAAAACCCTGGAAAATTTCGCCAGTGGTCGTGCAAGGTGCGCGGCGGGGGGCGTAAAGGTCTTTTAAACGCTTGTTGATACCTGAAATTTCCCGTTTCAATACGCGTATGCCAAACTAACCCACATATAGACAAGGTGAAAACTCTCTAATGGCCGATTGGCAGTCCCTCGATCCCGAGGCCGCTCGTGAAGCGGAAAAATATGAAAACCCTATTCCTAGCCGCGAACTGATCCTGGCGCACCTCGCCGATCGTGGTTCGCCTGCTAGCCGCGAGCAGTTGGTCGAAGAATTCGGTCTGACCACCGAAGACCAGCTCGAAGCCCTGCGCCGCCGTCTGCGTGCGATGGAGCGCGATGCTCAATTGATCTACACCCGTCGTGGCACTTACGCGCCGGTAGACAAGCTCGACCTGATCCTGGGCCGCATTGCCGGCCATCGTGACGGTTTCGGCTTCCTGATCCCGGATGACGGCAGTGACGATCTGTTCATGAGCCCGGCGCAAATGCGCCTGGTGTTCGATGGCGACCGCGCCCTGGCGCGGGTTTCCGGCCTGGACCGTCGCGGTCGTCGCGAAGGCGTGATCGTCGAAGTGGTGTCCCGTGCCCACGAGTCCATCGTCGGCCGTTACTTCGAAGAAGGCGGCATCGGCTTTGTCGTGCCGGATAACCCGAAGGTCCAGCAGGAAGTGCTGATCACCCCCGGCCGCAACGGTGCCGCCAAGGTCGGCCAGTTCGTCGAGGTGAAAATCACCCATTGGCCAACGGCGCGCTTCCAGCCCCAGGGCGATATCGTTGAAGTGGTCGGCAACTACATGGCGCCCGGCATGGAAATCGACGTTGCGCTGCGCACCTACGATATTCCTCACGTCTGGCCTGATGCCGTGCTCAAGGAAGCCGCCAAGCTCAAGCCGGAAGTCGAAGAGAAAGACAAAGAAAAACGCATCGACCTGCGTCATCTGCCGTTCGTCACCATTGACGGCGAAGATGCTCGCGACTTCGACGATGCGGTCTACTGCGAAGCCAAGCCTGGCAAGCTGCGCCTGTTCTCCGGCGGCTGGAAGCTGTACGTCGCGATTGCCGACGTGTCCAGCTACGTGAAGATCGGTTCGGCCCTGGATAACGAAGCCCAGGTGCGCGGTAACTCCGTGTACTTCCCTGAGCGCGTGATCCCGATGCTGCCTGAGCAGCTGTCCAACGGCCTGTGCTCCCTGAACCCGAAAGTCGACCGTTTGGCCATGGTGTGCGAGATGACCATCTCCAAAACCGGCGAAATGACCGACTACCAGTTCTACGAAGCGGTGATCCACTCCCAGGCGCGTCTGACCTACAACAAGGTCAGCACCATCCTGGAGACGCCGAAGACCAGCGAAGCCAAGGCCCTGCGTACCGAATACGCTGGCGTGGTCCCGCACCTCAAGCAGTTGTACTCGCTGTACAAGGTGCTGCTGGGCGCCCGTCATACCCGTGGCGCGATCGATTTTGAAACCCAGGAAACCCGGATTGTTTTCGGTTCCGAGCGCAAGATCGCCGCGATCACCCCGACCACCCGTAACGACGCGCACAAGTTGATTGAGGAATGCATGCTGGCGGCCAACGTGGCCACTGCCGAGTTCCTGAAGAAGCACGAAATTCCTGCGTTGTACCGCGTGCACGACGGTCCGCCGCCGGAGCGCCTGGAAAAACTGCGCGCCTTCCTTGGTGAGCTTGGCCTGTCCCTGCATAAAGGCAAGGATGGCCCGACGCCCAAGGATTACCAGGCTCTGCTGGCCAGCATCAAGGACCGTCCGGATTACCACGTGATCCAGACCGTGATGCTGCGATCCCTGAGCCAGGCGGTGTACAGCGCCGATAACCAGGGCCACTTTGGCCTCAACTACGAGGCGTACACCCACTTCACGTCGCCGATCCGTCGTTACCCGGATTTGCTCACGCACCGGGCGATCCGCAGCGTGATCCACTCCAAGCAGAACACCCCGCACGTCAAGCGCGCTGGTGCCATGACCATTCCGAAGGCACGGATCTATCCGTACGACGAGGCGGCCCTGGAACAGTTGGGCGAGCAGTGCTCCATGAGCGAGCGCCGCGCCGACGAAGCCACCCGCGACGTAGTGAACTGGCTCAAGTGCGAGTTCATGAAGGATCGTGTAGGCGAGTCGTTCCCGGGTGTGATCACCGCCGTGACCGGCTTTGGTCTGTTCGTGGAACTGACCGACATCTACGTCGAGGGCCTGGTGCATGTCACCGCCTTGCCGGGTGACTACTACCACTTCGATCCTGTGCACCACCGTCTGGCGGGCGAGCGCACCGGTCGCAGCTTCCGCTTGGGCGATACCGTCGAAGTGCAGGTCATGCGTGTCGACCTGGACGAACGCAAGATCGACTTCGGTATGCCTGACAAGCCTGCTGAGCCGGCTGGCCGCAAAAAGCGTGGCAGCGAAACTGCAGCGCCGGCTTCCAAAGGCAAGACCACTGGCGCGAAGACGGCTGCCGAGCCTGCACCTGCCAAGTCGGGGCGTCGCTCTTCCGCCAAGGACAAGGCTCCTGAAGCCTACCGCCCAAGCGATGCCGCGGCGAAAAACGCCGAGCTGCGCAAGAGCCGCGAGTTGAAGCAGCAGCTGCTCAACGAAGCCAAAAGTGGTGGTAAAGCGGCGTCTGGGGGAAAGTCCCAAGGGGCGGAAAAACCGTCGAGCAAGCCAAGTAAACATCGTAAAGGCCCGCCAAAAGCGGGCTCTGCCCCTGCGAAAAGCGGCGGGTCGCGCAAACCTAAGGCCAAGTCATGAGTCTGGAAAAAATCTACGGCGTGCATGCCGTAGAAGCACTGCTGCGTCATCACCCCAAACGCGTCAAGCAGGTTTGGCTGGCAGAAGGTCGCAGCGAGCCGCGTGTGCAGGCGCTGGTCGAACTGGCCACTCAAAACAAGGTTGCCATCGGCCAGGCCGAGCGTCGTGAAATGGACGTGTGGGTTGAAGGTGTTCACCAGGGCGTGGTTGCAGATGTCAGCCCAAGCCAGGTATGGGGCGAAGCCATGCTCGACGAGCTGCTCGACCGTACCGAAGGTGCGCCGCTCCTGCTGGTGCTGGACGGGGTGACCGACCCGCACAACCTTGGCGCCTGCCTGCGTTCGGCAGATGCTGCCGGCGCGCTGGCGGTGATCGTGCCTAAAGACAAGTCTGCAACCTTGACCCCGGTGGTGCGTAAAGTAGCGTGTGGTGCGGCGGAAGTGATTCCGCTGGTGGCCGTGACCAACCTGGCGCGCACCCTGGAGAAACTCCAGCAGCGTGGCCTGTGGGTCGTGGGTACGGCAGGCGAGGCCGAGGTCAGCATTTATGACCAGGACCTGACCGGCCCGACCATCCTGATCATGGGCGCCGAAGGCAAAGGCATGCGTCGTTTGACCCGTGAGCATTGCGATTACCTGGTGCACTTGCCGATGGCCGGTAGCGTCAGCAGCCTGAACGTGTCGGTGGCGACGGGCGTGTGCCTGTTTGAAGCCCAGCGTCAGCGTGGTGCCAAGGCTAAGACCAAGAAGTAATTTCGAGCCTGCACAGAAACAAAATGTGGGAGGGGGCTTGCTCCCGATAGCAGTGTGTCAGCTAAAAATAAGCTGGCTGACACACCGCAATCGGGAGCAAGCCCCCTCCCACATTAGTTTCTGGTGTTTGGAAGGTTGTTCAAATAATCACCAATCACCTTGCGCCGCTTCTCCCCCTTCTCTACAATTGCGCCCCTTGCCTTCCTGGCAGGCACCGATGTGCCTCCCCTACGGCAAGATCCATAAGTGTCATTCACTCCTTGTCTGACCGTTTTTGAGCGGCAGGCTACAACCCGTAAGGAGCATTCATGCGTCATTACGAAATCATCTTTTTGGTCCACCCGGATCAAAGCGAGCAAGTCGGCGGCATGGTTGAGCGTTACACCAAGCTGATCGAAGAAGACGGCGGCAAAATCCACCGTCTGGAAGATTGGGGCCGTCGTCAACTGGCCTACGCAATCAACAATGTTCACAAGGCTCACTACGTGATGCTGAACGTTGAGTGCACTGGCAAGGCCCTGGCCGAGCTGGAAGACAACTTCCGCTACAACGATGCAGTGATCCGTAACCTGGTCATCCGTCGCGAAGAAGCCGTTACCGGCCAATCCGAGATGCTCAAGGCTGAAGAAAACCGCAGTGAGCGCCGTGAGCGTCGCGACCGTCCTGAAGAAGGCGCTGATGATAGCGCTGATGACAGTGACAACAGCGATAACGCTGACGAGTAATCCACGGACCTTATTAAGGAGCCTATCAAATGGCACGTTTCTTCCGTCGTCGTAAATTCTGCCGCTTCACCGCTGAAGACGTGAAAGAGATCGATTACAAAGATCTCAACACTCTGAAAGCTTACGTATCCGAGACCGGCAAAATCGTTCCAAGCCGTATCACCGGTACCAAAGCACGTTATCAGCGTCAGCTGGCCACCGCTATCAAGCGCGCCCGCTTCCTGGCCCTGCTGGCCTACACCGACAGCCACGGCCGCTGAGACCGGGCAGTCGACAAGTAGTAAGGGATTGAATGCATGCGCGCCTTAGCTGAGTTCATCATGCGCGGTCGCGTGCAGGCCACTCTGGTAGTGGCTGGCTGTGCGGCATTGCCGTTGCTTTATTGGTTGGGTGCTGCCGCAGGTTGCCTTGTGCTGCTGCGGCGCGGTTTGAAGGACGCTCTTGGCGTTCTTGCCCTGGGTTTGTTGCCGGCCTTGATCTGGTGGTTGCAAATGGGTGATCCACGGGTACTTCTGGTACTGCTGGGGTCATCGAGCCTTGCGTTGGTTTTACGCGCAAGTGAGTCCTGGGTCCGTACGCTGCTGGTCAGCGTGGCATTGGGGTTGGTGTACTCAGTGATGCTTGGCGCGGCTTTCCGCCCGCAAATCGAGGCGCTGTCGCAGGAGATCGTCAAGATCCTGCCACTGGCTCTCGGGGATCTCTACCAGCAATTGTCGGTAGATGAGCGAGCGCGGTTTGCGTCACTGATTGCTCCGGTCCTGACCGGCCTGATTGCGGCACTGTTGCAGGTCGTCAGCGTGCTGAGCCTGATTCTTGGGCGTTATTGGCAGGCGTTGTTGTACAACCCGGGTGGTTTTGGTCGCGAGTTTCGCAGTATCAGAATCCCTGCGGGGCCGGCGATGTTGCTGCTGGCGTGCATGGTTGTCGGGCCGAACTTCGGTCCACAGATGGCCTTGCTGGCGCCGATTTGCAGCGTACCGCTGGTGTTTGCCGGGCTGGCCCTGATTCACGGGCTGGTTGCGCGAAAGCGCCTGGCCAGGTTCTGGCTGGTGGGGTTGTACGTCACGCTGTTGCTGTTCATGCAGCTGATCTATCCGTTACTCGTGGTTCTGGCCATTGTCGACGGCCTGATTGATTTTCGCGGACGTCTGGCGTCGAAAGATGCCGATAGCGCGAACGGTGAAGGTTAAAAGTTAGAGGATTTTCACATGCAACTGATCCTTCTGGAAAAAGTCGCCAACCTGGGCAACCTGGGCGACAAAGTGAACGTTAAGGCCGGCTACGGTCGTAACTACCTGCTGCCATACGGCAAAGCCACCGCTGCAACCGCTGCCAACCTGGCTGCGTTTGAAGAGCGTCGTGCTGAGCTGGAAAAAGCCGCAGCAGACAAAAAAGCTTCGGCCGAAACTCGCGCTGCCCAACTGGCTGAGCTGGAAGTGACTATCACTGCCACCGCCGGTGACGAAGGCAAGCTGTTCGGTTCGATCGGCACCCACGACATCGCTGATGCACTGACCGCCTCCGGCGTTGAAGTGCAGAAGAGCGAAGTTCGTCTGCCGAACGGCACCATCCGCAACGTAGGCGAATTCGACGTAGCCGTGCACCTGCACGCCGAAGTTGAAGCCACCGTACGCGTTGTCGTGGTAGCAGCTTAAGTCGCACCTAACTGACTGGCACCTCGCGTGTCAGCCGGTTAACATCGGGCACGATCCTGTTTACAGGTCGTGCCTTTTGTTTTTCTACACACCCTTAAATTCCAAGTGGCCATGAACGAAATCTCCGCTCCTGAGCAATACGATCTGCAAACCGCTGCCCTGAAGGTGCCGCCGCATTCCATCGAGGCCGAACAGGCCGTGCTCGGTGGCTTGATGCTGGACAACAACGCCTGGGAACGCGTGCTGGATCAAGTCTCGGACGGTGACTTCTATCGCCATGACCACCGCCTGATCTTCCGCGCCATCGCCAAGCTGGCCGACCAGAACTCACCGATCGACGTGGTGACGCTGGCCGAACAACTGGACAAGGAAGGCCAGACCTCCCAGGTCGGCGGCCTGGGCTATCTCGGTGAGCTGGCGAAAAACACGCCGTCCGTCGCCAACATCAAGGCCTATGCGCAGATCGTCCGCGAGCGCGCCACCCTGCGCCAGTTGATCGGCATCAGCACCGAAATCGCCGACAGCGCCTTCAACCCGGAAGGCCGTACCGCCGCCGAGATCCTTGATGAAGCCGAACGCCAGATCTTCCAGATCGCCGAAGCACGGCCCAAAACCGGCGGCCCGGTCAGCGTCAACGACCTGCTGACCAAGGCTATCGACCGTATCGATACCTTGTTCAACACCGACGCGGCCATTACCGGTATTTCCACCGGCTACACCGACCTCGACGAAAAGACCAGCGGCCTGCAACCGTCCGACCTGATCATCGTCGCCGGCCGTCCGTCCATGGGTAAGACCACCTTTGCGATGAACCTGGTGGAAAACGCCGTACTGCGCAGCGACAAGGCGGTATTGGTGTACTCCCTCGAAATGCCAGGCGAATCGCTGATCATGCGTATGCTTTCGTCCCTGGGTCGTATCGACCAGACCAAAGTGCGTTCCGGCCAGTTGGAAGACGACGATTGGCCGCGCCTGACCTCGGCGGTCAACCTGCTCAATGACCGCAAGCTGTTCATCGACGACACGGCCGGTATCAGCCCGTCCGAGATGCGTGCGCGTACCCGCCGACTGGTGCGCGAGCACGGTGATATCGCGCTGATCATGATCGACTACCTGCAACTGATGCAGATCCCGGGTTCCAGCGGCGACAACCGTACCAACGAGATTTCCGAAATCTCCCGGTCCCTCAAAGCCCTGGCCAAGGAATTCAACTGCCCGGTGGTGGCGCTGTCCCAGCTCAACCGCTCCCTGGAGCAACGCCCCAACAAGCGCCCGGTGAACTCCGACTTGCGTGAATCCGGAGCAATCGAGCAGGACGCCGACGTGATCATGTTCGTGTACCGCGACGAGGTGTACCACCCCGAAACGGAACACAAGGGCATCGCCGAGATCATCATCGGCAAGCAGCGTAACGGCCCGATCGGCTTTATCCGCCTGGCGTTCATCGGTAAGTACACACGCTTCGAGAACCTGGCACCGGGCAGTTACAACTTCGACGACGATGAGTAAACACTCACATTTCGCGGGTTGATTCGCGGTCTTTTGTGACCGCCGCCGTCGTGATCAGGTTGGGTTCTGCGTTGAGCATCATGCCAGCGGCCAGCAAGCGCTGCTCATAGCGTTGTATTTGCACGCGAGTGACGCTGGACAGCGGGTTGTGTGACACCTCAGTGATGCTGTTGACTTGGACGGAGTGCGCCAGCCAATTAGCCGTTGGCTCAACCACGTAGTCCGGAATTTCGGTTATTTGGTTGTGGTTCAGCTTGATCCTCTCCAGGCCAGGCTGGGTAAACAGGCCGGTCGGCCAGGTGTCGATACCTGTATTCGACAGATTGACGTCGCACATTTCGGTCATCAGGCTGAAATCGGGGGGTGTCTCCAATCCCGGGTTGTTATGCAGCCACAATGCCTTGAGTGTGGTTCGCCCGGAAAGCACTTGCGCAGCCTCGACAGTCAGTTTCAGCTGGTTATTCTGTAGGAATAGACGCGTCAGGCCATTCATTTCAGCCACGCCCTCGGGCAGCTCCGTTAGATGGTTTCTCGCCAGATTCAGCCAGCGTATATTACGAAATTGACCCAGGAAGCCCTTTGGGAGAGCCTTCAGGTTCATCTTGCTCAATTTAAGCGACCCGACATGTTTGAAGTCGGCGTTGATGGGTGGCAGGTTGGGCAGTTTCAGTCCGCTCAGATTCAGCTCCTGGCCAATCGGCGTGCCATTGGCGGCAAATTGTTGGGGGGCGTTTAACTGCCAGCAACTGAGGATTCGCTCCCTGGCCTTTTCCAAGTCCGCGCGCAGGCGGTCACCTTGTTGTGTGGAAGACGAGGCGTCCTGCACATCGCCACCTTCTACGCGTACCCAATAATCGAGTTGCGCTGTTAATCGTTCAAATTGTCTGCCTAGTGTGCCGGATGAAACGCCTTGCCCCATGCGCCAGAGCCGCTCCCTGCATTCCTTGATGCGCATGGTCGGATGCTGTTGACGGTAGCGCTGTGCCGGAGAGTTCTTTACGTCGAAAACTTTAGGATCAGCGGGGTCCGCCAGTTCCGGATGAGTGTCGTACAGGCGTTGCCAATATTCATCGAACTTTTTCCAATATTGGGCGGGGAACCGGTTGCCCTCCAGCCGCGTGCCGGCATTGATCCGCGCCACTGTTTGCAGGTTTTCGGCGGCAGGATTGAGGTTGGCCTGCGGCACTTCACGCAAGTTGTTGAAGCGCAAGTCCAAGTGAGCCAAAGACGGCAGGTTCAGTAACCCGGTGGGCCACTGACTTATCCCGGTGTTAGATAAGACCACAGTGTTCAAGCTGGTCATGGTGCTGAAGTCAGGTGTTATCTGCAGTGGGTTTTCCGAAAGATCGAGAACTCCTAGTTGGTCCAGCTTACTCAGGATCGAAGCACTCGTTTCATCCAGCTTCATGTTGTTTCGGCACAGGCTCAGGTTAACCAGTTTTTTCATCTGGCCAATGCTGGCAGGCAACGTCTCAATGTTGGAGTAGGCAATGCTCAGCACGGTCAGGTTGGGGAAGTTTGCCAGGAACGTATCTGCACCGGCCGACGAGGTTACCGAGTCGATACTGAGTATTTTGACGTGGCTGAAATCGGCGGTCAGTGCCGGAAGGGGGGCCCTCAAGGAAGGCAGGCGTAATGAGTCCGCTGACTTGACCCAGCACTCCCTGATTAATTTGGAAGCGTAGGCCGAGTCCGGTTTTTGGGTGCCCGGAGGGCGAGGGGCGTTGGGGTCATGCTCGGCGATATAGCATACCAGTTGCTTGTCCAACTGATCGAAGGCCTGGATACGCGCCATTTCTGTTTCTGTGTTGTCACCCAGGCCAATCAGATACTCCTTGGCGGCCTGGGCGTTTTTCTCGGGATACATCCGCTGTACTACCTGGATCTCATGCGCGTCCGCCTCGATCCTGAAGGCACCGGTTTGAGCCGGTGTGCTCAGTTCGGGGTGATTGGTAGCCAAGCGTTGCCAATACGCTTCAAGGGTCTTCCAGTAGCCAGCGGGGAATGGGTTGCCCTCAAGAAGCGTAACGCCGTTGACGTGGACCATGGCGTTGAGTTGTTCAGGCGCCGGGTTCAGGTTGGCCTCAGGCACTTGGCGCAATTGGTTGTTGCGCAGATCGACAAGTTTTAGCGCGCTCGCGTTGTGCAGGCCGGTTGGCCACTGATCTATTTGAGTATCGCTCAAGTCCAAGGTTTTAAGCCCCGGCATCTGACTGAAGTCCAGGGCTGCCCCCAGCGGGTTTCCCGACAGGTCAACTTGTTTGAGCGTTGTGAGGGCGCTGATTTTTTGAGCGCTTTGTGTGTCCAGGCGGATGTGATTAGACCTCAGGTTCAAAGTGGTCAGTTTAGTCATGTCACCAATCGCGGGGGGCAGCGCGGCGAGTTTGGAGCGGGTGATGTCCAGGCGTTCAAGGGCCGTGAAATTGCTCAGGAATACATCGGCGTTCTCTGACCAGGCAACGGACTCCATGAAAAGCTCGCGCACATGGCTGAAATCTGCTTTTAAGGCGGGCAGCGATGCGAGGTTCGCGGGTAACTTCAGTTGTGCGCCTGTCTCCCGACGCCAGCACTGTTTGACCTCATCGGTAGCGAGCTTGGCCCAGCCTGCAGATTCGGATGCGTTCGCATGCCGCCATGCCTTCAACTCCGTGCTGAGGGTTCTGTACTCGGCTTCCCGTCGCTCCAGCCCGCCAGCAATGTCGCTGCCCAGAGACTGGATAAAGGCGTTGATCTGTCCCTGGTCAAAAGACGGGAACAGTGTGTGCACCCTCCGCTGCGGGCTGCGCAGTTGATTCAAGAGTGCGCTGGCACGGTCGGCCAATTGCCGAAAGAACGACCAGTCATGTCCCTCGCCGCGTACACCCCCCGGTGCGCCGACGATGGCGCTGACCCACACATTGGCGGCATTGCGCCGGATGGCATGGCTTTCGCCGAAGCGGCTGCCGTTGTAGATGTTATCTGCGTCCATCGCCACCGGATCGCCCGGTTTTACGATGCGCCAGACTTTGCCTGTCGCCGAGGAGGCGTCGCGGTCGAGCATGACCTGATAGGGGCCGTCGTCGATGTTCGCGTATTGACGCCCGCCCAGGGCATGAACGCCGTCTGCGTCGGCATTGTCTGGCACCTGCTTGTGGGGTATCCGGAAAGCACTGATGCTTTGGTTCGACAGCGGCGCCTCCCGCGAAGGTGTGAGAAATTCCGGCAGGTGCGCCTGCTGTACGCGCGCCTGTTCAAGCACGTCCTGAGCCAGCACGGCGATGTCGTGGGGTTCAAGGCCCAGCTCATTGCGTTGGGTTTCGGTGAGGGCGTGCAAGGTGGCGCCGAGTAGGCTGTTCTCCCCGGCGACTGCCGTTTTCAGGTCGCCACTGTCCTGTAGGTAACCGGCATATTCAGTGCCGGACTTGACCAACATGACGAAGCTGTCTGCGTCTTCGCTCCCATAGGTGTCCAGCAGTGAACCTCGCTGGGTGATCCGCCCGGTCTGATCGGTGGAGCCTTGATAAACCTGCACTCCGACGTCGCTCGGCCAGCCCGGCAAGAGCGTCAGCAGGTTGCAGAACAGGGCTTGGCTTTGCGCGTTGAGACCGAGGCCGCTCGGGTCCGACAGTGCGTTGAGCGCCTCAATGATGGTGCTTTGTTGAATACTTTTGTGAATGGCTTCGCGCACCGGAGCCTCCAGGCGCGAATACAGGCCGATGTCACGCAACGAGGGATGATGCTGTAGCAAGTCCGCGGCCATTGCCCGTGAAAGGTCCGGAAAGCGACGCCGCAACAGGCCGATTGCGAGTTCACCACCGGGCGTCTGCTCGAACTGCGCCGTGGGTGCAAACCGAGTGGCTGGATGTTTTGCATTCAGGTGGTCGCGCAGTCGGCCATCGCGTAACGCCGCATACACTGCTGCTTGATGTGTCTGAAGGTGTGCTGCGAGTTTTTTCCTCAGCCCAAGCAGTCGGCTTGCCAGGGGTTGCTCTTCACTGCCGTGACCTGTCTTACCCAATGTGCTATCCGGGACGAGCCGTTCATGTTCCTGCAGGACCTGTTGCATGAGTGAGGCAATCGACGAGCCAAATGCCAGGGCCAGGTAGCGATCGCGCCCGTCCTTGCGTAGCTCGATTGTGGCCAAGGGCTGTGTGTTGGCCCCGAGCACGGGTGCGTGGCTGGACAGCAAGGTCTTGCCGTCAGGGGTGTACAGCTTGATCGTGCAGGTGCCCAGGTCGGCCATTAGTGCAGGCATGACCTGATCGGCGATGGGCGGCAGCGGACCATCGTTCTGCCCGAGCGCCGTTTGCAACTGGGTGAGCCCATCGCGCAGTTGCTGATTCTCGATAGCCTGCGTCAATGCGACAGGGGTGGGCCGGCGATCGAACCAGATATCCAGCAGCTCCTGGCGATCGACGGCCGCGACATCCAGGGCGCGCTTGCAAGCTGTCGGGCTCAGCGGCAACTCGCTGGGCGAGATCATGTGCTGCAGCAGTTGGGCTTCGTTCAGCGCACGGGTATCGATGGGGTCGAGTGTCCAGCGGTCATGTTTGGCTGAGTAAGTGACATAGGGGTGAATGCTTGAAGAGCCCGGCATGTCCAGTTGATAGCGCCCGGAGCTTTTTTCGAGAGTGACCTGGGCGAATTTGGTTTGGTTGTCGACCTGCAGTTTGATGTAGCTTCGGTTGTCCTTTTCAAACAGCCCTTGAGGGTTTTGTTCAAGCCCTGTCAGGTAGTTCGGGTCGATTTGTGTGTAGTCGTTGATGAACCACAACCCTGGCTTGCCGTCTTTGGCAGTAGCGTAGTTGGGGTTGCCCAGCGCGTTCATCAACTGGCGGGTGCGGCGTGCAGATAACTTTGCCGCTGCACCCTGCAAGCGCAGCCCCACCAGCAGGTCAAGAATGTCACCGACGGCTTGCACCAGCTCGGCCTGCTGGCCTCGGCGCAGCGCCGCAATGGCAGACCAGCTCTGATAGACGAGGGTGCCCAGCATTGCGACCAACATGATTTTGCCCAAACCTGTCACGCCACCGGGAAGGGGGATCAGCAGCATCGACAAGGTTTCGCTGACCAGATAGGTGGCCAACGCAATGGCGGCCTCTCGGTCCGCCAATTTATTGGTGCGGGCCAGTCGGATAAGGTCCGATTGTATCGGCCACGCCTGGTGGATCGGCAAGGTGTGGGCGAGGCAGCGGATGTCCGTGCCGATTTTTTCCACCGCCAGTTTTTGCCTGTTTGGGGTCTTGCTGGCGAACAGGTCATACAGGATTCTGGCATGCCAGGCGAGCTCGTCCCGGTTGACCTTCAGCGGTTTGATAAAGGTTCGCAGCTGTTCCTGATTGTTCAGGGAGATGGCCTTCATGAACCAGCTGAAGTGTGCCAGCCCCACGTCGTTGCGGATCTGGTCCTGCAGCGAGTCCACGGCTTCTTGCCTGGAGGCATGTCGGCGTAACGCGCCATTGGGGCGGTCCGGGAAGTAGCTGTAGACGCAAGAGCCGTCGGGCGTGTCAAAGCGACGAGTAAAGAACGGCAGGGCAATCTTTTCGCCGCCGGCGTCCAGTTGGTAGAGGTCCCAATACACGCTGGTGTCGAACAGCCAGTCTTTAAGTTCATTGAATTCCCATTCGCTGATACTCCAAGACTCATTGGTACGATAGGCGTCCCTCAATGCGACCAGCAGCTTGGTGCTTTGCAGGCCGAATAGCGGATTGGACAGACGCTTCTTGAACTCTTTTTCGATGTAGTCGCTGATGCGCGTGCCGATGTCCACGCTCCTTGCGACGGCCACGAAGGCTTTGACGCTGATGACGTTGCCGCTGATAGAGCTGGCGCGTTGTTCTTCGGTGGAGAAATACGCAGTAAACCCGAAGTTGCGATACGCGGCCTCCAGCAAGGTGATCGAGCGTTCGTACTCACGTACGCCCAGGTCCTCTTTGTAGATACGCACGTTGTTGCCCAGGCGATCGTTGGCGGGGAGGTCATCCTGGGAGACCGGCAACTGCCGGATCCGCGTCTTCAGGTAGGTGGTGCGCGAATTGATGGCCGTGCCGGTTTTGCTCTTCAGCTCTCGCTCCAGAGCGTCGACCATTTGCTGGCTCAAGTCGTTGTAAAGATCTGTGAGGGCGTTGCCGAGGGTTTGCTCGCGCTCCACCAGATCCTTGCTCAGGCGCAGGTATTCTTTTTGCTCGTCCACGCCCATTTTGCCCATGAAGGCATTTACGTTTTCCTGTATCAGTTGAAAGATCTGTTGTTCGGCCCAGCTTTCGTTGGTGAGTAATGCAGGTTGCTCTGCGTCAAAGGTGACTGAGTTGGTCATGGTGTGTGCTCGGGAAGAGAGCGCTTGGCACAGCAGCGTGGCAGGCGCTCTGTTGAAAAGATTGAGCGACCTTAGGGCGGGCAGTACCAGAAGAAGAGGTGCATAAAGCTGTGCGCTGAAAACGCCTGCGTAGTGCACCCCCAGTGACGACGCGTGATCAGCGCGCCTATGTGGGCCTCGCCCCCAGCAAAACCGGGCTATAAGCGCCGTCGGGCTCGGCGTGGCTAAAAGCCGACCATTGCCGTCGGAATTGGTCAAAATTTGTGCTATATTCCGCGCCCGCGATTTTTCATCTCAACACCGGTCACCGTCATGCAAACAGCCAAGCCGTTATTTGACTATCCCAAGTACTGGGCCGAATGTTTCGGTCCTGCGCCATTCCTGCCGATGAGCAGGGAGGAGATGGATCAGCTTGGCTGGGATTCCTGCGACATCATCATCGTCACCGGAGATGCGTATGTGGATCACCCATCGTTCGGCATGGCGATCATCGGCCGGCTGCTGGAGTCCCAGGGCTTTCGCGTCGGGATCATTGCCCAGCCGAACTGGCAGTCCAAAGACGACTTCATGAAGCTCGGCGAACCGAACCTGTTCTTCGGCGTCGCGGCCGGCAACATGGACTCGATGATCAACCGCTACACCGCCGACAAGAAAATCCGCTCCGACGACGCCTACACCCCAGGCGGCATGGCCGGCAAACGCCCGGACCGCGCCAGCCTGGTGTACAGCCAGCGCTGCAAGGAAGCCTACAAGAACGTGCCGATCGTGCTTGGCGGCATCGAAGCCTCCCTGCGCCGTATCGCCCACTACGACTACTGGCAGGACCGGGTGCGCAACTCGATCCTGATCGACGCCACCGCCGATATCCTGCTGTACGGCAACGCCGAGCGCGCCATTGTCGAAGTCGCCCAGCGCCTGTCGTGGGGCCACAAGATCGAAGACATCACCGACGTGCGCGGCACCGCGTTCATTCGCCGTGACACACCCGCGGGCTGGTACGAAGTGGACTCCACGCGTATCGACCGCCCGGGCAAGGTCGACAAGATCATCAACCCGTACGTCAACACCCAGGACACCCAGGCCTGCGCCATCGAGCAAGAGAAAGGGCCGGTGGATGACCCGGAAGAAGCCAAGGTCGTGCAGATCCTGGCCAGCCCGCGCATGACCCGCGACAAGACTGTGATCCGCCTGCCGTCGGTGGAAAAAGTCCGCGGTGACGCGGTGCTCTACGCCCACGCCAACCGCGTGCTGCACCTGGAAACCAACCCGGGCAACGCCCGCGCCCTGGTGCAGAAACATGGTGACGTGGACGTTTGGTTCAACCCGCCGCCCATCCCCATGACCACCGAAGAAATGGACTACGTGTTCGGTATGCCTTATGCCCGCGTACCGCACCCTGCGTATGGCAACGAGAAAATCCCGGCCTACGACATGATCCGCTTCTCGGTAAACATCATGCGTGGCTGCTTCGGCGGCTGCACCTTCTGCTCGATCACCGAGCACGAAGGCCGCATCATCCAGAACCGTTCCGAAGAGTCGATCATTCGCGAAATCGAAGAGATCCGCGACAAGGTGCCGGGCTTTACCGGGGTGATCTCCGACCTCGGCGGGCCGACCGCGAACATGTACCGCATTGCCTGCAAGAGCCCGGAAATCGAATCCGCGTGCCGCAAGCCGTCGTGCGTGTTCCCTGGCATCTGCCCGAACCTGAATACCGACCACTCGTCGCTGATCCAGCTGTACCGCAGCGCCCGTGCATTGCCGGGGGTGAAGAAGATTTTGATTGCTTCCGGCCTGCGCTACGACCTGGCCGTCGAGTCGCCTGAGTACGTGAAAGAGCTGGTGACCCATCACGTGGGTGGCTACCTGAAGATCGCCCCGGAACACACCGAGGAAGGCCCGCTCAACCAAATGATGAAACCGGGCATCGGCAGCTATGACAAGTTCAAGCGCATGTTCGAGAAGTACACCAAGGAAGCGGGCAAGGAGCAGTACCTGATCCCGTACTTCATCGCCGCCCACCCGGGCACCACCGATGAAGACATGATGAACCTGGCCCTGTGGCTCAAGGGCAACGGCTTCCGTGCCGATCAGGTGCAGGCGTTCTACCCGTCGCCGATGGCCACCGCCACCGCGATGTACCACTCGGGCAAGAACCCGCTGCGCAAGGTCACCTACAAGAGCGACGCGGTGACCATCGTCAAGAGCGAAGAACAGCGCCGTCTGCACAAGGCGTTCCTGCGCTATCACGACCCCAAAGGCTGGCCAATGTTGCGTGAAGCACTGACGCGCATGGGCCGCGCCGACCTGATCGGACCGGGTAAAGACCAGTTGATCCCGCTGCACCAGCCGGCCACCGACAGCTACCAGAGCGCCCGTCGCAAGAACTCGACGCCGGCCGGCAGCCACAAGGTCGCCAAGGAAACCACCACCAGGATCCTCACCCAGCACACCGGCCTGCCGCCCCGTGGCAGCGACGGCAGCAACCCGTGGGACAAGCGTGAGCAAGCCAAGGCGGCTGCTCAGGCGCGTAACAAGCAGGCCGCCAAAGAGCGTGCCGATGCGGCCAAGGGCAAGGGCGGCAAGCCTGCGCGCAAGCCGGTAGTGCCGCGTTGATCATCGCTTGAATATGCAGAACGCCAGCCTCGTGCTGGCGTTTTGCTTTCTGGTCGAGGGGGAGCCTGTTTGGTAAGGTGGCGTCCATTAGATTGCTATCGCAGGCAAGCCAGCTCCCACACTTGGAATGCATTCCCCAGTGGGAGCTTGCCTGCTATGAGGCCGGTCTGGGCACTATCAATTTCAAGGAAGAACACTTATGGGCAACCCCTTGCTCAACATTGGCATGGACTCCAACCGCTCCCAGTTCATGGCGCGCCAGCGCATTGAGAGCCAGATCAACCTGCCGCGCCTGTTTGCGGCCATCGACGCCGATCCAGGTATCGTTGGCGCAGGCGTCGTATACATCGACGCCGACTTCAACGTCATTACCCTGCGCGAATTCAAGCCCATCTGCAGCATCAAGCCCAAGCGCATCATTTTGCGTGAAGCGCAGAAGTACATTGCGCCAACGCAGTTTGCTCAACATGTCGTGAGCAATCCTCGAGAATCGCGACTGATTGGCGAAGCCGTGAATACCGGAGTCTCCTGCTTTGGGGCTGTCATCAGTTGGGCTGCGATCGCCAGTGGAACAATTCTGGTGCCTTTCAGTGCCGGCGCCAGTTCCGTCATCGTTGTGGTGGGGTATGCGGCTGCCGGCGCAAGTTCGCTTCAGTGTTTCAACGGCATTGCCCGGACAGCGCTGGAGGTCGCCAAGCCTGAGGTAAAGGATTGGCTCGACAGTGAGGGCTGGTACCAGAATGCTTCCATTGTGCTGGACGCAGTATCCCTGGCAGGCGTGGGCGCCTCGGCCCTGACGACGGTCAAGCTGGTTAGGGCCGCCACTGCATCGACGGGCAAGAGCCTGCGTGAAGTGCTTCGCGGTTTGAATCGCCAGGAAAGAGCCAAGCTGACGAAAGAGCTACTCAGCATCAACCATCCCAGCTTGACTGCGAAGATGCTCAAATTGAAGCAGGCGTCGGGTGAGCTCACCAAGCGTTTCACCCCTACGCAGCTCAAGCACAGCACCACTACCCAGATCAAAGACGTCCTGGGCGCAAGCATAGGGTTTGGCGGGAGTGCGTACTCCGGAAACGTCAATACCATAGCGATAGGGTTGTACGAGGAAATAAACGAATGAACGAGTTAATGACGCTACGCGACTTTTTCAGGCAATACTTTCTGACGTTTATGGGCGGCGTATTTGCTGCGTGTTTTTCTTTGGCATTGGCTGTGGCGCTGACGTTCGTCACCTATTTTCGTGATGTGCCGCTGGCTCAAGTGGGGCTCAAGATCATGTTGGTCGGGGCGCTGCTCATTCTGTTGACGGTCCATAGCAACTTTATGATGTTGCGGGGCCGACCCTCCTGGGTGTGGGTAATGGTCGGTATCTACGTCGCCTGTCTACTGTTTGTCGTTCCGATGGTTCAATTCCGGCCTCACAAAGTTCTTTATGGGTTGGCGCTGTTATTCCCATTGCTCGGATTATTGACACTCAATAGCAAGGTTCAACGAGAGATGCGCACGAAACTCGTGGAAATCCGTCGCATTCGGCAGTCTGTCAAATCAACCGTCAGATCGAGTAGTCGCATGTGAAGGAGCCGCCTTCGATAAACAGATTCCTGGCGCGTCATTTCCCCGTATTCATGGGGACGATTTTCATGGCGATCTTCTCCGGCTCAGCTGTGGTTTCCATGGCTGGCGTGACCTGTTTGCGCGGTGTTGATTGTACTCTTTCCGCTGTTGGGGTTACTGCTGCTCAACAGCAAACGCCACCGCGAAATGCGCAAAAAACTGTCCGAGATACGCCATCTGCGCCAAGCCGCAATCGCAAAGCGCAAAGCCCGTTGATTGAGTAGATTCACCACCCATCCTCACACTGGCGCCACAAATGTGTGCAGCCCTTGCACCGTGGCACGTACGTTGGCGCCGTTTTGGTGCTGTACTGCACCGGGTCATACGATAAAGCGCAATGACGGCCGCTCTGGCATAAGTCTTGCGCGCTTTGTGTTCATGCCCTGGCTCGCAGGAGGCCGCCGTGTCGATTCATGTCGCGTTGCACCACGTTACGCATTACCGCTACGACCGTGCTGTTGAACTCGGCCCACAGATCGTTCGGCTACGCCCGGCGGCCCATAGCCGTACGCGGATTTTGTCCTACGCGCTGAAAGTGCTGCCGGAGCAGCATTTCATCAACTGGCAGCAAGACCCTCAGGGTAATTACCTGGCGCGCCTGGTATTCCCGGAAAAGACTGACGAGTTGCGCGTCGAAGTCGACTTAGTCGCCGAGATGGCGGTGTTCAATCCGTTCGATTTTTTCCTGGAGCCCTACGCCGAAAAAATCCCGTTCAGCTACGCCGCCGATGAGCAGCGCGAGCTGGCGCCGTATCTGGAAACCTTGCCGCTGACGCCAAGGTTTGCCGCCTACCTGGCCGGTATTGACCGCACACCCTTGCCCGCGGTGGATTTCCTGGTTGGGCTGAACCAACGCCTGGCCGCCGATATCGGCTACCTGATCCGCATGGAACCGGGCGTGCAAACCCCGGAGTTCACCCTGGAAAACGCGTCCGGCTCCTGCCGCGACTCGGCCTGGCTGTTGGTGCAATTGCTGCGCAACCTCGGCTTGGCGGCGCGATTTGTCTCTGGTTATCTGATTCAGCTCACCGCTGACGTCAAAGCCCTCGACGGCCCCTCCGGTACCGAGGTGGACTTCACCGACCTGCACGCCTGGTGCGAAGTGTATTTGCCCGGCGCTGGCTGGATTGGCCTGGATGCCACGTCCGGGTTGTTCGCCGGTGAAGGGCATATCCCCTTGGCCTGTAGTCCCGACCCATCCTCCGCTGCACCGATCAGTGGGTTGGTGGAACCGTGCGAATGCGAATTCACCCACGAGATGTCGGTGGAGCGCATCTGGGAAGCGCCACGGGTGACCAAGCCCTACACCGAAGAACAATGGCTGGCGATCCAGGCCCTGGGCCGGCAGATCGATGGCGATCTGCTCAAGGACGACGTACGCCTGACCATGGGCGGCGAGCCGACCTTCGTTTCTATCGACGACCCCGACGGCGCCGAGTGGAACACCGCAGCCCTGGGGCCGGACAAGCGTCGCCTGTCGGCCGAGCTGTTCCAGCGCCTGCGCCAGCACTATGCGCCCAAGGGCCTGGTGCATTTCGGCCAAGGCAAGTGGTACCCCGGCGAGCAACTGCCGCGCTGGTCGCTCAATTGCTACTGGCGCCGCGACGGCGTGCCGATCTGGCACAACAGTGCACTGGTCGCCGATGAGCAAGAAGACTACGGCGCCGATGGGGTGATGGCCGGGCGTTTCCTGGCCAGCGTCGCCGAGCGCCTGAAACTGCCGGCGCGCTTTGTGTTCCCTGCGTTCGAGGACAATTTCTACTACCTGTGGCGCGAAGGGGCGCTGCCCCAGAACGTCACCGCCCAAGACCCGCGCCTGAGCGACGACCTGGAGCGTGAGCGCCTGCGCAAAGTGTTCAGCCAGGGCCTGGATAAAGTCATCGGCCAAGTGCTGCCGCTGGCACGGACTGCGGCCAATGACCGCTGGCAGAGTGGGCGTTGGTACCTGCGCGATAACCACTGCCGCCTGGTGCCGGGTGATTCGCCGCTGGGTTACCGGCTGCCGTTGGCTTCCCAGCCCTGGGTGACGGCGGCAGAGTATCCGTTCGTGCACCCGACCGACCCGAACCAGGACCAGCCCGGGCTTCCCACGGCGGAGCAACTGCGCAGCCCTGGCGAGCCGGCCCGGAGTGACGAGCGTGTGCCGCAGGTGGATGAGTCCGCCGACTGGCTGACCCGTACCGCGCTGTGCGCCGAAGCACGGGAAGGGCGCCTGTACCTGTTTATGCCGCCGCTGGAGCGCGTCGAGGATTACCTGGAGCTGGTGACTGCCATTGAGGCCACCGCCCAAGAGCTGCATTGCCCGGTACTGCTGGAGGGCTACGAGCCGCCAGCGGATACGCGCCTGAGCAATTTCCGGGTCACGCCAGATCCTGGTGTCATCGAGGTCAACGTACAGCCGTCCGCCACCTGGGACGAGTTGGTGGAACGCACCGAATTCCTCTACGAAGAGGCCCGGCAAACCCGCCTGACCACCGAGAAGTTCATGATCGATGGGCGCCATACCGGCACCGGTGGCGGTAACCACTTCGTGCTGGGCGGCGCGACGCCCAAGGACTCGCCCTTCCTGCGCCGGCCGGACCTGCTGCGCAGCCTGATCAGCTACTGGCACAACCACCCGTCGTTGTCCTATTTGTTCTCCGGCCTGTTTATCGGCCCCACCTCCCAGGCGCCCAGGGTGGATGAGGCGCGCAACGATGCGCTGTATGAACTGGAAATCGCCTTCGCGCAGATGCCGGCACCGGGCGAGGAGTGCCCGCCGTGGTTAGTGGATCGCCTGTTGCGCAACCTGCTGATCGACGTGACGGGTAATACCCATCGCGCCGAATTCTGTATCGACAAACTCTACTCACCGGACGGCGCCACGGGCCGCCTGGGCCTGCTGGAGTTGCGCGCTTTCGAAATGCCACCCCATGCGCGCATGAGCCTGACTCAGCAATTGCTGCTGCGCGCGCTGGTCGCACGGTTCTGGCGCGAACCTTATGCGCCGCCGAAGCTGGCGCGTTGGGGCACTGAGTTGCACGACCGCTTCCTGTTGCCGCACTTTATCGAGCAGGACTTTGCTGACGTGATCGTCGAGCTGAACGCGGCCGGCTACCCGCTGCGTGCCGAATGGTTCGCGCCGCACTTGGAATTCCGCTTCCCCAAGGTGGGCGACTACGCCGTCAGCGGTATCGAACTGGAACTGCGCCAGGCCCTGGAGCCTTGGCATGTGTTGGGCGAGGAGGGCGCGGTAGGCGGCACGGTACGTTATGTGGATTCGTCTCTGGAGCGCCTGCAAGTCAAGTTGACTGGCCTGCCGGCGCAGCGCTATCTGCTGACCTGCAACGGCATACCCGTGCCGCTGCAACCGACCGGTCGGGTGGGAGAGTTTGTTGCCGGTGTGCGTTACCGCGCCTGGCAACCGGCCAACTGCCTGCAACCGACCATTGCAGTCCATGCGCCGTTGGTGTTCGACCTGCTCGACACCTGGATGCAGCGCTCGCTGGGTGGCTGCCAATACCATGTGGCGCATCCGGGCGGGCGCAATTACGACAGCTTGCCGGTGAATGCCAATGAGGCGGAAAGCCGGCGCATGGCGCGGTTTTTCCGCTTGGGGCATAGCCCTGGCAAGCTTGTGGTGCCGACTGTAGTGGTGAACGGTGAATTGCCAATGACCCTGGATTTGCGGCGTTTTACAAAAAATAAGGAATGAACATTATCCAAGTGTGGGAGCTGGCTTGCCTGCGATAGCGGTGGTTCAGTCGATAGTTCTGGTGACTGACACACCGCTATCGCAGGCAAGTCAGCTCCCACATTGGATCGTAGTGAATTTGAGTTAACCTGACTTCCCTTGCCTCTGCCGAGCGTTCCATGTCCGACTTGCTCGACCGTTACCCGTTGACCGCGGGCACCTATCACGAACTGCTGGACGCCGGCGGCGCGGTGCGTGCCCATTGGCAGCGCTTGCTCGACCATCTGCAACGCAGTACGCCCGCACAACTGGCCCAGCGCCAGGCGTTGCTGACGCGGCAGATCCAGGAAAACGGCGTGACCTATAACGTCTACGCCGACCCCAAGGGCGCTGATCGCCCGTGGGAGCTGGACCTGCTGCCCCATGTGCTGGCCGCCGATGAGTGGCAGCAACTGTCGGCCGGCATCGCCCAGCGTGCGCGACTGCTCAATGCGGTGCTGGCCGACCTGTATGGCCCGCAGCGCCTGATCAAGGAAGGCTTGCTGCCGGCCGAACTGGTGTTCGGGCATAACAATTTCCTGTGGCCGTGCCAGGGCATCCAGCCGCCCGACGGTGCGTTCCTGCATCTGTACGCGGTCGACCTGGCGCGCACGCCGGATGGCCGCTGGTGGGTCACCGCCGACCGCACCCAAGCCCCGTCGGGCGCCGGCTACGCCCTGGAAAACCGCACCATCGTGTCTCGCGCCTTCCCGGATCTGTACCGTGATTTGCAGGTGCAGCACCTCACCGGTTTTTTTCGCACCTTGCAGGAAACCCTGGCCCGCCAGGCGCCCGGCGATGACCAGCCGCCACTGATCGTGCTGCTCACGCCGGGGCGTTTCAACGAAAGCTATTTCGAACATCTGTATCTCGCCCGTCAGCTCGGCTACCCACTGGTAGAAGGCGGCGACCTTACCGTGCGCGACAGCACGGTGTTCCTGAAAACCCTCAGCGGTCTGCGCCGGGTCCACGCGATCATGCGCCGCCTGGATGACGATTTCTGCGACCCTCTGGAGCTGCGTACCGACTCGGCCCTGGGCGTGCCCGGCCTGCTTGACGCCGTGCGCCAAGGCAATGTGCTGGTGGCCAATGCCTTGGGCAGCGGCGTGCTGGAGTCGCCGGGCTTGTTGGGGTTCCTGCCGAAGATCAACGAGTTCCTGTTCGGTGAAGCGCTGATCCTGCCGTCGATTGCCACCTGGTGGTGCGGTGAGGCACCGGTGCTGGCCGAGGCACTGGGCAAGCTCCCGGAACTGTTGATCAAGCCGGCGTTTCCTTCGCAAAGTTTCGCCCCGGTGTTCGGTCGTGATTTGAATGAACAACAACGCCAGGCCCTGGCCGAGCGGATGCGCGCGCGGCCTTACGCCTATGTCGCCCAGGAGCTGGCGCAGTTGTCCCAGGCGCCGGTGTGGCATACCGAAGAAGATCATCTGCAACACCGCGCCATCGGGATGCGTGTGTACGCGGTAGCCAGCGATGAGGGGTATCGCGTGCTGCCCGGTGGCCTGACCCGTGTGGCCGCCGACGCCGATGCCGAAGTGGTGTCGATGCAACGCGGCGGTGCGAGCAAGGACACATGGGTGCTCGGCGAGCGCGCCAGCGCTGGTGAACAGTGGCGTGCCCAGCGCGCCATTGGCGTCCATGATCTGGTGCGCCGCGACCCGTATCTGCCGTCGCGGGTGGTGGAAAACCTGTTCTGGTTTGGCCGTTATTGCGAACGCTGCGATGACAGTGCGCGCTGGCTGCGCATTGTGCTGGCGCGTTATGTCGACGGCGACGATCCGTTGGCATTGCAGGCGGCGGTCGAACTTGGAGAAAGCCTGCGCCTGTTGCCGGAGGAGGGCGAGCTACCGGAGCGTCTGCTCGCGGCCTTGCTCGGTGATGACTGGCCCTCAAGCCTGCGCGCCAATTTGCAGCGCTTGCAGTGGGCAGCGTCCCAGGTGCGCGGCAAGCTGTCGCGGGAAAACTGGCAGGCCCTGGTGGAGCTGCAACGCGAAGCCATGGAGCTGGAAAGCCAAGCCCCGGACTTCGGCGAGCTGCTGGATTTTCTCAACCGTTTGGTGATGTCTTTGGCGGCGCTGTCCGGGTTTGCCCTGGATGATATGACCCGCGATGAAGGCTGGCGCTTTTTGATGATGGGCCGGCGCATTGAGCGTCTGCAATTTCTCAGTACCAGCCTGGCAGCGTTTCTGCGCGGTGTGGCGGTGTTCGATCAGGCGGGGCTGGAGTGGTTGCTGGAGCTGGGCAACAGCAGCATCACCTATCGCTCGCGCTACCTGGCGGTGCCGCAGCTGATCCCGGTGCTCGACCTGTTGTTGCTCGATGAGCAGAACCCCCATGCGGTGCTGTTCCAGCTCAAACTGGTGAGCCGCACCGTGCGTCGGCTCAATGATGATTTTGGGGTGCCCAGGGAAACCGGCCTCGCGCCGTTGGTGGAGCGCCTGGGGCGCTTTGACCTGGGGTGCCTTGAAAACCCGTTGTTTGGCGAGCCCAGCGTGCGTGCCGCGCTGGATGGCCTGGCCGACCTGCTGCAAGCGGTCGCCGATGAGAGCGGGCAAGTGTCGGATCGCCTGGCGCTGCGCCATTTTGCCCATGTGGATGATGTCAGCCAGCAAACGGTGTCGGTGTGATGAGTGCGCGCTATCAGATTTTTCACGATACCCATTACCACTACGACAGCCCGGTGTCCCTGGCCCAGCAGCTGGCGCATCTGTGGCCACGGCCGTGTACGTGGCAGCGTTGCACCTGGCAAACCCTGGACATCAGCCCGCCGCCTTCTTCACGCCGCGATGAGCTGGACGTGTTTGGCAACCCGATCACGCGCCTGGCGTTCGAGCGGCCTCATGATGAGCTGCTGGTCAATGCCGGGTTGACCGTGGAAGTGCTGGCGCGACCCGCGCTGGACCTAGGGCAATCGCCGGCGTGGGACCGCACCCGTGACAGTTTTACCTACAGCAGCCAGGCGCTGTCGATGGAGGTGATTGAAGCCTGCCGCTATCGCTTCGAATCGCCGTACGTGCATCTGAAAAAAACCTTCGTCGAGTTCTCTGAAAGCTGCTTCCCGCCTGGCGAGCCGTTGTTGGTCGGCGTGCAGGCGTTGATGCAAAAGATTTTCAGCGAATTCACCTTTGATGCCGAAGCCACTCAGGTCGCCACGCCGCTGGTGGAGGTGCTGGAGCGTCGTCGCGGCGTGTGCCAGGACTTCGCCCACCTGATGCTCGCCTGCCTGCGCTCACGGGGCCTGGCGGCGCGCTACATCAGCGGCTACCTGCTGACCCAGCCACCGCCCGGCCAGCCACGGCTGATCGGCGCCGATGCGTCCCATGCGTGGGTCTCGGTATTCTGCCCGCGGTTGGGCTGGGTGGATTTCGATCCGACCAACAATGTGCAGCCGGCACTGGAGCACATCACCCTGGCCTGGGGCCGGGATTTCTCCGATGTGTCGCCGTTGCGTGGGGTGATTCTGGGGGGAGGGAGCCATGACCCGGAGGTGCGGGTGACGGTGATGCCGCTGGAGTAGCGGTGGGTTGGGGGGAACAGGGAGGGCCTGCTCACCCCAACAAAATTTATTCAGCCGGGTCTTTCGGGGTTTCGGTCTCGTCAGTTGCTGCTTCACCTTCCGCATCCGGGTTCAGCGCGCCGGCTTCTTCGTCTGCAGCGGCTTTCTTGCGTTGCAGCTTTTCCTCTTTCTTCTGTTCCTTTGCCAAGTCTCTCTGACGTTTGGCGAAGGAGTAATTAGGTTTGGCCATGGGCGATCCTCTAGGGTCGAAGGTGAGGGTAGGCGGCGCGTAGCTGCCTTGGGTCGTCATGGTAGCAGCTTCAGGGTGCCCTTTGCTTTCACTTACCGCAGGCGTAGGCGGCCAGCAGGCCGTTGAACAGGTGGTTGAGGTGCATGGCATGAACTCCCGTGAGTGATGGGGCGATCATAGGCAGGGTGCGGCAGTTTGGCTGGTTGATTGTGTTGATCAACCTGATAGCCTAAAGTTGTATACAATCTGTTGATGCAGATCATAAGAAACTAAGCCTGCTTGAGGCACCCTTGTCGCAATACGCGTTTTCTAACCCTGCCCTGGAGATTCACATGTTCGCCAAACTCGTTGCTGTTTCCCTGCTGACTCTGGCTAGCGGCCAGTTGCTTGCTGCAGAGTGCAAGGTCACTGTCGACTCCACCGACCAGATGTCTTTCAATACCAAAGAAATCACCATCGACAAGAGCTGCAAGCAGTTCACCGTTGAGCTGACTCACTCGGGCAACCTGCCCAAGAACGTGATGGGGCATAACTGGGTGCTGACCACTGAAGCCAACATGCAGCCTGTGGCTACTGACGGTATGGCTGCAGGTATCGATAAGGATTATCTGAAAGCCGGTGATGAGCGCATCATCGCCCACACCAAGATCATTGGTGCTGGCGAGAAAGACTCGGTGACCTTCGACGTCTCCAAGCTCAAAGCCGATGAGAAGTACAGCTTCTTCTGCTCGTTCCCTGGCCACATCTCGATGATGAAAGGTGCCGTGGTCCTGAAGTAACACCGCGTTATCGTTCATCGCAGGCAAGCCAGCTCCCACATTCGACCACATTCTCATGTTGGAACTCGGTCAAGTGTGGGAGCTGGCTTGCCTGCGATGGCGGTCTACCTCAAGGCGCAAACGGCATCACCCGCTTGTGCTCAGTCTTGCGATACGTCTCGCAGATAATCCTGAACGCCTCCTCACGCACCGGCTCACCGTGCAGGAACGCATCAATCTCTGCATAGGTCACGCCATGTGACGCTTCGTCCGGCTTGCCCGGCGACAAGTCTTCCAGGTCCGCCGTCGGGATCTTTTCTACCAGTGACTCGGGCGCACCAAAATGCCGGGCAATCGCTCGCACCTGGTTTTTCACCAGCCCGCTCAATGGCGCCAGATCGCAGGCACCATCACCGAACTTGGTGAAAAAGCCCATCACCGCTTCCGCCGCATGGTCGGTACCAATCACCAGGCCACTGGCCGCGCCGGCGATGGTGTACTGCGCCACCATGCGCATACGCGCCTTGGTGTTGCCCAGTACGAAGTCGCGGGACACCGCCGCCTTGCCTTCAAACGCTGCGACTTCATTGGCCAGGGCTTTGACCGCCGGGCCGATGTTGACGGTGTGGCGCTCGTCCGGCTCGATGAAGTCCACCGAAGCCTGGGCTTCGTGTTCGTCGAACTGGGTTTCATAGGGCAGGCGCACGGCGATAAAACGATAAGCCTCATCGCCACTGCTGGCGCGCAGTTCCTGCACGGCACGTTGGGCCAACAGGCCTGCGGTCAGGGAGTCGACGCCGCCGCTGATGCCCAGCACCAGGGCCTTGAGCCCGGAATTGCGCAGGCAGTCCTGGATAAAGGCTACGCGCCTGGCGACTTCTGCCTCCAGTGCGGCCTGGTCTTTGAACGGCGCTTGCACCTTGAGCTGCTGCGCAATCTCACGCTGTACGGCTTGCATGCTTCACTCCTTGCTGGATAGGGCAGGTACTTTGAAAACGTGACGCAAATAGGCGACAAAGTTGGGGTCGGTGCAATGGGTCTTGCCCGCTTCATCGGAAATCTTGGCGACGGGCTGGCCATTGCAGGCGGTCATTTTAAGCACGATGCTCATCGGTTCCACCCCCGGAATGTCGCAGGTGAGGTTGGTGCCGATACCAAAGCTCACATTGATCCGACCCCGCAACGCGCGGAATATTTCCAACGCCTTGGGCAGCGTCAGACTGTCGGAGAACACCAGGGTCTTGCTCATCGGTTCGATGCCCAGCTTGTGGTAGTGAGCGATGGCTTTTTCCGCCCACTGAATCGGATCACCGGAGTCGTGGCGCAGGCCGTCGAACAGCTTGGCAAAGTACAAGTCGAAGTCGCCGAGGAAGGCGTCAGTGGTGATGCAATCGGTCAGGGCAATGCCCAGCAGGCCACGGTATTCGCGCACCCAGCAATCCAGGGCGGCGATCTGGCTGTCGATCAGGCGTGGGCCCAGTTGCTGGTGGGCCATGATCCATTCGTGGGCCATGGTGCCCAGCGGCTTCATATCGAACTCGCGAGCCAGGTGCACGTTGCTGGTGCCGACAAAGCGCCCTGGGAAGTCGTGTTTGAGCACGCTGACCACTTCTTCCTGCACGCGGTACGAGAAGCGGCGGCGCGTGCCGAAGTCGGCCACTTGCAGTTCCGAGAGTTCATCGCTGGCGGCATTGGCCGTCAGCCAATCGAACTTGCGATACAGCTGTTCGCGGGCCTGTTCGAGGATCACGGTCTGGTAGCGATAGCGGTTACGCACTTCGCTGACGATGGCCAGCATCGGCACTTCAAACAGGATCACATGCAGCCACGGTCCGCGCAGGCGGATAAACAACTCGCCGTTCTCGATACCGGTCTGCACATAGCGCAGGTTGAAACGGAACAGCCCGAGGAAGCGCAAAAAATCCGGCTTCATAAAGCTGATGCGTTCCAGAAAGCCCAGTTGATCGGGGCTCAGGCTCAATTCGGCGAGGCGTTCGATCTGGTAACGGATCTCCGCCAGGTACGGGCGCAGGTCTTCGCTGTTGCGGCAACGGAACTCCCATTCAACTTCCACATTGGGGTAGTTGTGCAGCACCGCCTGCATCATGGTCAGCTTGTAGAAGTCGGTGTCGAGCAGGTTCTGCACGATGCGATCGGCAAACACACTCTCGCTCATAACGGGAATCTCCAGACGGCTCGGCGATGGGCGCCGGCCTTTACGCACAATTAAGGAAGGGGGCTAGTGGCGCATAGACCTGTGGGGTTTTGCCAGTGATTTTTTCAGTAAGGCCAGAGGCGCCATCGCAGGCAAGCCAGCTCCCACATTTGAAATGCATTCCAAACGGTGGGAGCTGGCTTGCCTGCGATGGCGATTCTCCAGGCGCTAAAGCACCTGCTCCATCATCCACTTCACAAATTCGCGCACCTTCGGCACCTCCGCCGAATGCTCAGGATAAGCCAGGTAATACGCATCCTGGCTCGGCATCGCATGTTGCCAGGGAATCACCAGCTTGCCCTCGGCCAATTCCTCTTCCACCAGAAAGCGCGGCAACAGCGCCACGCCACAACCCACCTGCGCGGCCCGAATACACATATAAAAAGTGTCGAACCGCGGCCCGTGGTAGCTGTGTTCGGTGTGGAAGCCCTGGCTGGCGAACCAGTCATGCCAGCCCTGGGGTCGCGAGGCGTTTTGCAGCAACACCAGGTCGCTCAGTTGCGTGGGGTCGGTGAAAGGCTGCGCCGGCAGGCTCTCCGGCGCGCATACCGGCACCAGCTCTTCACTGAACAGCTTCAGGCTCTCAGTACCCGGGCGAGCGCCCTGGCCGAAATAGAACGCCATGTCCGCCTTGCCTTGCAGCAGCTCGTCCGGCTGCTGTTCGTTGCACAGGTCCAGGTGGATCTGCGGGTGACGCAGGCGCCAACCCTTGAGGCGCGGCACCAGCCAGCGCGCGCCGAAGGTATAGGGCGTGGACACGCGCAGCACCTCGGTCTCGCCGCCGTAGGAGCGCAGGTAATGGGTAGACATCTCCACCTGTGTGAGGATCTTGCGCACTTCCACCAGGTACAGGTCGCCCGCCGGGGTCATCTGCAAGCGGCGGCGCACTCTGCGAAACAGCAGGTGCTGCAACAACTCTTCCAACTGCGCCACCTGTTTGCTCACGGCGCTTTGTGTGAGGTTCAGCTCTTCGGCGGCGCGGGTGAAGCTCAGGTGGCGGGTGGCGGCTTCGAAGCACTGCAGGGCGGTGATCGACGGCAAATGTCTTTTGTTCAGCACGGCTTGCCTCTTTTTATTCTTTGCATGAATAAACGGAATGATATCTCGCCTAATCGTCGTTTGTTGGCAAGTCTTGGGCCAGCTACAAATAGGGCCAGGATCGCCGTGCGTATTGCGGCGCGAATTTTTGTATGCAGATTGAAGGAGTGACCCATGGTTGCCGCATTGCTTGATCGTCTCGGGGTAAACCCGGCGCTGTACCAGGCGGGCAAACAGCCCGTGCATTCGCCGATTGATGGCAGCCGTATCGGCAGTGTGCACTGGGAAGGCGCCGCCGAGGTGGAGCAACAGGTCAGTCGTGCCGAGCATGCATTTGAGGCTTGGCGCAAAGTGCCGGCGCCGCGGCGTGGCGAGCTGGTGCGCCAGTTTGGCGACGTACTGCGCCAATACAAGGCCGACCTCGGCGAGCTGGTCTCCTGGGAAGCCGGCAAGATCACTCAGGAAGGCTTGGGTGAAGTCCAGGAAATGATCGACATCTGCGACTTCGCCGTGGGCCTGTCCCGACAGTTGTACGGCTTGACCATCGCCTCCGAGCGCCCAGGCCACCATATGCGTGAAACCTGGCACCCGCTGGGCGTGGTCGGGGTGATCAGCGCCTTCAACTTCCCGGTGGCCGTATGGGCCTGGAACACCGCGCTGGCATTGGTGTGCGGCAACGCAGTGATCTGGAAACCCTCTGAAAAGACCCCGCTCACCGCCCTGGCGTGCCAGGCGCTGTTCGAGCGTGTATTGAGCAAGTTTGATGATGCTCCCGAGTACCTGAGCCAGGTGATCATCGGCGGCCGCGACGCCGGCGCCGCGCTGGTGGACGATCCGCGTGTGGCCCTGATCAGTGCCACCGGCAGCACGCGCATGGGCCGCGAAGTGGCGCCGAAAGTCGCGGCGCGCTTCGCCCGTAGCATTCTTGAACTGGGTGGCAACAACGCGATGATCCTCGGCCCAAGCGCCGACCTGGACATGGCCGTGCGCGCCATCCTGTTCAGCGCCGTCGGCACTGCCGGCCAACGCTGCACCACCTTGCGCCGGCTGATCGCCCATGAATCGGTCAAGGAGGACATCGTCACCCGCCTCAAGGCTGCCTACTCCAAGGTGCGCATCGGCCACCCGCTGGAAGGCAACCTGATCGGCCCGCTGATCGACAAGCAGGGTTTTGACAACATGCAGGACGCCCTGGAGCAAGCCTTGAGCGAAGGCGGCAAGGTGTTCGGCGGCAAGCGCCAACTGCAAGACACATTCCCCAACGCTTACTACGTCTCGCCGGCAATTGTGGAAATGCCCGAGCAAAGCGACGTGGTGTGTACGGAAACCTTCGCGCCGATTCTCTACGTGGTCGGCTACACCGACTTCGCCGAAGCCCTGCGCTTGAACAACTCGGTGCCACAGGGGCTGTCGTCATGCATCTTCACCACGGATGTGCGTGAAGCCGAGCAATTCATGTCGGCGGTGGGCAGTGATTGCGGGATTGCCAACGTCAATATCGGCCCGAGCGGCGCGGAGATCGGGGGGGCCTTTGGCGGTGAAAAAGAGACTGGCGGCGGGAGAGAGTCGGGGTCGGATGCGTGGCGCGGGTATATGCGCCGCCAGACCAATACCGTGAACTACTCGCTGGAATTGCCTCTGGCCCAAGGCATTACCTTCGACTGAGCCCACGCGTCGAAGTGAGATCAAAATGTGGGAGGGGGCTTGCTCCCGATAGCAGTGTTTCAGTCAGCAAATCTGTAGCTGACCCACCGCTATCGGGAGCAAGCCCCCTCCCACATTTGATCAGATTTTCAATTCTGAAAAGTTGTTTGTTAGGTCTCATCGGAGTCTGGCAATGGCACTACGCGAAACATGTTTATGGGAACACCTCACCCCCGGCCGGCCGGATCGTGCCGCGCTCAAGGGCGCGCTCAAGGTGGATGTCTGCGTGATCGGCGCCGGTATCACCGGTTTGTCGGCGGCCATTCATTTGCTGGAGCAGGGTAAAAGCGTTGCTGTGCTGGAGGCCCATCGCACCGGCCATGGCGGTTCGGGGCGTAACGTCGGGTTGGTCAATGCCGGCATGTGGATCCCGCCAGACGAGATCGAAGCCGGATTTGGCACGGCGGTTGGCAGCCAGCTCAACCGCATGTTGGGCGCAGCGCCGGCCCTGGTATTCAGCCTGATCGACAAATACAAGATCGATTGCCAATTGCGCCGCGAGGGCACCTTGCACATGGCCCACAACGCCCGTGGCGAGGCGGATTTGCGCAGTCGTGAAGAGCAATGGAAGCGCCGTGGCGCGCCGGTCGAATTGCTCACCGGGCAGGCGTGTGAGCAAGCCACCGGCACCCAAAAAATCTCCGCCGCCTTGCTCGATCGACGGGCCGGCACCCTGAACCCCATGGCCTACACCACGGGCTTGGCGAATGCCGCCGCAGCGCTGGGCGGGCAGTTGTTTGACCATTCCCCGGTCACCCAGCTTGAGCGCCAAGGTGCCGATTGGTCGGTGCAGACCGCCGAGGGCGCGGTGCAGGCCGCTCAGGTGGTGATCGCCTCTAACGCCTACACCGAAGGCGAATGGACCGAGTTGCGGCGCAATTTTTTCCCCGGCTATTACTATCAGGTGGCGTCAGCGCCGCTGACCGATGATGCCGCCCGGCAAATCCTCCCCGGTGGCCAGGGCTCGTGGGATACGCGTCAGGTACTGAGCAGTATCCGTCGCGATGCCGATGGCCGTCTGTTGCTTGGCAGCCTGGGCAATGGCAACCAGAAACCTGCCTGGTTCCTCAAGGCGTGGGCCGATCGGGTGCAGCAGCACTACTTCCCGTATCTCAAATCGGTGCAGTGGGAATACACCTGGACCGGCTGCATCGCGTTTACCCCAGACCATCTGATGCGCCTGTTCGAACCCGCACCTGGCCTGGTCGCAGTCACCGGCTATAACGGGCGTGGTGTGACCACCGGCAGTGTGGTCGGCAAGGCGTTTGCCGACTATCTGTGTCACCAGAATCCCCAGGCCTTGCCGATCCCCTTTGCACCGATGCAGCCACTGGCGGGTGCAGGTCTGCGCAGTTGCCTGTATGAAGCAGGATTCTCGCTGTATCACGCCGGGCAATGTCTGAGGATCGTGATCTGATCAGCGAAATACTGCTCAAAAGCCTGCGTTTTCTTAGCAGGCTACCCATCTGTATTGGTGCAAGGCGTAGCAATCACGCACTGTAAATGTGCAGTTCCGTTACGCACGTTGTTACAGGTGTAGGAACTGTCGTTTATCCCTCTGGTTGCAGCTGCGACCTGGCGGGGTTGTACTTTTTTGGTTGGTTGGTTGCACCTATCGGGGCTAGACGGTTGCACGTCCTGGCAAAAGGCGTCGAAACGCCTGTAATAACAATGACACCGTGTCTTTTTGAAGAATAAAAAAGTAATGGCACGCGGCTTGCTCTGAGCTTTCAGTGAAAAGTTTGAATGCAAGTTGTCGTGCCAAAAATCAAAAATATCGGAGCACCACTCATGTCCCAGACGTTTTACAAGAAAGGTTTTCTGGCCCTCGCCGTTGCAGCGGCGCTGGGTGTTTCTACGTTTGTTCAAGCTGATGTGAAAATTGGTGTGGCGGGCCCGATGACGGGTGCCAACGCCGCTTTCGGTGAGCAGTACATGAAGGGTGCCCAGGCGGCAGCCGACGTTATCAACAAGGCCGGCGGCATCAACGGCGAGCAGATCAAGCTGGTGGCTGGCGATGACGCCTGCGAACCCAAGCAAGCCGTGGCCGTGGCTAACCGCCTGGCGGACCAGGACAAGGTGATCGGTGTGGTCGGGCACTTCTGCTCGTCCAACACCATCCCGGCGTCTGAGGTCTACGACGAAGCCGGCATTATCGCCATCACCCCAGGCTCCACCAATCCACAGGTCACCGAGCGCGGCCTGGGCGCCATGTTCCGTATGTGCGGGCGTGACGACCAGCAAGGCATCGTCGCCGGCGACTACATCGTCGATGTGCTCAAGGGCAAGAAAGTCGCGGTGATCAACGACAAGGACACCTACGGCAAAGGCCTGGCCGACGCCACCGCTGCGCAGTTGACCAAGCGTGGCGTCAAGCCGGTGCTGGAAGAGGGCCTGACCCGTGGCGAGAAAGACTTCAGCGCCCTGGTCACCAAGATCCGCTCCCTGGGCGCCGACGTCGTGTACTTCGGCGGCTTGCATCCAGAAGCCGGCCCATTGGTGCGCCAGATCCGTGAAGCGGGCCTCAAAGACGTCAAGTTCATGTCCGATGACGGCGTAGTGACCGACGAACTGGTGGCGACCGCCGGTGGTGCGCAGTACGTCGATGGCGTCTACATGACCTTCGGCGCCGATCCGCGCCTGTTGCCGGACAGCAAGACCGTGGTGGAAGAGTTCCGCAAAAACGGCACCGAGCCTGAAGGCTACACCCTGTATGCCTACGCCTCGATCCAGGCCCTGGCCGCCGGCTTCAACGGTGCCAAGTCCAACAAGGGCGAAGACGCGGCCAAGTGGTTGAAGGCTAACCCGGTTAAAACCGTCATGGGCGAAAAAGCCTGGGATGCCAAGGGCGATCTGAAAGTCTCTGACTACGTGGTTTACCAGTGGGACAAAGACGGCAAATACCATCAGTTGGAAAAGCAGAAGTAATAACGCGACGGCTTGAACACCTCGATCTCTGTGGGAGCCGGGCTTGCCCGCGATGACGGCCTCAATACCAACACCTGTGTTGAATGTGAAACCGCTATCGCAGGCAAGCCAGCTCCCACAGAGGGCCTGGTTGCCTGCTCTATTGCAACAAACCTGTTTTTTCCTCCAGAAGCGCCGCACACCCACCGGGGTGCAGGTGCTCACCGCGTGAGATTGCGTTATGGATGGTATTTTCCTGCAGCAACTGGTCAACGGCCTGACCCTCGGGTCGGTCTATGGCCTGATCGCCATCGGCTACACAATGGTCTATGGCATCATTGGCATGATCAACTTCGCCCACGGCGAGGTTTATATGATTTCCGCTTACCTCGCGGCGATCAGTCTGGCACTGCTGGCTTACTTCGGCATCGAATCCTTCCCGCTGCTCATTCTCGGCACCTTGATCTTCACCGTGGTCGTTACCGGCGTGTACGGTTGGGTCATTGAACGGGTCGCCTATAAACCGCTGCGCAACTCCACCCGACTGGCACCGCTGATCAGCGCCATCGGCATCTCGCTGATCCTGCAGAACTACGCACAGATCGCCCAGGGCGCCAAGCAACAAGGCATCCCGACCCTGCTGGCCGGGGCCTGGCGCGTCGATATCGGCACTGGCTTCGTGCAACTGACCTACACCAAAGTGTTCATCCTCGTGGCGGCATTCGCCGGCATGGCGTTGCTCACCTACATCATCAAGTACACCAAGCTGGGTCGCATGTGCCGCGCCACCCAGCAAGACCGCAAGATGGCCTCGATCCTGGGCATCAACACCGACCGGGTGATCTCCTACGTGTTCGTCATCGGCGCGGCCATGGCTGCCCTGGCCGGCGTGCTTATCACCCTCAACTACGGCACCTTCGACTTCTATGCCGGTTTCATCATCGGCATCAAGGCGTTTACCGCGGCGGTACTCGGCGGCATCGGCTCCCTGCCTGGGGCGATGCTGGGCGGGATCATCCTCGGTATCTCCGAGTCGCTGTTCTCGGGGTTGATCAACTCTGACTACAAAGACGTGTTCAGTTTCTCCCTGCTGGTGGTGATTCTGATTTTCCGTCCCCAGGGCCTGCTTGGTCGCCCACTCGTGGCGAAGGTGTAAACATGTCTGCTGCCAAATCCATTGATATCAAGAAAAGTGTGGTCGATACGGTCCTCGCCGGGCTGATTTCGCTGATCGTGTTCGGGCCCATCGTCGGCGTAGTGCTCGACGGCTACAGCTTCAACCTGGAGCCGCTGCGCGTTGCCACGTTGGTCGCTATCGTCATGGCTGGGCGCTTCGCCTTGAGCCTGTTCCTGCAAACCCCCAAGGGTGTGAAGATCCTGCAGGGCTTCGAAAGCAGCGGCTCGGGTGTACACGTGCTGCCACCGGACTACAAGTCGCGGCTGCGCTGGATCATCCCGGCGCTGATCGTGATCGCCATCGTGTTTCCGATCTTCGCCAACAAATACCTGCTGACCGTGGTGATTCTCGGGCTGATCTACGTGTTGCTTGGTCTGGGCCTGAACATCGTGGTGGGCCTGGCCGGTCTGCTCGACCTGGGTTACGTGGCGTTCTATGCCATCGGTGCCTACGGCTTGGCGCTGGGTTACCAATACCTCGGCCTGGGGTTCTGGACGGTGCTGCCGCTGGCGGCAATCGCGGCGGCACTGGCGGGGTGCATACTCGGCTTCCCGGTGCTGCGAATGCACGGTGACTACCTGGCCATCGTGACCCTGGGCTTTGGTGAAATCATCCGCCTGGTGCTCAACAACTGGCTGTCGTTCACCGGCGGCCCCAACGGTATGCCGGTGCCTTCGCCGACGTTCCTGGGCCTTGAGTTCGGCAAGCGTGCCAAAGATGGCGGCATCCCGTTCCACGAGTTCTTCGGCATCGATTACAACCCCAACATCAAGTTCATGTTCATCTACATCGTGCTGTTTCTGGTGGTGCTGGCCGTGCTGTACATCAAGCATCGCCTCACGCGTATGCCAGTCGGTCGCGCTTGGGAAGCCTTGCGTGAAGATGAAATCGCCTGCCGTTCCATGGGCCTGAACCACGTGCTGGTAAAGCTCTCGGCGTTCACCATCGGCGCTTCAACCGCAGGTTTGGCTGGGGTGTTCTTTGCCAGCTACCAGGGCTTCGTCAACCCATCGTCGTTTACCTTCTTCGAGTCGGCGTTGATCCTCGCCATCGTGGTGTTGGGCGGCATGGGCTCGACGGTCGGCGTGGTGATTGCGGCGTTCGTGCTGACCGTGGCGCCTGAACTGCTGCGCAGTTTCTCCGAGTACCGCGTGCTGCTGTTTGGCGTGCTGATGGTGGTGATGATGATCTGGCGACCGCGTGGCTTGATTCGGATCAGCCGTACCGGTGTGACGCCACGCAAGGGGGTAGCGCCATGAGCAAGGAAGTCGTGCTATCTGTCGAACACCTGATGATGCACTTCGGTGGCATCAAGGCCCTGAGCGATGTCAGCCTCAAGGTCGAACGCAACTCGATCTTCGCCCTGATCGGTCCCAACGGCGCCGGCAAGACTACGGTGTTCAACTGCCTCACCGGCTTTTACAAAGCCAGCGGCGGCAAGATCGAACTCAACGTGCGCGGCAAGCAAACCAACGTCATCCAGTTGTTGGGTGAGCGCTTTGAGGCCACCGACTTCGTGTCGCCCAAAAGCTTCCTCAGCCGCGTGTACTACAAGATGTTCGGTGGCACCCACCTGGTAAACCGCGCCGGCCTGGCACGGACCTTCCAGAACATTCGCCTGTTCAAGGAAATGTCGGTGCTGGAAAACCTGCTGGTGGCCCAGCACATGTGGGTCAACCGCAACATGCTCGCGGGCATCCTCAATACCAAGGGCTACCGCAAGGCTGAAAGTGATGCCCTGGACTGTGCGTTCTACTGGCTGGAGGTTGTGGACCTGGTGGACTGCGCCAACCGCCTGGCTGGCGAGCTCTCCTACGGCCAGCAGCGCCGCCTGGAAATCGCCCGCGCCATGTGCACGCGGCCGCAGATCATCTGCCTGGACGAACCGGCAGCGGGCCTCAACCCTCAGGAAACCGAAGCCCTCAGCGCGATGATTCGCCTGCTGCGCGACGAACACGACCTCACGGTGGTGCTGATCGAACACGACATGGGCATGGTGATGAGTATTTCCGACCACATTGTGGTGCTGGACCACGGCAACGTGATCGCCGAAGGCGGCCCCGACGCGATCCGCAACGACCCGAAAGTGATTGCCGCCTACCTGGGCGCGGACGAAGAGGAGTTGGTATGAGCGCACCTATCCTCGAAATGAAGGACCTGGACGTGTTCTACGGCCCGATCCAGGCGTTGAAGAAAGTCTCGCTGCACATCAACGAAGGCGAAACCGTCAGCCTGATCGGCTCCAACGGCGCGGGAAAGTCCACGCTGTTGATGTCGATCTTCGGCCAGCCTCGGGCCGAGTCGGGGCAGATTCTGTACAACGGCGTCGACATTACCCACAAGTCGTCCCACTACATCGCCTCCAACGGCATTGCGCAGTCGCCGGAAGGGCGGCGGGTGTTCCCCGACATGACCGTCGAGGAAAACCTGCTGATGGGCACCATCCCCATTGGCGACAAGTTTGCCAGCGAGGATATGCAACGCATGTTCGAGCTGTTCCCCAGGCTTAAAGAGCGGCGTAACCAGCGGGCCATGACCATGTCCGGCGGCGAGCAGCAAATGCTCGCCATCGCTCGTGCGCTGATGAGCCGGCCCAAACTGTTGCTGCTCGACGAGCCAAGCCTGGGACTGGCGCCGATTGTGGTGAAGCAGATCTTTTCTACCCTGCGCGAGCTGGCGTCTACCGGGATGACCATCTTTCTGGTGGAGCAGAACGCCAACCATGCGCTGCGCTTGTCGGATCGGGCGTATGTGATGGTCAATGGCGAGATTCGCCTGACGGGCACCGGTAAAGAGCTGCTGGTGAACGAGGAAGTGCGCAACGCCTATCTCGGCGGTCACTAACGAGTACTCAGTACCCTATGGGAGGGGGCTTGCTCCCGATAGCGGTGTGTCAGTTTAAGAAGTGCTGACTGACAAATCGCTATCGGGAGCAAGCCCCCTCCCACATCTGATTGCGTGGTCCATCAGGTCTTTCTCCAAATTGTGGAAAACAAATCCAGCCTACCTCCAAAGCGCGACATATAGCCGCCGCAAATCCCTGTTTTGTCACAGTTTTGACTTGTCCCCATCCACTGTGGAACCGGCTGTGGGTAACGTGGGTGTACTTGGCTGAAAGCCTTTGAATACGGGGCCTGTAGCGTTGTGGTTGTTTTTTGATCGGCGGCTTTTTCTCAACCCTCTACCGGCTTTGTCAACCTGTTTAAAGACACAGGTATATGACCGGAATATGTCCATCCAGCCTGTGGATAAGTCTGTGATTAAACTCTGGAAAGACGCCCGCAGGGGCCGGAATGACTGGCCTGAAGCCATCGTTGCGTCTTTCCGAATTTTTCAGGGGCTACATACGCCCCAGCCAAGGTCAAGCAAAAAACTTTCTAAAACCGCCTGCAAGCCTTGTACACAGCGGCTTCGAGCGATTTGCACTTGCCCCCAAAGACTGTGGGCGCAGTTGTGGATAACCTGCGCGCATATGGCTGCAGGCCACGGTTTACAAGGCTTTGCTTGGGGTGGTTAAAAAACGCACAGTTGCGTGTGAAGTTACGTGCGTAGCGGTTGCCGCAGCGGCGGCGGAAGGGCATTCTGCTGGCAACTTTTTTCCCCGATGCACTCAAGGAGAACACCATGTCCGACACGCTATTCATTACTGGCGCTACTTCAGGTTTCGGCGAAGCCTGTGCCCGTCGTTTTGCCGAAGCCGGCTGGAAACTGGTGCTCACCGGTCGTCGTGCCGAGCGCTTGAATGCGCTGGTTGAAGAGCTTTCCAAGCAGACCGAAGTGCATGGCCTGGTGGTGGATGTGCGCGATCGCAAAGGCATGGAGGAGGCCATCGCCAACTTGCCGCCGTCGTTCGCCAAACTGCGTGGCCTGATCAACAACGCTGGCCTGGCCGTGGGCACTGATCCGGCCCCCAAGTGCGACCTCGACGACTGGGAAACCATGGTCGACACCAATATCAAGGGCCTGCTGACCACTACCAACCTGCTGCTGCCGCGCCTGATTGCTCATGGCCGGGGTGCGGGGATCATCAACCTGGGTTCCATCGCCGGTAACTACCCGTACCCCGGCAGCCATGTGTATGGCGGTTCCAAGGCGTTCGTGAAGCAGTTCTCGTTGAACCTGCGTTGCGACCTGCAAGGCACTGGCGTGCGTGTGACCAACATCGAGCCAGGCCTTTGCGAGAGCGAATTCTCGCTGGTGCGCTTTGGCGGTGACCAGGCGCGTTATGACGCCACCTACGCAGGTGCCGAGCCGATTCAGCCGCAGGATATTGCCGATACGATTTTCTGGGTGATGAATACGCCGGCGCACGTGAATATCAACCGGTTGGAGCTGATGCCGGTGAGCCAGACTTGGGCTGGGTTTGCGATTGAGCGGGGGGCCAAGGGCTAAGGCGATCGCTTCTGTGGCGAGGGAGCAAGCTCCCTCGCCACAATGTTTTCCGATAGCTTTTAAGTGCGGCAAATCGGCCAAAATGCGGCATAAGGTACACTCCGCTCCTGAAAACCCTCCGCACTGTGCGGTGTAAAGGTTTTGACAGGAGGAAATGTGAGTAACCGAGGTGAGCAGGCACTGCTCAAACAATCGACCATCCTGATGTTCGCCGTGGCGATCGCCGGGATTGTCACGGGTGTCATATCCGGCGCCCAATCCATTTTATTCGACGGCTTTTTCTCGCTGATCGCCACCGCCATCAAGGTGCTGATGCTGATCACGGCCAAGCTGATCGCCAAGAAAAGCAACGAGCGCTTCCAGTTCGGCTATTGGCACCTGGAACCGATGGTGCTGCTGATCGAAGGCAGTTTCCTGCTGCTGATCGCCATCTACGCGTTCCTCAATGGTGTGTTCGGCATCATCAACGGCGGGCGCGAGATCGAGTTGGGGCTGGTGATCATTTATGCGGCGGTGTTTACCGTCGTGGAATTCGCCTACTTCTTTTATGTGCGCTACCGCAACCGCACGCTTAAATCGTCGCTGATCCAGTTCGACAACATCAGTTGGCTGGTGGACGCAATGCTGTCGGTGGGCTTGCTGATCAGCTTCCTTGCCGCACTGCTGCTCAAGTCCCAGGGCTATGGCGAATGGGCGGTGTACGTCGACCCGCTGATTTTGATCCTGTTGGCCCTGAGTATGCTGGCGCCAGCGTTCAAGATCCTGCGCCCGGCGTTGCGTGAAGTGCTGGGGATCGCGCCGGATCATTTGGACGATAAAGTACGCGAAGTGATGGATGCGGCGCAGGCCAGGCATGGTTTCGATGACTACGTGTCCTATGTGCAGAAGCACGGGCGGGCGCGGTTTATCGAGATTCATGTCGTGCTGCCGGCCGATTACCCAGTGGATAAGGTCGCGACCCTCGACAGGTTGCGCGAAGAGATATCCACAGGGTTGGGCACGCCGGATGCGGCGCGTTGGTTGACGATCAGTTTTACCGGGGATCGCAAGTGGATTGCATAACGTCTGTTAGACCGAGGTGAGGCTATCGCAGGCAAGCCAGCTCCCACATTAAAGTGTGGGAGCTGGCTTGCCTGCGATGGGGCCTTGCAGGTCAGCCCAGATGCTGGACCAGACCCTGATAGCAAGTCGCCAAATGATAAGGGGTGGTAGAAGGCATATCCCGCCGGCTCACCTTACCGTCGGCATCCAGGCATTCATTCCAGCCCTTTGCATGCAGGAAACGCTGTTGCAGCGCCAGCAATTGACGTTGCAGCACCGTCTCGCTGCCGGGACGCAAGGTCAGTGCTCGCAGGTATTCCGCCTGGGCCCAGATGCGCTGAGTGCCGTCGCGCACCGTGCCATCCAGTGCCAACATGCCACTGACCGCACCGCTTAACTTATCCACACCCTTTTGCTCGGCATAGGCAAACGCTCGTGTCAGCGACGCATGCAGCGGCGTGCCGCGCAGTACGTTGGACGATTCCAGCAAAAAGAACCATTCGAACTGGTGCCCTGGCTCAAACCAGTTATCCACAGCGCCCAGCGGTTTCTCCAGCATCACGCCGTGCTCGCGGTCGATGAAGCGTTGCTGCATGGCCGTCGCCAGTGCCAGCAGTGCCGCTTGTACCTGCGCGTCCTCGCGTACCGCAAGGGTGGCGAGGAAGCCCTCGGCCAAGTGCATCAGCGGGTTTTGCAACGGGCCGGATTTGAGCGAGGCCCAGTTGCGCTCAAGTACCGCCTCATACAAGCCATCGCCCGTGGCAAAGCGTTGAGCGACAACTTCCAGTGCGGCGTTGAGCACTGACTCCACCAAGGGTTCACGCACCTTGGCCCAGTAATGGGCACAGGCAAAGATGATGAACGCGTGGGTGTAGAGGTCCTTGCGCTTGTCCAGGGGTTGGCCGGCCGGGTCGATGCTGTAGAACCAGCCGCCGTGCTCGGCATCATGGAAGTGCCGTTGCAGGGAGCGGAACAGCGCCGCCGCCCGTTCTTCGGCGAAAGCCGCGCCGGGTTCGCCGATCAGGCTGGCGAACAGGTACAACTGCCGGGCGCACGCCATGGCGCGGTAGCGTTGTGGGGGCAGCGGCTGGTGATCGGCGTCCAGTGCCTCAAAGGGCAATGCCAGGTCGGCATTCCAACCCGGACCTTGCCAGAGGGGCACGATCAGGTCATGGAAGTGCGTGAGCACAGGCGTCAGGGAAGAGGAGGAAGCGATGGGCATTGGCTGGCGTCGTCACGGCAGGGGTGTTTGCCGCGCATGGTAGCAGGCTTGGGATCGGTGGTGTTTGTACTGGCACTATCGCGGGCAAGCCCGCTCCCACATTTTTGAAGTGTGAACCCTCTCAAATGTGGGAGCTGGCTTGCCTGCGATGAGGTCCTTGCAGTCGCTGACGATCAGCCCGCCAACAACCACACCCCAGTCGCTGCCGAAGCCGCCCCGGCCACTCGCACCAGCGGCGCTGCGGCAGCTGGCAAAAAGCGCACCACTGCATAACCGGCGGCATGCAACGCCGCGGTCGCACCCACAAACCCAATGGCATACGCCCAAGGGCTGGTCATGTCCGGCAGTTCAAGGCCATGGGCCACGCCGTGAAACAACGCAAACAATGCCGTGGCGCCCACCGCCATGAACAGTGGCGGCCGCACCGCCAGTGCCACGGCCAGGCCCAGGGCGAGCACCGAAGCGGCAATCCCGCTTTCCAGCGCCGGCAATTGCAGCCCTTCAAAACCCAACACCCCGCCGATCAGCATGGTGCCGACGAAGGTGCATGGCAGTGCCCAGCGCGCGGCGCCTTTCTGTTGGGCCGCCCACAGGCCGACCGCAACCATGGCCAGCAAGTGATCGAGGCCGCCCAAGGGGTGGCTGATGCCGGCCACCAGGCCATTGTCGCCGTGGCCAGGGTGCGCGAAGGCCAGGGCAGGGGCCAGCAGCAGCGCGGCAGCGGCGAAGAGTTTGTTGAGGCTCATGGACAGGTTCCTTATGGGTTGATCAGGCGGCGGTCAGCAAGCCCTGGCGTTCGATGAAGGCGACGATGTCGTCCAGGCCGACTCCGGTTTTCTGGTTGCTGAACACAAAGGGTTTGCCGTTACGCATCCGCTGGGTGTCGCTGTTCATCAACTCCAGCGAGGCGCCCACCAGCGGGGCCAGGTCGATCTTGTTGATCACCAGCAAGTCGGATTTGCAAATACCGGGCCCGCCTTTGCGTGGCAGCTTGTCACCAGCGGACACATCGATCACGTAAATGGTCAGGTCTGAGAGTTCCGGGCTGAAGGTGGCCGACAGGTTGTCGCCGCCGGACTCCACCAGGATCAGGTCCAGGCCGGGAAAGCGGCGGTTGAGCTGGTCCACGGCCTCAAGGTTGATCGAAGCATCTTCGCGAATCGCCGTGTGCGGGCAGCCGCCGGTCTCCACGCCGATGATGCGCTCCGGCGCCAGCGCCTTATTACGTACCAGAAAGTCGGCGTCTTCGCGGGTATAGATGTCGTTGGTGACCACCGCCAGGTTATAGCGATCACGCAGCGCCAGGCACAGGGCCAGGGTCAGGGCGGTCTTGCCGGAGCCCACCGGGCCGCCGATTCCGACGCGCAGGGGTTGTGTGTTCATGTGCTTCTCCACAATAAAAAACGTTCAGGAACGAAACAGGCGGCTGTACTGGCGTTCGTGAGCCATGCACGCCAGGGACAGGCCAAAGGCGGCGCTGCCCAACCGCGCAGGGTCAATGCGCTCGGCGTCCTGCTGTGCTTGCTGTAGCAAGGGCAGCAGTTCGCTGGTCAGGCGTTGCGCGGCTTGCTGGCCCAGTGGCAGGGTTTTCATCAGCACGGCCAATTGGTTCTCCAGCCAGCTCCACAGCCACGCGGCGAGGGCATCGTCGGGGCTGATGTGCCAGGCGCGGGCGGCCAGGGCCCAGCCAAGAGCCAGGTGCGGTTCGCCGCGTTGTGCAAGGAACTCACGGGCGGCGCTGTCCAGTTCCGGTAAGCCATTGAGCAGTTGCTGCAGGGAATAACCCATTTGCCGGCTCTCCTGATACAGCTCGCGGGTCTCACGGCTGGCGCGGTGTTCTTCGCACAATTGCGCCAGCCCAGGCCAGTCCTGTTCAGCGCCAGCGCGGCAATGGGCGAGCAACAGCGGCGCTTCGAAGCGCGCAAGGTTGAGCAGCAACTGATCGCTGATCCAGCGCCCTGCGCTCGCGGCATCCTGTACGCGGCCGTTGTCCACAGCCATTTCCAGGCCCTGGGAATAGCTGTAGCCGCCAATCGGCAATTGCGGACTGGCCAGGCGCAACAGCGCCCAGGCTGGGTTCATAGACGTACGCCGAACTGGTGCAGCTTGGGCGGGTAGTTGAAGTCTTCGTCGCCATGGCGCGAATGATGATGGCCGCCGCCGTAGGCGCCATGTTCCGGCTGGAACGGCGCCTCGATGGTTTGCGTGTCGGCGCCCAACTGTTCCAGCATTGCCTTGAGCACGTAGTCGTCGAGCAGGCGCAGCCAGCCGTCGCCGACTTGCAGGGCCACATGGCGGTTACCCAGGTGATAGGCAGCGCGGGTCAGTTCAAAGGCGTTGCGGCAAGTGACGTGCAGCAGTTGTTCAGGGCGGGCGCAAACGCGTACGACACGTCCGTCTTCAGCTTGTAGGAACTCGCCATCGTGCAAGGGCGGCTGCCCACGCTCCAAAAACAGGCCGACGTCTTCACCGTCGGCACTGAAACAGCGCAGGCGGCTTTTGCTGCGGGCTTCGAAGTTCAGCAGCAACTCAGCGGCCCAGAGGGCTTGGGGGGCGATTCGGCGGTGGATCACCAGCATCGGTAGGCTTCCAGCTATGAGCGATAGCAGTGCTAGAGCAAGGGGCTTGCCAACCCGCTATTGGCGTAGGAGTTTCCTGTCAGTGCAGGTCATTGCGCGTGGATGGGGCATCCACGGGTTGCACAGAACGTTCAAGTTTGGTGCGCATGAGCGGTTATAGCACTGGAAAAGGGCGTTTTTCCTGAAAGTAGCCTGGTGCTGCATGAAACTTCTTTCATCCAATTATCCATTGTGTTTTTAAGGATTTATCCTACAAAGACCCAAGAATCGGCCTTCGTGGGCTTACGTGATGGTTCTTTAAGATTCGCGCCGTGTTTAATTCACCGCGATGTTCATCATGTTCAAGTCATTTATTTGTTCAGTCATTGTCGGCCTGTCGTGTGTTATCTCGTCAGCCTCGGCCAATCTTCAACAGCCGCCGACTTTCGCTTCAAGCCATGCGGCGTCTTCGGTCGACGATGTGATCGACCGCGCCCATCAACTGCTCGGCACTCCCTACAAGTGGGGCGGTACGTCTGCCGAGCAGGGGTTTGATTGCAGCAGTTTCCTGGTTTATCTGTTCAAGACCGAAGCCAACATTCAGCTGCCGCGTACCACTGCGGCGATGCACCGTTCAACCGCTGCAACCATCAAGCGCACAGCGTTAAAACCGGGCGATGCCGTATTTTTCAAAGGCAACGGGCGAGGGCAGGTGAGTCACGTCGGGCTGTATATCGGCGAAGGCAAGTTCATCCATTCACCGCGTACCGGCAAGCATGTGCGTATCGATTCGTTGAGCAATAAGTACTGGAGCAAGAACTACACAACGGCCAAGCGTTTTCACAAGGCTGGCTGAGGGATTACTCGGTACTGCCCAGCCCTTGCCAGTGCTTGAGGCCGATAAAGATAAAGCGCAGTTGCTGGGTGATTTTCGCCTGGGGCGTGAGGTGGGCCGGCAGGGCATGGGCCGGTGGGTCGATGATATCGGGCAGGGTGGCAAACACGCTTTTGACGATCAGGTCGGCCATCACATGTAAACCTTCTGCATCCAGATGCTGCAATTTGGGCATCAACGTCAGGTCGGCGGCCAGGTCGCGGGTGATGTCCTCGCGCAGGGCGCCGATGGCTTGGCGCACGGCCAGGCAGCCGCCGTACTGTTCGCGGGCCAAAAACAGGAATTGCGAACGGTTGGCCGAAACTACGTCGAGAAAGATCCGCACAGAGGCATCGATAATGCCCCCCATCACGAATTCGTTGTGGCGCACCAGGCGGATCGTGGCGCGGAAGGTCTGGCCGACTTCGCTGACCAATACCAGCCCAAGCTGGTCCATGTCGGCAAAATGGCGATAGAAACCAGTTGGCACTATACCCGCTGTCTTGGCCACTTCGCGCAGGCTCAGGCTGCCAAACCCACGGCCACACTCCATCAGATGGCGGGCTGCGTCCATCAAGGCAAGGCGTGTCTGTTGCTTCTGTTCGGCGCGGGGCAGCATGAGCGGATGGGCTTTGTCGGCGAGTACAGCGACGCACTCTAGCAAAAGCGCTTTGCCGGCGTCGAACTTGGCGGGGGCGAGGCGTGACGCGGTCTATATAAAAGCAAAAGCCCGATCGGCTGATCGGGCTTTTTTCCGGGCCACCACGGGCTTAGCTCTGTGCTTGATGCAGTTCTTGCAGACGGTCGGCACCACCTTCAGCAACGCCTTCGGTGTAGGCGCGTTTGTTGGCTTGTTCAGCACCGCCTTCTACCAGACCTTTCTCTTGCAGGCGATTGTAGCCATTTTCAGCGACAGCACCTTTGGCGTAGTCACGGTTTTCGTCTTCTTGCGAACCGCTGCGCGCCACGGTTTGGCTAGTCTGCATGGCTTGAGCTTTGTTCTGTGGAGTGGCCTGTTCAGCGGCTGGCAGGGCGAAAGCACTGGAAGCCAGGACAGATAACAGGACGGTAGCGAGTAATTGGCGTTTCATGATGGTTGCTCCTTGGGAGGGCGATAAAGTGGGTACAGGGCTAATGCTACTCTTGATAAGTCGATATAAAAGTTCATAAACACAATGGTAATAATCAACAGAATTGATTGTTCCCTGCAAAGGCTCTAGATCGAGCCTCTCAAGCACGCGGTTTTGCACCGGGGTGGGTATTTTCGACACGAACCGGGGTAACAATGGTGCGCTGTCGATGATGAAATCTGTCTGCTTGATCAGGAAAATCGTTTTTTTCGGCTAAATCCGCCGTTGGGTTAAACCCTCCGGCACTTTGCCAGTCGTAGTTCTATAAGCTGTGTCAAAGGCTGTTGCCCAGCCAGTCGTATTCAGGAGCCCTGTGCAATGACGCGCACTCGTAAAATCGTCGCTTGGAGCTGCGCCAGCTTCGTTCTGTTAATCGCCATTGCGGTACTTGTGCTGGTGTTCTTCGATTGGAACCGCATCAAGCCGCCGCTCAACGCCAAGGTCTCCGAAGAACTGCATCGCCCGTTCGCCATCAACGGCAACCTCGCGGTGGTGTGGCAGCGCGAGCCCGATGAGGGCGGCTGGCGTGCCTGGGTGCCGTGGCCCCATGTGATCGCCGAAGACCTGACCCTGGGCAACCCGGATTGGTCGAAACAACCGCAGATGGTCACGCTCAAGAAGGTCGAGCTGCGTATTTCACCCCTGGCCTTGCTGGTGCAGCGCGTGGTGATCCCGCGCATTGACCTCACCGAGCCCAGTGCCCAGTTGCAGCGCCTGGCCGACGGCCGCGCCAACTGGACGTTCAAGTTCGATCCCAAGGACCCCGACGCCGAGCCCTCCAACTGGGTGGTGGATATCGGCGCCATCGGCTTTGACAAGGGCCATGTGACCCTCGACGATCAAACCCTCAAGACTCAGTTGGATGTGATCATCGACCCCTTGGGCAAACCCATCCCGTTTGGTGAAATCGTCGGGGACGCCGATGCCAAGAAGGCGCTGGAAAAAGGCTCGGCGCCTCAGGACTACGCGTTCGGCCTCAAGGTCAAAGGCCAATATCACGGCCAGAAGCTCGCCGGCACCGGCAAGATCGGCGGTCTGCTGGCCTTGCAGGACGCGGCCAAGCCGTTCCCGCTGCAAGCCCAGGTGAAAGTCGCCGACACCAGCATCGCCCTGGCCGGCACCTTGACCGACCCGCTTAACCTCGGTGCCCTTGACCTGCGCCTCAAACTCTCGGGCAGCAGCCTGGGCAACCTCTACCCGTTGACCGGTGTGACATTGCCGGATTCGCCGGCCTATTCCACCGACGGCCATTTGATCGCCAAGCTGCATGAAGCCAGCGGCGCCTCATTCCGCTACGAGAACTTCAACGGCAAGATCGGCAACAGCGACATCCATGGCGACCTGGCCTATGTCGCCAGCCAGCCACGGCCCAAGCTCAGCGGCGCGCTGGTGTCCAACCAATTGCTGATGGATGACCTGGCGCCGCTGATTGGCGCAGATTCCAACGCCGAGCAAAAAGCCCGTGGCGGTGAAAGCAAACAACCGGCGACCAAAGTGCTGCCGGTTGAAGAGTTCCGCACCGAACGCTGGCGCGAGATGGATGCCGACGTGGAATTCACCGGCAAGCGCATCGTGCACAGTGCCGACTTGCCCTTCACCGATCTGTATACGCACCTGGTGCTCAACGACGGCCAACTGAGCCTCGAACCCCTGCGTTTCGGCGTGGCCGGCGGCAAGCTCGATGCGCAGATTCGCTTGAATGGCCGCATTACGCCGATGGAAGGCAGCGCCAAGCTGACGGCACGCAACTTCAAGCTCAAACAACTGTTCCCGACCTTTGAGCCGATGAAAACCAGCTTCGGCGAACTCAACGGCGATGCCGATATTTCCGGGCGCGGCAACTCGGTGGCGGCACTGCTGGGAACCTCCAACGGCGACCTGAAGATGCTGATCAACGATGGCGCCATCAGCCGCAGCCTGATGGAAATCGCAGGGCTCAACGTGGGCAACTACGTCGTGGGGCGCCTGTTCGGCGACGAGGAAGTGAAGATCAACTGCGCAGCGGCGGACTTCGGCATCAAGACGGGCCTGGCGACCACGCGGTTGTTTGTGTTCGATACCGAGAACGCCATCATCTACATCGACGGCACGGCCAATATGGCTACCGAGCAACTGGACCTGACCATTACGCCGGAGTCCAAGGGCTTTCGTCTGTTCTCGCTGCGTTCGCCGCTGTACGTCAATGGACCGTTCATCAAGCCCAATGCTGGCGTAAAAGCCATTCCGCTGGCGCTACGTGGCGCAGGCATGGTTGCCCTGGGCGTCATCGCCGGGCCGGCCGCCGGCTTGCTCGCGTTGGTCGCTCCAAGCGGTGGAGAGCCGAATGAATGCGCGCCGTTGCTGCAGCAGATGAAGGAAGGCAAGGCGCCTAAGACTGTGAAGTAACTGACCTACAGCTCAAACGAAATGTGGGAGGGGGCTTGCCCCCTCCCACATGGTTATTGCTATGTCGCTGATTACAGGTCTTGCAGAATATCCGCCATATCATCGGCGTGCTCTTCTTCCTGGGCCAGGATGTCTTCGAAGATGCGACGGGTAGTCGGGTCTTTATCACCGATGTACTGGATGATTTCACGGTAGCTGTCCACCGCGATGCGCTCGGCTACCAGGTCTTCGTAGACCATCTCTTTGAGCGAGTTGCCTGCCACATATTGAGCGTGGGAGTTCTTCGACAGCAGGTCGGGGTTGAACTCCGGCTCGCCGCCCAGTTGCACGATGCGCTCGGCCAGTTTGTCGGCGTGTTCGGCTTCCTGGGTGGCATGTTCGAGGAACTCATCGGCGGCGACGCTGGCTTTCAGGCCGTTGGCCATGAAGTAGTGACGCTTGTAGCGCAACACGCAAACCAGCTCGGTGGCCAGCGACTCGTTGAGCAGGCGGATGATTTCCTGACGGTCGGCGTCGTAGCCTTCGGTCACGGCACCGTTTTCGACATTCTGGCGGGCGCGGCTGCGCAGGGTCGCAATGTCAGTCAAGTGTGCTTCAGTCATTTCAATCTCCTGGGGCTAATCCGGTTGTACGCCACGCTCTGCCGGCGTGATCGCTATAGGTTGTGAGTCCCGGGCCAGGCGAAAAGTTTTATCGGATTTAACAGGATGTGTCATGAACACGTCTGACCGGTGTGGTCCAGCGCTCCGACAGGATCACTCCACCCAGGGTCAGCAAGCCACCCACCAGGTGATACAGCGCCAACTCTTCCTTCAGCACCACCGCTGCGATCAGTGCGGTAATCAACGGCAGCAGGTTGAAAAACAGCGTGGTACGGCTTGGCCCCAGGGTCTTCACCGAGTGCATCCACGCCAACGGCGCCAGCATTGAAGCCAGCAGGCAGGCGTACAGCACCAGCGGAATATTCGTCCAGCCCAAACCGGCCTTGGCCGAAAACAGGTACAGCGGCAGCAGCACCACCACCGCGACCAGCACCTGCAAATACAGCAGCACCAACGGCGGCAGGCGCAGTTGCCATTTTTTCAGCAGGGTGCTGTAGACCGCATAAGCCAGCGTCGCCACCAGCATCATGCCGTCACCCAGGTTGACCCCGTGTTGCAACAGCGCCCCCAGGCTGCCGGACGATACCACCACCACAACACCGGCGAACGACAGTACCGCGCCGGTCAGCGCGCCGAAGGTCAGGCGTTGCCCCAGGCTGATAATCGCGGCGGTCAACGCCATCAGCGGCATCAGCGAGAGGATGATGCCCATGTTGGTGGCGCTGGTCAGCGTGGCGGCGTAATAGGCCAGGCTTTGATACACCGCCATGCCCAGCACGCCGAGGATGAAGATCTTGCCCAGGTTGGGACGGATAAGCGCCCAGTTGGCAACGACCGGCTTGAGCATGAACGGGGTGAACAGCAGTGCTGCGAACAGCCAGCGGTAAAAGCCGATTTCAGCCGGGAAAATAGAGCCCACGGCCAATTTGTTGACCACGGTGTTGCCAGCCCAGATAAAAATGGCCAGCAGCGGATACGCGTATTGCATCGAAAGAAACCCAGTGTATTGACGAGGCGCGATTATCCCCTGTCTGGATCGAAGCCTATACTGCGATCCAGACAACCGACCTCTGAATCCAGACAACATGCCCCGACATACCGTACGCCTGGCGGATTTCCCCCGCCTGCCGAGCCCTGTGTACTTTCGCTATTCCGATTTCGCACCCGATACCGAGTGCACCCCGCATCGGCACAGCTGGGGGTCGTTGGACTATTCAGCCAACGGCGTGATGCGCATGGAGGTGGCTGGCAGCCGTTTTATGTCGCCGCCGCAGTACGCGGTGTGGATCCCGCCCAACACCGAACACAGCTCCTACAACGCCCAGGCGATTGTCTATCGTTCGGTGGGCTTGGCGCCGACGCTCTGCGAGCAGCTGCCTCAAGCGCCGTGCACGCTGACGATCAGCGATATTCTCAAGGCCATCCTCAGCGATTTCGCCCAGCGCGACGTGAATATCCCGCAATCGGACGCGGATATCCGCCTGGCCCAAGTGCTGGTGGACCAACTCAAGCAGGCGCCGATCCACGATGGCTTCCTGCCCTACGCCCGCCACCCCGGGCTGCTTGGGGTGCTGGAAGGTATGCAGGCGCAGCCCGCCGACAATCGCCCGCTCGGGCAATGGGCTGAGCAGGTACATGTGAGCGAACGCACCCTGGCGCGTCAGTTTGTGCGCGAGCTGGGTATGAGTTTTGGTGAATGGCGCCAGCGCCTGCGCTACCTGGCGGCCATCGAAGCCCTGGACAGTGACCGCAGCGTGCAGCACGTGGCATTTGACTTGGGCTACAGCACCGCCTCGGCATTTATCGCCATGTTCCAACGCCATGCTGGCTGCACCCCGGAGCACTACCGACGGACGAATATTCGTGGCCGGTGAAGTTGTAACAGCTTTTGACTACACTGCGCTGTAGGCCGTGCCCGTCGGCACGGTAACAGGGAGAAAACTCCATGAAGATGCTGCGTATTCCGTTGTTGATGATGGGCCTGCTGTTGTGTTCCCAAGGTTTTGCCGCCACTGCCCAGCAGAACAAAATGACCACCTGCAATGCCGAAGCCACCACCAAGACCCTCAAGGGCGATGACCGCAAGGCCTTCATGAAGACCTGCCTGTCGGCGCCTGCCGCCAACGATGCCAAGACCCTGACGCCGCAGCAGCAGAAGATGAAGGATTGCAATGCGTCGGCTAAAACCAAAGCGTTGACCGGCGATGCGCGTAAAACATTCATGAGCACCTGCCTCAAAGGTTAATCACGATTTCGCAGACGCTGCAGATCAAATGTGGGAGGGGGCGTGCTCCCGATAGCGCCGTGTCAGTCAATCGATTCATTGGCTGATCCTCCGTAATCGGGAGCAAGCCCCCTCCCACACTTGATCGCATTCACAGTCGTCTCCCCTCGCTTGATGCCTGCAACGCTGGCAGACTGCCCATCCTTTAACGCCGTTCGTTTTGAGGCTGTATGCCAACGTTTTCTCAGCGTCATGTGTTGTTGCTGGCTAGCTACATCATCATTTTCGGCGGGTTGCTGCTGGTGCTGCCGCTCAAATTGCTGCCCAGCCTGCTGGCCGGCCTGTTGGTCTATGAACTGGTCAACATGCTCACTCCCCAACTGCAACGGCTGATCGAAGGCCGGCGTGCGCGCTGGTTGGCGGTGGCCTTGCTCGGCACCCTGATCGTCAGCGTGCTCGCCCTGATCTTCGCCGGGGCCATCAGTTTTTTGCTTCACGAAGCGGAAAACCCCGGGGCTTCCCTGGATAAATTCATGGGCGTGGTCGACCGCGCACGCGGCCAGTTACCGCCGTTCATCGACGCCTACCTGCCCGCCAGCGCCGCCGAGTTTCGCGTGGCCATCGGCGACTGGATGAGCAAGCACTTGAGCGAACTGCAACTGGTCGGCAAAGACGCCGCCCATATGTTCGTCACTTTGCTGATCGGCATGGTGCTCGGCGCCATCATCGCCTTGCAACGGGTGCCCGACCTGACCAAACGCAAACCCCTGGCCGCCGCGCTGTTCGACCGTTTGCATCTGCTGGTTCAGGCGTTTCGGAACATCGTCTTCGCCCAGATCAAAATCGCCGCGCTCAACACGGCTTTCACCGCCGTGTTCCTCGCCGTGGTGCTGCCGCTGTGCGGCATTCACCTGCCGCTGACCAAAACCCTGATCGTGCTGACCTTCCTGCTCGGCTTGCTGCCGGTGATCGGCAACCTGATGTCCAACACCCTGATCACCATCGTCGCGCTGTCGCTGTCGATCTGGGTGGCGGTGGCGGCGCTGGGGTATTTGATCGTGATCCACAAGGTCGAGTACTTCCTCAACGCGCGCATCGTCGGCGGGCAGATCAGTGCCAAGTCGTGGGAGTTACTGCTGGCGATGCTGGTGTTTGAAGCCGCGTTCGGTTTGCCGGGGGTGGTGGCGGGGCCGATTTATTATGCGTATCTGAAGAGTGAGCTGAAGTTGGGTGGGATGGTTTAGGCGCAGATGCGAGTTACAAGCTGCAAGCTGCAAGTGGAAGCAGCTTGGCTTTTACTTGCCGCTTGCAGCTGAAAACTTACCGCTTAAGACCCATAACGCTTGCTGGCCTCAATCGCCAACCCGCTGCCGATACTGCCGAAGATATTGCCTTCCACATGCCGCGCATTCGGCAGCATCGCCGAGATGCTGTGGCGCAGTGCCGGAATACCGCTGGAACCACCAGTGAAGAACACCGTGTCTACCTGGGCCACGCTCACCGAGGCGTCATTGAGCAGTTGCGTGACACTGCCGCGCACGCGTTCGAGCAGGTTGTCGATGGAGGACTCGAACAGCGCCCGGCTCAGGTCCACGCTCAGGCCGGCTTCGATACGGTCCAGTGGCACATGGCGGCTGTCTGCCTGGGTCAGCTGGATCTTGGTCTCTTCCACTTCCATCGCCAGCCAGTGCCCGGCGCGCTGTTCGATCAGCTTGAACAGGCGGTCGATGCCGCCGGTGTCTTCGATGTCGTAGCGCATGCTGCCCAGGGCCAGCTGGGACTTTTGCGAGTACACCGAGTTGATGGTGTGCCAGGTCGCCAGGTTCATGTGGTGGCTGGTAGGCATGTAGGCGCCGCTCTTCATGCGGCTGCCGTAGCCGAACAGCGGCATCATGCCGGCCAGCGAGAGTTGCTTATCGAAATCGGTACCGCCGATGTGCACGCCACCGGTGGCGAGGATGTCGCTCTGGCGGTTGTCGTTGTGACGGCGGTCCGGCGACAGGCGCACCAGGGAGAAGTCGGAGGTACCACCGCCGATGTCGACGATCAGCACCAGCTCCTCTTTTTCAATGGTGGACTCGTAGTCGAAGGCCGCCGCAATCGGTTCATACTGGAACGAGATGTCCTTGAAGCCGATCTTGCGCGCCACGTCCACCAGGGTGTTCTCGGCTTCCTGGTCGGCCATCGGGTCGTCATCGACGAAAAACACCGGGCGGCCCAGTACCACTTCCTCGAACTCACGGCCAGCGGTGGCCTCGGCGCGGCTCTTGAGTTGGCCGATAAACAGCGCCAGCAGGTCGGTAAACGGCATGGCCGTGCCCAATACGCTGGTGTCGTGCTTGATCAGTTTGGAACCCAGCAGGCTCTTGAGCGAGCGCATCAGCCGGCCTTCGTAGTTTTCCAGGTACTCGTGCAGCGCCAGGCGACCGTACACCGGGCGGCGCTCCTCGAAGTTGAAGAACACCACCGACGGCAAGGTGATCTTGTCGTCCTCCAGCGCGATAAGCGTCTCCTCGCCGGGGCGGATCCAGCCGACGGTGGAGTTGGACGTGCCGAAGTCAATGCCGCAGGCACGGGCTGGGGATGGGTTTTTCATGTCTATCGGGTTCCGGTTGAAAAACGGCCGCGCAGTGTATGCCAGTCGCAAGCGCTTGCGTAGGCCAACCATCCGTTAAATCGCGCTTGAAAGTACGGGATTTGCCCCCACATCTGTTACATACGGCTGATGCCGATAACACTTTGACGTACCCCCAGGCCGCAACCCTCACCAGGTGCAAACCAGCGCACGTTGCGCCCCGGGCAGTGCGATCTCGATAAAGGATGGTGAACCGTCGATGGATTTCAAAGATTACTACAAGATTCTGGGTGTCGAGCCGACGGCCGATGACAAGGAAATCAAGGCTGCCTATCGCAAGCTCGCGCGCAAATATCACCCCGATGTGAGCAAGGAAAAAGACGCCGAAGCGAAATTCAAGGACGCGTCCGAAGCCTATGAAGCGCTTAAAAGCGCCGACAAGCGAGCCGAGTACGACGAATTGCGCAAATACGGCCAGCATGGCCAGCCGTTTCAGGGGCCTCCGGGCTGGCAGAGTCGTAGTGGGTACAGTGGCGGTGCGGGCACCGAGGACTTCTCGGACTTCTTCAGCTCGATCTTCGGTGGCCGTGGTGATGCCTTCGGTGGCGGCCAGCGCCGGCCTGCCGGGCGCAAGGGCCAGGACGTCGAGATGCAGCTGACGGTGCACCTTGAAGAGACACTGTCTACCGAGTCCAAGCAGATCAACTTCCAGGTGCCGCAATACGACGCCTCGGGCCGGCACGTGAGCAACACCACCAAGAGCCTGAACGTGAAGATCCCCGCCGGTGTGGCTGACGGCGAGCGCATCCGCCTCAAAGGGCAGGGCGCACCGGGCATCGGTGGCGGAGCGAATGGCGACCTGTACCTGATCATCAAGTTTGCGCCGCACCCCAAGTTCGAAGTGGATGGCGAAAACCTGATCATCAACCTGCCGCTGGCCCCGTGGGAGTTGGCCTTGGGCGCGGAAGTGGCAGTGCCGACCCTCACCGGCAAGATCAACCTCAAGGTGCCCGCCGGTAGCCAGAACGGCCAGCGCATGCGCGCCAAGGGCCATGGCCTGCTGAACAAGGCCGGGCAGCGCGGTTATCTGTTTGTGCAGCTCAAGGCCGTGATGCCCAAGAGCAGTGATGAGGAGGTCAAGGCGCTGTGGCAGGAGCTGGCACAGAAGGCAGCGTTCAATCCTCGCGAACACTTCTGAGCAGGCTGGCTACATAGTTGGCACCAGCGCAAAAACGGCGCTGCATAGGATGACAATCTTTCTTATAACAAGGTTGTCATCCCATGCCCGATCTTCAGGCTATAGCCCCCTCCACGCTCCCGCCCGGTGAGCAGGGAAAACACTACGCGTTAATCAAACAGGCGATCCCGTCCTGCCTGGTCAGCAGTTCACCCGAGCGGCGCACGGCCCTCAAGCAGACACCTGCGATTATCCCCGAGTGGTACAGCGCCACATCTCAAGCGCAGAAGGATCAGCTCAACACACTGTTGGAGAGCCGTTGCCACTCCCTGAATGAGCTGGAGAAATCCCTGAGCAAAGTCCAGGCGCTGGAAGCATTCGCCCAGCCATTATTGGAAGCGGCATTGAAGGCTGCCGGCCATGCGCTGGACGTTAATCAAACCTGGTTGCGCCTGTATGTGCCGGTTGAGGATGCCTTTGGCAGAAAAACCGGGGGGGTCAGGGGCAAGACGTTCTCCTTGCTCAAGGCTGCCCTGGGCAACTTTGAGGCGCGGGAGACTAAGAAGGATTTTTTCGACAGTGTCTCGGGATTTATCACCCAGCCGGATACGCTTGGGCACTTTGAACGCCACGCCACGACCTTGAAAATTCATGAGTTCGCCCAGCTATGCCGTGACCTTGATTTGGGGCGTCAATACCAGGCTTATCTCAGGGCGCAGTTGAGGCCTAATGATGTACGGGGCCGCGCCGAGTTTCGGGATCGCTCCACCCGCCACCAGAAAGATGCCTTCAAGGCGGCGGCGTATCTGGCCTTGCTCAAGGGGGATATCGGTGCCACCGATTACGCGTTGCTGATGCGTGTGGCGGCTGGTGAAAAGGACATCATGGTCGATAACCAGGCGGTCGGTTACCGTTGCTTGAGCCTGATGAACCTGCACCTGCATGACTGTCTGATCATCGACCCCTGCGCCAAGCAGCGTTATTCGTGCTGGGTTATCGCCTACATCCCTGACCACCCCGACCACCCCATCAAGCGTTATGAAACGTTTAATGAGTTTCGCAACGAATTGACTGATCGCCTGACCGCGAGCACCAGCCAGGGGGCCGACCGTTCGAAGGGTGTACAAACGACGCAGTACCAGGAGTTTTTTGCCCGGTTTGTCGCCGATAAGGATCGCGCTTACTACTACCGCAGGCTGACCGAGCTGGCGGTGGATGCGCCCCCCCAACCGTTCGGCTCACAGTGGCTGCGGTCGGAATGGGGGCGTTTACTGACGGCCCCCTCTTTTACCTCCGGCTCGTCGCTGGGGGAGCCGCAACCGTCTGTGCGCGTTCCGATAACCGCCCCCGAATTCAACATTCAGGCAATCGAAATCGCCGGCCTCTGGCGGGCTGCGGACCTATGGGTGTATCGCCATGCCAGTCTGCGCACGCGACTGTTTAATGATGCCCAAAACCAGGCCGTGAGCACTGAGGATGCTGACAAGGCATCCAGTTCCAGGCGCGCAGCCCATTTCCTGAGTATCGGCATGTTCGGCCTGAACCTGGTGGGGATGGCCGTCCCACCCTTGGGCCTGGTGATGGCCGGGGTGATGGCTGGTCAGCTGCTTTATGAGGTCTTTGAAGGCGCGACCGAACTCAGCGAAGGCGACCGTGAGGCAGGCTGGGCGCACATCACCGATGTGTTGGAAAACCTGGCGACACTGGCGGCGCAGGCGGTGGCGTTCCACTTCACAGTGTCACCGTTCATTGAACGGCTCAAAACCGTCACGTTGCCCGGCGGCAAGACTCGCCTGTGCAAGCCTGATCTTGCGCCCTATAAGGTGCCTGTCGAACTGGCCGCAGGTGCCAAGCCAGACGCTTTGGGCCTTTACTCGCACGACGGCCAGTTGATTTTGCCCCATGAGGGTGACCACTACCGGGTTGGGCAGAACTCCGTCACCGGCCAGTATCGTATCCAGCACCCCAACCGCCCTGGTGCGTATGAGCCGGTGCTGGAACATAACCATGCTGGCGTCTGGAGTCATGAGTTCGAGCAGCCGCTGACCTGGGACAAACCGACCCTGATGAGGCGCCTGGGGCTGGAACAGCGTGGGCTTGACGCCCAAACGCTGGAACAGGCCCGTATGGCCAGCGGTGTCGAGGAAGACGTCTTGCGCCAGACGTTTGTTGAGCATGACCCGGTGCCTTTGCTGTTGGATGACACGATCCAGCACTTCAAGGCTCATCAGGAACTGACGACGTTTGTCGAGCAAATGAAAAGTAGCGACCCGGCTGTCTATGCTCAAGCCGACCCCGTGCTGCAACTGCAAATCATGCGTCGACGAGGGATGTTGCCTGATGCGCCGTTACGGGTCAGGGTCAGTGGCAGCAACAGCAGGGTGTTGTGGGAGGAGACCTTCGGGGACGCCTCCAGGCGCGTAGTGGAGGTCAGTGAAAGCCAGTTGGCGGGCGGTGAGTTGATCAATCAGGTGCTATACAGCTTGCAAGGCGTGGAACCGGCGCTCAGGGAAATCCCCGGCAGTGCCGAAGAGTCGCTGGCGGTGCGGGCCGGCAAGCTGCGTGAACACATCGCCAACGTCGTCGATACCTTTAAGGGCTCGCTGGTCGAAGAGCGCTACCAGGCCTTGAATGCCACGAACGATCCTGATGTACGCCTGGTCATGGCGACTTACCCCAGGCTGCCGGCGTCGATGGCCACTGAGTTGCTTAGAAGGCTGAGGGCTGAGCAGTTGCAGACCTTTCGGGATAGCGGGTTTCTGCCCGAGGAAAGCATTGAACAGGCGAGGTGGCTTGAGCAGGAAGTTCGCGTATCACGTGCCTATGAAGGCCTGTACCTGGACACGCTGGCAGGTATTGATAGCCAGCGTCTGGCCTTGCGTACCCTGGAAATCTTGCCTGGATGGCAGCGCGGAACGCGGGTGGAGTTGCGTCACTACTCGGCCCAAGGCACGCTGCTGGATGCCATCGGTTCCCCGGATTCAACCACCACCAAGACCCTGGTGCTCAAGGACAATGGGTTGTTCGAAGCGCCCATGCCCAGGGATTTTTTTGGAGCGATCTGGGACTTGTTGTCCACCTCCGAACGCCAGAGCCTTGGGGTCACCGATGCACAGCAGTTGAAGGCCGCGATCCAGCAATCGCCGTTGCCTCGTGAGCCGCTGCGCACGGTGTTGCTGGAGCATCCGGTGCGCAAACCGACGCTTGATTCGACACTGAGACTACTTGGCGGTGGCGGCGGATCCAGCCGACAGGCGTCCAGCGATAGCGATGTCGATTTAGTGCACGAGCAGGTCACCGATCTGTTCCCTTTGATGGACGAGGAGGCCGTCGATGCGTTTGTTCTCACATTGGGCGACGATGTCGACGGTGGGTTGACACACTGGAAGACTGAGCTCAAAACGTTGACGAGGGAGTTGGATACCTGGGTTTACGCCAGTGGGCCGCCTGGCGATGCCGACTTTCCCGGCGCGTCCGATTTAGCCAGAGAGATCAAGAATCACTGGCGGCGTATGAATCAAGGCCCCCTGAAGCTGATGATGAGGGGCGATCTGGAACTACCGTTACTCAGCGCCGACTTCAGCCACGTTGAGGGACTTGAGATCTACGGTACCCGTTGGACCGGCAAGTCTGATGCTTTCCTTGCATCGTTCACCCACGTCAAGCATTTGGCCCTGATCGGTTGCGGGCTTACCGAGTTACCCGGCGCTATCGGTGAAATGCGCTCCCTGACTTCGTTGAACCTGACCGGCAATAATCTTAAGTCGACCCCCCCAACCAGCCGTATGCTGAGCAACCTCAGCACCCTTGTGACGCTTGATCTGCGCAGTAACCCGCTGGGTGTAGCCCCCGATGTCAGTGGTATGCCAGACCTGGCGGAGTTGAACCTGAGGAATGCGCAGATTGAGCAGTGGCCCTCGGGATTAACCGCACTGACTGGATTGAGACGTGTCGATTTATCCGAAAACCGCCTGCAGGCGGTTCCACCAGAACATTTGACACCCCTGCCTGAACAGGTTGAAGCGATCGCTCGCACAAACAACGTCCTGCTCCTTGAGGGCAATAGGTTTCCCACCGACTATTGGCAGCAGTTCGATCGCTACTGGCAGACGCTGACGCAAACACGGCCCGAACTGCTGCAAGGAGCCCTTGAGGGTGCCTTTGACAGTGGTAACCCAAGGCTTGCGGTCATGCAGAAACTTTATCCCGACAATGGCGTGCTCGTATCCCGGAAGATGATCTGGGCGCTGGGCGAGCGCGCTGATGCCGTGCTGGCCCAGCGTGAGCAGGAATTTAAAGCGCTCAAGCGTCAGTTAATAGCCTGGAACCTCTCCATCGAGCGTCAGAGTAATGAGCGCGTCGGGCCAAATGAGCGTCTGCTGGAATTCAACGGTCGTTATCACGCCACGCGCCGTATCACGAACTGCTGGAGAGCGGATAACCCCCTCGTTCCGGCCAGCGACGGTACGCTCATCGATATCGAACTGGACCTTAGTGGGTTGCGCCTGCCGAGCCTGCCCGACCTTGGCGAGAGTTTCATCCGTCCGACGGTACTCAAACTGAACCATCTGAACCTGCGCACGTCACCAGAACGTTTCCTGGCGCAGTGCCGCGGTGTGCGCTCGCTGGACATGTCGGATAACCATTTGTTCGAGTTGCCGCCAGCCGTGGGGAATATGAACGAATTGACCCGTTTGTCTCTGCAAAACAACCGCATCCGCTTGACTGCCGAGTCGGTTGCTCTCCTGTCCTCGCGATCGACACTTCGTGACTTGATACTCGATGATAACTTCCTCGGCCTGACGCCGGATTTCAGCCAGATGACCGATTTGCGTACCTTGCAGATGAGCAATGCGGGGATTGATACCTGGCCTGCAGGATTGGTTGAACGGACGAACCTGCTACGGGTCGATCTGAGCGAGAACAGTATTACCACTATCCCGGACTCAGTCATTGCACCGTCGGATGAGCAGTTGGCGCAGACGGCGCGCGTGACTCGTGTGACGGATATCAGCGAGAACCCGTTGACCGAGCAAACCCGGCGACAAGTCCACGAATATAGCCGGCGCCTTGAGGAAGCCGGGTTGATGTCTGAGGATCTTCCGAACACGCTACGGTTGACGGCTGATATTGCCCCTGACCGTGAGGCATCCGCAGACGGCCCGCAGGATCCATTTCTGCGTTGGTCCCAAGGCATGTCCCCGCAAGACGCGAGTAGCAAACGACTCCTATGGGGGGCATTGGAGCGCATACCGAGGGTCGCCCCGTTTTTTGACATCCTTGAGCGTCTGGAACCGACTGTCACCGACCACGCCGACATGCAGCGCCGCGTCTGGGAAGTGATCGAAAGCATCACCCAGGACACCGTCGAATCGGAAACCCTGCGCACGGAACTCCTCGACCTGGCCGGCGAGCCAGGGTGTTGTGACCTTGCGGCTTTCTCCTTCAGTAACCTGGAAGTGCGCACGCTGGCCTACAAGGCTCGTTTGCAGGCCACCGATCAGACCCAGGGCCTGCAATTGGCAAGGTTATCCAGGGGCTTGTTCCGCCTGCACGAAGTGGACAAGATCGCGTCGGCGGATATCCAGCGCAGCGAAGCCATCGTCAATGACCCCAGCGTGTCGGCGGACGACAAGTTGCCCCATACCGAACGCCTGGACGAAGAGGTTGAGATCCGACTGGCGTACCGTTACGGCCTCAAGGATCGGCTCCAGCTACCGGGGCAGCCGCAGAAGGTCGTGCATACCAACTGGGGCGGCGTTACCTCGTCAATGCTCGATACTGCCTATGACACGATCAGAGCCCTGGATAACTCTGCGCAAGAGCTTCAGGCGCTGCTGTCCAGGGACTTTTGGCAGGATTACCTGAAAGGCAAATACCCCTCGCAATTTGACGAACTGCGCAATCCGTTTCACGATCAGTTGGAGGACTTGCGCAGCAGGTTTGAATCCAAAACGATCACCGAGGCTCTTTACGATCAACGGGCCAGAGAACTTCAAGCGCAATTGCAAATCAGCGAGGCGGTGCTGATCGAGACACTGACCCGTCAGGAGTTGCTTGAGCATCCGCTGGACGTGGCTGAGGTCGTTACCTAAAACAAAAAGTAGCGCTGGGCCATGGGCAGTACGTCGGCCGGCTCGCACCACAGCAACTGGCCGTCGGCCCTGACCTGATAGGTCTGCGGATCAACCTCGATATCCGGCAGGTAATCGTTGTGGATCAGGTCGCTTTTCTGCACATCGCGGCAACCCTTGACCACTGCAATCTGCTTCTTCAATCCCAGGGCCTCGGGCAGGCCGGCGTCCTGGGCGGCCTGGCTGATAAAGGTCAGGCTGGTGGCATGCAGCGAGCTGCCGAAGCTGGCGAACATCGGGCGATAGTGCACTGGTTGTGGCGTGGGGATCGAGGCGTTGGCATCGCCCATCAGGCTTGAGGCAATCGCGCCTCCCTTGAGGATCAGGGTCGGCTTGATGCCGAAGAACGCCGGGCGCCACAGCACCAGGTCGGCCCACTTGCCCACTTCAATCGAACCGACGATATGGCTGACACCGTGAGTGATTGCCGGGTTGATGGTGTACTTGGCGATATAACGCTTGGCGCGGAAGTTGTCATTGCCGGGACCGTCGCCGGGCAGGGCGCCGCGCTGCTTTTTCATCTTGTCGGCGGTCTGCCAGGTGCGTGTGATCACCTCGCCGACACGGCCCATGGCCTGGCTGTCGGAACTGATCATCGAGAATGCGCCGAGGTCGTGCAGGATGTCTTCGGCGGCGATGGTCTCGCGGCGGATGCGGCTCTCGGCGAAGGCCACGTCTTCGGCAATGCTCGGGTCCAGGTGATGGCAGACCATCAGCATGTCCAGGTGTTCGTCGATGGTATTGCGTGTGAACGGCCGCGTCGGGTTAGTGGAGCTGGGCAGCACGTTGGGGAAACCGCAGGCCTTGATGATGTCCGGCGCATGGCCGCCACCGGCACCTTCGGTGTGGTAGGTGTGGATGGTGCGGCCCTTGAGGGCGGCGAGGGTGGTTTCGACGAAGCCGGACTCGTTAAGGGTGTCGCTGTGGATCGCCACCTGTACGTCGTATTGATCGGCCACGCTCAGGCAGTTATCAATGCTGGCGGGTGTGGTGCCCCAGTCTTCATGCAGCTTCAAACCGATGGCGCCGGCCTTGACCTGCTCGATCAACGGCTCCGGCAAACTGGCGTTGCCCTTACCGGTAAAACCTATGTTCATCGGGAACGAGTCGCTGGCCTGCAGCATCCGCGCAAGGTGCCACGGGCCGGATGTGCAAGTAGTGGCATTGGTACCAGTGGCAGGGCCGGTGCCGCCACCGATCATGGTGGTGACGCCGCTGGTCAGCGCCTCTTCAATCTGCTGCGGGCAGATGAAATGCACGTGGCTGTCGATGCCGCCGGCAGTGAGGATCATGCCTTCACCGGCGATCACTTCGGTGCTGGCGCCGATGGCCATGGTCACGCCGGGCTGGATATCCGGGTTGCCGGCCTTGCCGATGGCGTGGATGCGTCCGTTCTTCAAGCCAACGTCAGCCTTGACGATGCCCCAGTGATCAATGATCAGCGCGTTGGTGATCAGGGTGTCCACTACCTCATGGGCGAGCAACTGACTCTGGCCCTGGCCGTCACGGATCACCTTGCCGCCGCCGAATTTGACTTCTTCGCCATAGACGGTGAAGTCCTGTTCGACTTCGACAAACAGCTCGGTGTCGGCCAGGCGGATCTTGTCACCGACAGTGGGGCCGTACATGTCGGCGTAGGCTTGGCGGCTGATTTTCATGGGGTTGCCCTGATTAATTGTGTTGAATGTGAGATCGCTATCGCGGGCAAGCCCGCCCCCACATGTTGATTTGTGAACACTGTCAAAAGGTGGGAGCTGGCTTGCCTGCGATGAGGCCCTAGAGGTCGCCCATAATCCGACCGGCAAACCCGAACACCCGGCGCTCGCCGCTCAAATCGACTAACTCCACCTCCCGACGCTGCCCCGGCTCAAACCGCACCGCCGTACCTGCCGGAATATTCAGGCGCATACCGCGGCTCGCTGAACGGTCAAATTCCAGCGCGTCATTGGTCTCGAAAAAATGGTAATGCGAGCCCACCTGAATCGGCCGGTCGCCGCTATTGGCCACGCTCAAGGTGACGGTGCGGCGGCCGACATTCAGTTCGATCTCGCCAGGCTGGATCTGATATTCACCAGGAATCATGCCGGTTGCCCCAGGGTCTTGTAGTAGATGGCGGTCGGGCTGTAGCGCCCGTCCGGGCTTTGGCAGTAGTCGGGCAGCTCACCGATCTTGATGTAGCGCAGCGACTGATAGAAGGCTTCGGCGCCGGAGCCAGCCTCGGTGTCCAGATACAGCAGGCCGCGCTTGTGCTGGCGTGCGGCGAGCTCCAGGCTGTGCATCAATTGCTGGCCCAGGCCATGGCGGCGGGCGCTGCTGTGCACCAGCAACTTTTGCACTTCGGCGCGGTTGAGGCCATTGGCTTTTTGGCACAGCGCCAGTTGCACGCTGGCGATCACCTGCTCGTCGCGTACTACCACCCACAGCAGCAGGCTGGCGTCTTCGATACCGGCTTGCACGCCGGTCAGATACTCGCGGGCCTGGGCCTCATCGAAGTCGGCCATAAAGCCCACCGACGCGCCATGCTGCACCGCGTCCAGCAACAACTCGATCAAGCCCAGGCGGTAATGGGCAAAACTTTCAGCATTGACTCGACGCAGTTGTGCAGCGTTCATCGATCTCACTCCTTGGGCGGTTCGGCGCCCGGGTTCAAGGTCAGTTGCATAAAGGTCAGGTCCAGCCAGCGGCCGAACTTGATGCCCACTTGCGGCATGTGCCCGGTGGTGATGAAGCCCAGGCGTTCATGCAGGTGGATGGACGCCTGGTTGCCACTTTCGATGGCCGCAACCATCACGTGTTTGCCGCAACTGCGCGCGCGCTCGATCAGGGCCTGCATCAGGCGTGGACCGAGGCCTTTGCCGCGCTGGTCATTGCGCACGTACACCGAGTGTTCGACGCTATAGCGAAAGCCTTCGAAAGGTCGCCAGTCGCCGAATGAGGCGTAGCCGATGACTTCATCGTTTTCCACCGCGACCAGGATCGGGTACTGCTGCGCCTGGCGTGCGCTGAACCAGGTCTGGCGGTTTGCCAGGTCCACCGGCTGTTCGTTCCAGATCGCCGTGGTGTTCTGTACCGCGTCGTTGTAGATAGCGCGGATCGCCGGCAGGTCGTGTTCGGTTGCATCACGAATCATCGCGGTGCCTCATGCAATGGGCTGGTGTACGGTCACCAGTTTGGTGCCGTCGGGAAAGGTGGCCTCCACCTGGATGTCCGGGATCATTTCCGGGATGCCTTCCATCACTTGTTCGCGGCTGAGCAGGGTGGTGCCGTAGTGCATCAGGTCGGCCACGGTGCGGCCATCGCGGGCGCCTTCCATCAACGCGGCGGAAATATAGGCGATGGTTTCCGGATAGTTGAGCTTCACACCGCGCGCCAGGCGCCGCTCGGCGACGAGGCCTGCGGTGAAGATCAGCAGTTTGTCTTTTTCCCGTGGGGTCAGGTCCATGGTTCAAGGTCCTTTAAATGCATTCTTCATGTGCTCCAGATTCTCGGTGATACCGCTTCGCGGCCCAGTACGGCTGGGCGCAGCAATCGCCATAAATCAATCAACCACCCCCGCGCCAACAGCGCTTCCTCGGCCAGGCAACGCGCCACCAGCAGCCCGGGCAGTTGGGTCAAATCGCCGCGCACTGCGTGGGGCAGCGAGCGGCATTGTTCAAGCAGTTCAGGGTCGACCTCACCCGTCACCAGCAACGTGGCAAACACCGGCTGCCCGTCCAACCCGATGGGCGAATCCAGCAACCCATCGGCGCCCACAATGCGCTGGCGCTCATGCCAGAGCAACTGGCCGTCGCGGCGAATATCCAGGTGTGATTGAAAGTGGCCGAGGTCGAACCGCTCGCCACTGGCCGGGCGCCCCAGAGCGACCACATCCCAGTAGAACAACCGCGCATCGCCTTGCAGCTCAATACGCGTGGTCAGTTCGGCCTGGGCGGCGCTGAACACGATGGTTTCCTGAGGCAGCCATTCGAGCGTCGCGCCGGCCTCGACGGTCAACTCGACTTGCTGAAACGCCGGGCCGCTGGCGCGATACCACTTGGCTGCGCCGGGGCTGGTCAACTGCGCCCAGGCACCGGCGCTGACGTGGGCGCTGATATCCAGGCGATCGCCACCTGCAATTCCTCCGGGCGGGTGCACGATGATGTGCTGGCACACCTGGGGGCCTTCGGCGTACAGGTGCTTTTGCACGCGCAGCGGGCCCAGGTGGCGGCGCAATACCGGGCGCGTGGTGTCGCCGAAACGCGCGTAGCCGAGCTCCAGCGCGGCGTGCCAGCTGGGGGTGAACAGGGCAGGGGAAACGGGCAGGTTCATGGTTTTTGGCTTAATGTCGTGACGCCACAGATTAGATGGTTACGAGGCCGCGTACACCTTCGCTCTCCATATTTTCACCGCGGCCCTGCTGCACGATTTCACCGCGCGACATCACCAGGTAGTGGTCGGCCAGTTCGGCAGCGAAGTCGTAGAACTGCTCCACCAGCAGGATCGCCATGTCGCCGCGCTCGGCAAGCTTCTTGATCACCGCACCGATCTCCTTGATCACCGACGGCTGGATACCTTCGGTGGGCTCATCGAGGATCAGCAGGCGCGGGCGGCTGGCCAGGGCGCGGCCAATCGCCAACTGTTGCTGCTGGCCCCCGGACAAATCGCCGCCGCGTCGATGCTTCATCTGCAGCAACACCGGAAACAGCTCGTAGATGAACGCGGGCACTTCCCTGGCTTCGGAACCGGGGAAGCGCGACAGGCCCATCAGCAGATTTTCTTCCACCGTCAGCCGGCCAAAAATCTCCCGGCCCTGAGGCACGTAAGCGATCCCGGCATGGACACGCTGGTGCGGCTTGAAGCCGGTGATGGCCTTGCCTTCCCAATTCACCGCGCCCTCCTTGGCCGGCAGCAAGCCCATCAGGCACTTGAGCAGGGTGGTCTTGCCCACGCCGTTGCGGCCGAGCAGGCAGGTGACTTCGCCGATTTTCACCTCGAAGGACAACCCGCGCAGGATGTGGCTACCGCCGTAGTACTGGTGCAGTTTGTCGACTTGCAGCATGTTCAGTTCTCCTTAGCGACCGAGGTAAACCTCGATCACCCGCTCATTTTCCTGCACCTGTTCCAGCGACCCTTCGGCCAATACGCTGCCCTGGTGCAACACGGTGACGTGATCAGCGATGGAGCCGACAAAGCCCATGTCGTGCTCCACCACCATCAACGAATGCTTGCCGGCCAGGCGCTTGAACAGTTCGGCGGTGAATTCGGTTTCGGCGTCGGTCATGCCGGCCACCGGTTCGTCGAGCAGCAACAGTTGCGGGTCTTGCATCAGCAACATGCCGATTTCCAGGAACTGCTTCTGGCCGTGGGACAGTAAACCCGCGGGTCGATGCACCGAGGCAGTCAGGCGGATGGTGTCGAGTACTTCATCGATGCGGTCTTTTTGCTCGCCACTCAGGCGCGCCCGCAGGCTGGCCCACACCGACTTGTCGGTCTTCTGCGCCAGCTCCAGGTTTTCGAACACGCTGAGGGCTTCGAACACCGTGGGTTTCTGGAACTTGCGGCCGATACCGGCCTGGGCGATTTGCACTTCGCTCATGCTGGTCAGATCCAGGGTTTCGCCGAACCAGGCCCTGCCGTGGCTGGGCCGGGTCTTGCCGGTGATCACATCCATCAATGTGGTCTTGCCTGCGCCGTTGGGGCCGATGATGCAGCGTAATTCGCCGACGCCGATATACAGGTTCAGGTGATTCAGCGCTTTGAAACCGTCGAAGCTGACGCTGATATCTTCCAGGGTCAGGATGGTGCCGTGGCGGGTATTGAGCCCTTTGCCTGCGGCCTGGCCGATACCGATCGCATCGCGGCCGCTGCCCGCATCGAAAATAGGTTCAAGCATGACGTTCCTCATTTCTTCAGCAGGCCGATAACGCCCTTGGGCAGGTACAGGGTGACGATGATGAACAGCGCCCCCAGGAAGAACAGCCAGTACTCTGGAAACGCCACCGTGAACCAGCTCTTCATGCCGTTGACCACCCCAGCGCCGAGCAATGGCCCGATCAGTGTGCCCCGCCCGCCCAAGGCGACCCATACGGCGGCCTCGATGGAGTTGGTCGGCGACATTTCGCTGGGGTTGATAATGCCCACCTGCGGTACATACAACGCCCCCGCCAACCCGCATAACACCGCGCTCAACACCCACACAAACAACTTGAAACCGCGCGGGTCGTAACCACAGAACATCAGGCGGTTCTCGGCATCGCGCAGGGCGGTCAGCACGCGGCCGAACTTGCTCTGCGCCAGGCGCCAGCCGATGTACAGGCTGGCCACCAGCAACAGCACCGTGGCCACAAACAACACCGCCCGTGTGCCAGGTTCTGTAATGCCAAAGCCCAGGATGCTGCGAAAATTGGTAAAGCCGTTATTGCCGCCAAAGCCGGTCTCGTTGCGAAAGAACAACAGCATTCCAGCAAAGGTCAGGGCCTGGGTCATGATCGAGAAATACACGCCTTTGATCCGCGAGCGGAAGGCGAAGAAGCCGAACACCAGCGCGAGCAATCCCGGGGCCAGCACCACCAGGCACAGCGCCCAGAGAAAGTTGTCGGTGCCCGCCCAGTACCAGGGCAATTCGGTCCAGGACAGAAAGGTCATGAACGCCGGCAACCCGTCGCCGGATGCCTGGCGCATCAGGTACATGCCCATGGCATAACCGCCCAGGGCGAAGAACAGACCGTGGCCCAGGGACAACATCCCCGCGTAACCCCACACCAGGTCCAGTGCCAACGCTACGATGGCATAGCAGAGGATCTTGCCCACCAGCGTCAGGGTGTAGGCCGACACATGCAGTGGATTGTCCGTCGCCAGCAGCGAACACAGTGGCAGCGCCAGCAGCAGGAACAGGATCACCGCGCCCACGGCGATCGTCACCTTGGGTCCGGCCTTTTGTGTGGCCGTAAGCATCAATGGCTGATTCATCAGTCGATCACCCGTCCTTTCAGTGCGAAGAGTCCTTGCGGGCGTTTCTGGATAAACAGAATGATCAGCGCGAGGATCAGGATCTTGCCGAGCACGGCACCGATTTGCGGTTCAAGAATCTTGTTGGCGATACCCAGGCCGAAGGCTGCCATTACGCTACCGGCCAACTGGCCGACGCCACCGAGTACCACCACCAGGAACGAGTCGATGATGTAGCTCTGGCCCAGGTCCGGGCCGACGTTGCCGACCTGGCTCAGGGCCACGCCACCAAGGCCTGCGATGCCGGAGCCCAGACCAAAGGCGAGCATGTCCACGCGCCCGGTGGGCACGCCGCAGCAGGCGGCCATGTTGCGGTTCTGGGTGACGGCGCGCACGTTGAGGCCCAGGCGTGTCTTGTTCAGCAACAACCAGGTGAGCACCACCACGAACAGCGCGAAGGCAATGATGACGATGCGGTTGTACGGCAGCACCAGGTTGGGCAGCACTTGAATACCGCCGGACAGCCATTGCGGGTTGGACACTTCGACGTTCTGCGCGCCGAACACCAGGCGCACCAGTTGGATCAGCATCAGGCTGATGCCCCAGGTGGCGAGCAGGGTTTCCAGTGGTCGGCCATAGAGGTGACGAATCACCGTGCGTTCCAGGGCCATGCCGATGGCGGCGGTGACGAAGAACGCCACCGGCAGTGCGATCAGCGGGTAGAACTCGATGGCCTGGGGCACATAGCGCTGCATCATCAGCTGCACCACATAGGTGGAGTAGGCGCCGAGCATCAGCATCTCGCCATGGGCCATGTTGATCACGCCGAGCAGGCCGAAGGTGATCGCCAGGCCTAGTGCTGCCAGCAATAGAATCGAGCCCAGCGACATGCCGCTGAACGCCTGCCCGAGGATCTCGCCGACCATCAGTTTGCGTTTGACCTGGGCCAGGCTGGTTTCGGCGGCGGTGTGCACGGCGGCATCGGTTTCCACGCCCGGCGCGAGCAGCGCTTCGAGGCGCGTGCGTGCCAGCGGGTCGCCGGTGCTGCCGAGCAGGCGCACGGCGGCCAGACGCACCGCAGGGTCGGTGTCTACCAGTTGCAGGTTGGCCAAGGCCAGGCTGAGGGCGCTGTGCACATCTTCGTCGGTTTCGGCGGCGACCTGCTGGTCGAGGAATTTCAACTGCGCAGGCACAGCGCTTTTTTGCAGGGTTCGAGCTGCCGCCAGGCGTACCTTGGGGTCGGCGGCGAGCAGTTGCTGGCTGGCTTGAACGTTGTCGATCAGGCCGCGCAGGCGGTTGTTCAGGCGTACGGTCCTGGTTTCGCCATTGAGCTTGAGCTGGCCTTGTTGCAGGGCATCCACCAGTTCGATGCGCGCCGGGTCAGGCTGGGCGGCCCAGTCCTGGAGCAGCTTGGCTTGTTGCATCGGGTTGGCGTTGATGAAGTCTTCGGCGTCGCTGGCGTGTGCGGCCAAAGGCATCAACAACAGCACGGCGAGGATGAAGCGGTGGAGGGCAGTGGGCATACAAAAATGTCCTGATCATGCGGGGACAGTGTGGGCGCTGGTTGTCTGTGGGAGCTGGCTTGCCTGCGATGGCATCGCTGCGGTGTGTCAGGCACACCGAGTTGTTTGCATCGCAGGCAAGCCAGCTCCCACAGTGACCATGCCCTACATTAGAGTCGTGGGGACTTTAGTTGCTCTTCACGGCGTAATCCGGCTTCTTGTCATTGCCCGGGATGTAAGGGCTCCACGGCTGTGCCCGAATCGGCGCTTCGGTCTGCCACACCACCGAGAACTGCCCGTCGGCCTGGATCTCGCCGATCATCACCGGCTTGTGCAGGTGGTGGTTGGTCTTGTCCATGGTCAGGGTAAAGCCCGACGGTGCGGCGAAGGTCTGCCCGCCCAGGGCTTCGCGCACTTTGTCGACGTCGGTGGACTTGGCTTTCTCTGCCGCCTGGGCCCACATATGGATGCCCACATAGGTGGCTTCCATCGGGTCGTTGGTCACGGCTTTGTCTGCGCCCGGCAGGTTGTGCTTCTTGGCGTAGGCTTTCCAGTCGGCGACGAATTTCTGGTTGACCGGGTTCTCCACCGACTGGAAGTAATTCCACGCCGCCAGGTTGCCCACCAGTGGTTTGGTGTCGATGCCGCGCAGTTCTTCTTCGCCCACCGAGAACGCCACCACCGGTACTTCGGTGGCTTTCAAGCCCTGGTTGGCCAGCTCTTTGTAGAACGGTACGTTGGAGTCGCCATTGACGGTGGAGACCACCGCGGTCTTGCCGCCGGCGGAGAATTTCTTGATGTTGGCGACGATGGTCTGGTAATCGGCATGGCCGAACGGGGTGTAGACCTCTTCGATATCCTTATCCGCCACGCCTTTGGAATGCAGGAACGAGCGCAGGATCTTGTTGGTGGTGCGCGGGTAGACGTAGTCGGTGCCCAGCAGGAAAAAACGCTTGGCGCTGCCGCCTTCTTCGCTCATCAAATATTCCACCGCCGGGATCGCCTGCTGGTTCGGCGCTGCACCGGTATAGAACACGTTGGGCGACATCTCTTCGCCTTCGTACTGCACCGGATAGAACAGCAGGCCATTGAGCTCTTCGAACACCGGCAGTACGGATTTGCGCGATACCGAGGTCCAGCAGCCGAACACTACGGCGACCTTGTCCTGGGTCAGCAGCTGCCGGCCTTTTTCCGCGAACAGCGGCCAGTTGGAAGCCGGATCGACCACCACCGGTTCGAGCATCTTGCCGTTCACACCGCCTTTGGCGTTGATCTCGTCGATGGTCATCAGCGCCATGTCTTTAAGCGAGGTTTCGGAGATCGCCATGGTCCCGGACAACGAGTGCAGGATGCCGACCTTGATGGTCTCAGCGGCCTGTACGGTCCAGGTCAAACCCATGGCTGCAATGGATGCCGACAAAGTGAAAGCCTTGATCAAGCTGCGACGCTGCATGGTGCGATCTCCGTAAACCGATAGTTTTTTTATGGGGCAGATACTCAGCACTTTGCAAAGGCTGTGCCTACGGCGTGCAGTGTGAATATCAATGAGGGTTGCCCGGCCAAGGTGGCTATGCAGCGCACCAATTTGGCGCCGTATAGCTCGTCGAGTGCGCGCAGAGCCCTTAAAAAGGGCGCAGGCATAGATATGCAGCGCTAGCGTCACGCAGGAGCGTTCCAGGATGAGGCCACCAGGCGCGCCTTTTGTGCCTTGGACCTTCTTGCCAGCGAGTACCTTATGGACACAATTGCCGTCACCCCAAGCCATCCTGTTGAATTGCCTCCCCTGAGCCCACCTTTTATCAGTGCCGACGACGCCGCGTATTGGGCGCACCGCCGTATCCGCCATACCGTGGAATGGGAGTACGGCGGGGTGATACTGCAGGACAAAGAGGGGCTTTTCCGCGCGACCGAACCTCGCCACGGCGAGATGCCTCGGTTCTATTTTGAAACGGTGTTATCAGCAGATAAGTCTGGGCATCCCGTTGCACCCAAGGGGTTCAAAGTAGTTGCGATTTACCACTCACATCAGTTCGTACATGAGCAGATGCGCAGCACAGGCTTGTCGGACTCGCAGGTGCGATTCCTCCTCGGTTCGTTCACCTCTTCGGAAATGCTGTTTAACATCGCCATGGGTGAGTCGGTGCCGGTCCATTATCTGTCGGGGCCGGATGGGTCCTTGATCAAGTATGTCGCCAGCGGCAATGCCGTCGAGCAGGTCTTGCACGACCAGTTGGTGCAAGAATGGAATGGCCAGGCGCCTCGGCACTACAAGTTTGTGCATTCGTTTATCCTTGAATGCGCCGCCGCAGGTGAGCTGTGGGTGGTGGTGGCCACTGATGAGTGGGGCGGCGTACGGGGCAGGGTCCCCTCGACCTGGGCGCCTGGCACTGCCGTGACGTCAAAAGTTGAAGCGTTACCGTTGTGTACTCGGGTGTATGCACTAGCCGAAAAGGCGGCCACGGTGGCCTTGGACGATAGGGCTGCAGCCGGGCCAGGGGTCAGCGGCTTTATTCTCAAGTGTGCTCAAGGTTATGTCGCCACCTGGCCGGTGCAGGCAGCGCAACCTTGGTTTCTTCTGAAGGCGTTGTTTCCAGCCCAGGCCAGTGGCGGGGTCAGCTTGCCTGAGCATTGCTTTGTGCAGGGCGCTTACGCCACTGTGCCGGCCGTTCAGGAGGTTGCGCCCGCCGTGCCGCAACCGTGGCTGTACAAAGTGATGTTTTCGGCGTCGCAGTTGGCGGCGGGGATTGGTCAGCTTCGAGCCAATACCGGCGTGCGTAACGACGATTACCCGACGAGCCTGTATTTTCAAACCAGTGACCATGCTTTGTTGCGGTATACCCTTCGTGGTTCGCAGCAGGAGACGACGTTGTTTGTCGAGGATCCTCAGGGCGTATTCAAAGACGATGGCAGCGAAGAACACATGCGTACTGGCGTATTGTCGGCGCACGACTATGTGTTGCGGGTTGCCGGGATTGGAGCGCTTGAGGTCCTGCGTACCAGTAATGTCTGGGATGAAAAGGCGATCCTGACGTCAGGCTGGAAGCCCTACTCCAATAGGCAGCCGCCGCTGAGCCCCGCCTTTGTGACGGCTGATGATGCGGCCAGGTATGCCCATGGGCAACTGGATTACCGTCGTCTGTCCAACTGCGCTGCGCTGATTCTCCAGCGCGATGATCAACGTTTTGTCGTCACTGAACCTGTCAGCACAAACCAGCCGCGTTTTGCACTGGATGCGGTCTACCCGTTGGACGCCCAGGGCGAGCCGATCATGTTGACGGCAGGCTGCCGACTGTACGCCCTGTTCTGCGCCAGAATACAGCCTGATGCGGCTCAGAGCCTGCGTGACAACGAGGCTCGGGTCGCAGCGCAAATGTTCATGGACACCGATATTTATACGCTGCTCTCAAATCACAAGGTGGTTGCGCGCGCCTACCTTTCAGGTTCGGTAAACAGTTTGCTGGCCTATACATCGCAAGCGCTTGAGTCGTATACCGAACGCGAGTTGCTGGAGCGGGTAACGCCTTCGGCCGGTAGTAGCACCGTGGCGCGAGAGCTATCGCAAGGCATGCTTGTGCCCAGTGCCTTTGTGCGTGAGCAGGCTTACCTGGGACGGTTGCGCGTGGTACTTGCCAACCCACTCTGGGGCCCGGTAGGCGATTTGCCCGAAGACTGGGAGCCTGCGCTGGGCACTGACGCGTCGCGCCTGCCTGAAACACCCCTGTTGGGCCCGGTGTTTGCCTCGGCAACGGAGGCGGTGCGGGACGCGCATGAACGCACCCTGGATCGCTATGGGCGCAGCCCTGTTGGCCTGGGTGTGGTGCTGCGGCATCGAACCCTGGAGCAGTACGCGGTAACGCAGAGTGTGTCGGCCGAGTTACTCGACCAGTTGCTGTATACCTGCCGTTTTGGCGAGCCGCTGCAGCAGGTGGGGTTTGAAGTTGACAGCTTTTACGCATCCACCGTGCGTTTGCCGGAGGATGTGTCGGCCTCCGGGCGTTGGTTGGCTCGCCATTTCATCGCGCCTGACGATCTGCACGCAGCCCTTTACGATAACGTCGGTGTCCGACGGTTACCGCTGTCGCAGCGGCTGGTGGTGCATATCGCAACGCTGGAAGGGGCTATGTTGGCGTATGAAGCCGGCACCCGTGATGGGGTGTTTGGCACCGATACGAAGCTGGGCCTGTCGACCCTCAAGCGCGGGCTCGACAGCACTGAGATATCCACCACCAATTTTGTCTCGCGGGTGGCCGGCAGCGGGCAGCTACACGTGATCCTGGAGAGTGAATGCTGGAGCACGCCAGGCAAGGTGGATGCGCACTGGGTGCCGTTTTTACGGGTATTGCGTCGCCGTCTGAGCCCGGCCTTTTCCCGTGCCGACGATGCAGCACGTTATGCCTCGATGCGCCTGGGCGCGAGACGGGACAAGGTCTATGGCGGCTTGATCCTCAGATCAAGTGCAGGCCTGTTCGTCGCCACCGAGCCCTTGGTGGTACACGTCGAAAACTTCGATGTGCAGTGGGTTCGCTCAAACGAGTTGGTGGCTAAGGGGTTGTTCCTGGGAGGCAGTACCGTGGTGGCTTTTTATCATAGCTGCAGTGCATACGAGCCGCAGTTTCCGACCACCGATACGCAATGGAACGTATACCGCAATATGTTCTCCACTGCGTTTGTGACGCAGGTGCTCAGGGAGCGGGCCCGGGATGCAACATCCAGCCCCCGTATTGACTACTTGATGTGTAACGACGGTGCGCTGCTGCGTTATCGTTTCGATGGCGGCGCGAGGCAACTGGCGTTGGCGGCCGAACTCAACCTGGCCTCTGCTCAAGCGCAATGGCATCGGTACAACCCGATTGAAGAACAGATTCGTGACTGCACCCTGCAACCTGAAGAGTGGGTCAATCGGTTGGCTTATGCGGGGGAACTGGTTGTACTGCAAGGCAGTGAACTATGGGGGCCGTCGCGCACCGTGACTGTCCTCAGGGCATACTCCCAGGCGCTGGAAATGATCGCTGGTGTGCCGGCGCAAGCGGATGCAGGGTTGAGCCCGCTGTTCACCCAGCCATTGGATGTCGCACGCTATGTGCATCGCCTGAGTCCGGAACGCGATCACTTGGCGTTCGGTTTTATTCTCAAGTCCCCGAATCAGGCGCATTTTGTGGGGACGCTGCCGTTGCCCCTGCACGATGCCGAAGGCTTTAAGCTCAACCATGTATTTGTTGAGGGGAAGTTGCCTCAAGGGTTCACCGTCTATGGTGTCTACCTGCGTGCCCGCGTGCTGCCACAGGCCGGAGATTCAAGCCCGTCCGCTCATTTTTTCTGGCCACTGGACTTGTTAAAAGGATTGGCGGCGGCTGAGTACGGCCGTGTGCCTCTTTATCTTTCATGTGCCGATGGCGCGCTGCTGATGCTTGACACCACCCGGCCGGCTGCCGAGCTGGCCACCGTGGAGGCAGCATCCCGTTACGGCGGTGAACTGCACAGCGGAGCCGTGCCGCTGCTGCACTACATTCGCAAGGTCGCCGCAGGCAACAAGCTAAGGGTATTGCTGGGCAGCCCATTCTGGTTCGAAACCACCTGGGTCACCGCGCAATGGGTGCCGTACAAGGCGACGCCTGTGTCTCCCTACCATGACTTTCGTTTAGCCTTGAGCCCGGTTTTCCTGCATTCGGACGATGCCGCGCGTTATACGCAACATCTGGTCGGCCCCTACAAAGGGAACGATTACCTGGGGGCGATTCTTGAAGATGTGCTAAGGCGTGCCTATGTAGCCGTCGAGCCTTTGGTAGACAACGACGCCAACGCCGTTCCCAGTGCCGAGGAGCGCCTTTTCTGGAAGCCCAGCAGAATCTCGACCAGCGACCACAATGTGCCGCTTCCCGAGTACCCGGACGGGCACCGTATTGTCATGACCCATCAGTTTTACAAATCCGACTTTGCCCAGAGCAAGAACGACCCTTCCAAGTCACTGGGGGTCAACTTCATTTCCTGGATTTATATCTGGCGATACACCCGCGGCCTGAGAGGGTATTTCGACGTTCAGAATTACTACCTGTCGACACGCGACGGCGGGTTGTTACGGTACACCCCGGATTTCAGCGTCGACTCGCGGGAGGAGACGATGGTCCATCAGTTCGAACACATAGGTGCGTATGAGGCCCGCGAGATGCTGGAACTGATGACGCCTTACAGAACGTTGAACGTGGTGCGTGCTGGCAGTTTCTGGACACGAAAAGGCTTGATTGAGGGCGCTCCCCGTGCCATGGCTCTCCCGGAGCAGACGAAGCAAGACGATGGTTTTCATCGAGAGAAGGATGAGTTTTAACCACGCGGTTCGGGGCTCGTGTCGGGCTGCCTCCGGCTGAGCCGCGAGCCTAAGGCTGTTTATCGGCGGTGCTGGCTTCTGTCAATGCGATAACTATGTTGTGCCTGCTGGACCTTGCGAGGGTTGAAGATTTCCAGCTTCTTTCAATCGTTTTCAGGGAGTTTCACAATGATGGATGACGCACATCCCTTGGGGTCACCTGCACCGCCGCTTCCACCCCTCAGCCCCGCATTTGTCAGTGCCGATGATGCCGCGTATCGGGCGCATGAGCGAATAGGCGAGCGACGTGACAGAGAATATGGAGGGGCGATTCTCAAGCGCGGCAACCGTTACTTCGCGACCACCCCGATCCCGGGTGCATCTGCATCTTTTGTTCCGGCCGATGTCTGCGCCGTGGGGGATGACGGCAAGCTCATCCTCCCGGCAGGTTACTCCTGCATGGCGTTCTACCACTCCCATCCTTATGGAAATAACAAGTTCGACGTCGGAACCTGGACAACTGATCAGCGCACGATCATTCGCGGGATTTTTTCGCGTACTGACATGGAGTACATCATCCGGCTGCGTAGCGTGGCAGCGGCGCATTACTTGTCCGGGCCTGAAGGTTCCCTCCTCAAGTACGTGACCAGCCGTTCACCCAAGGAGCTGGAACTTCTAAACTTAATTGTAGAAAACACAGGCCAGTATATTGATGTATTCGAAGAGTACATTCCGATGTTGGCCGAAGCCGGCGAGTTGTGAGGATGTACACACGGCCCTGGCCAGCGGGTTGTTGAACCCCAGGGATTTCGTCGTCAAAGTTGCAACGCTATGTTGGTTGAGTGTGATCGAGCCCAATGAGGGCTGGGACGAGCAGGGCAAGCTGGGCGTGGACTGGATACCCTATGCCGATTTCATTCGTCGGGCCTTGAGCCCGGCATTCGTCAATACCGATGATGCTGTGCGTTATGCCCAGACTCGGTTGGGTACCTCAGGGCGCTCTATTTATGGCGGACTGCTGCTGCGGCGGGTGGACGGTTTGTTCGTCGCCACCGAGCCCTTGCCGGTGCCGACCGAGAACTTTGATCCGAAATGGATTTTTCCGGATGAAGACGTCCCTCTGGAACAGCTTGCCCCTGGCATGACGATTGTTGCGCGTTACCGTTCGCGTCGGGATACGCAGCCGGGGTTTCTGCTGGAAGGCAGCGAACTGCAACTGCGTGATGGCCAGAAAACACCCAGCGCATTTGTGTGGCAACTCCTCAGCGTCGCATCGATGTCGGTGATTCAGAACAGCGCGCAATGGGGAAACGCGCAGACATTGCGGCGCGGTTGGCTGCCCGGCAATAGCTTTACTGCGCCGCAAAGCGTCGCGTATGCAGCGGCTGACAGGGCCATGGGGCCGGTGTTCGATCACGCGGATGATGCCGCACGTCATGCGCACGAGCAGGCGGGCGAGCGTAGCGAGCTGATGTTGATGTTCGGCTTCCTTCTCAAATCGGCGAAAGGCCAGTGGGCAGCAAGTATGCCGGTCAATGCCGAAGGCCTGCTGTTCCCGCTCAGTCGGGTATTTTTGCGTGGGCAGGTGCCTGTTGGCTTTACTGTCGCGGGACTGTACCTCTGTGCGCCGGCTATCGACACGGCTAACTATCTACATCGTCGGCGGCAGGCCTGCTGTCCAGAATGACGTCAGGTCCGGCTTCTCGATAGGCGTTGAGAACGCTGGCGGATTTGATCATTCAAGGACGTTACCATGACCCTCGACCTATCGCGTGAGAAGCGCGCTGCCCTTCCAGAGCTTGTATTAAAACTGGGTACTCTAAGCCCGGCATTTGTCAGTGCCGATGATACAGCGCGATATGTTCACGAACAGATCGGCAGTCGGCGTACTGTCGAGTATGGGAGTGTCATTCTCCAGCGTTTGGCAGACCAGCGCTTTGTCGCCAGTGAGCCGATTGCAGACAGGGATACCGTATTCAATTGGACGAAATTGCTGGAGCGCGACAGCTCCACCAAAGACTTCTTGCACCCGCCGGGCTACAAAATTGTCGGGTGTCTGCATTCTCATCCCGACCGTATTGCGACGACGCAAAAGCAAAACCCGAAATGGACGTCACAACAGGTCGAAACCTTCGTAAGTTTCTTCTCAGTCGAGGACATGATTTTCCTGCATCAGGAACGCGGCGTGTTTGGTGTCGCCTATTTGTCCGGCCCCAATGGCACATTGCTCAAGTACGAGCACAGTGGTTCCGTCGCCGAGAGTGGTTTTGTGCAATGGCTCGCTACCAATGGCCCCTGGGAATCACCTCATGCGTATGACGGCACCATTGAGGGTCTCTACAAAAAATATGCGTCGGTCGGCCGACTGACCTTTCTTGCTACCAGCTCGGCGTGGGGTGGTTCGTTGGGCGCGGTTCCAGATGATTGGGTGCCTTATGTTCCTTTTGCTTGCGGCCCCGAACAGATCGTTTGTGGGTATCTGCTGGAGACAGAGGAGGCCGCTTGGTCCTATGCTCAAAATCGACTCGATCGCAAACCCACCAGCCAAGGGTTGGTGTTTATTCTGAAAAGTACCCAGGGCAATGAATACCTTGCCTCGATACCTCGGGTTATACCCGCGAACGGACTGCCTCCCGATTATTGGTTCCCGGGCTTGCCGTCAGGCCCTACATTGCCGGCCGGGTTTCATCTGCACGGGTTCTATTTTAATGGAAGGCCCGCCACGCAAGAAGTCCCCACAATACAGAGCTGGCTTTACCAGAATTTTTTCCATCCAGCAGAGTTGTCCCGCTATATCGCCAAGGTTCGTCAATATGGCCTTGAACGGGAGGCGGAATCGGTATTGGGTCTAGTGTTGTATATGCGTACACCCGATGGCGCACTGCTGCAGTACGAATTCTCCGGCTCGCCTGCCGAAACGTTGCTCATGGAACAGGACAAACAGGGGGCAGGTGCCAATGAAAGCCTGCAGGCCCAATTGCTCGCCGGTACGCTAAGCCCGCGACAATACGTTACCCGTGTTGCGGCAGCAGGGTCGTTGTCGGTCGTACAGATCAGCCATATTTGGGATACGGTTGGGGAAGTGGGGCTACAGTGGCGGCCCTTGGCCAAGATGCCAAAGCCGGTGATGAGCCCGGCTTTCATCACGGCCGACGACGCTGCCCGTTGGGCACATGAGGCTATCGGTACGCAGCGCGACCTCGAGTATGGCGGTGTCATTCTCAAACGCGGTTATCGCTACTATGCCACCCACCCTATAGCGGGAAAACGCGTTCAATTCGACCACTGGCGCATGTTGGCAACGGACGATCAGGGCAAGTTCATCGCCCCTGATGATTACGTCGCCGAGGCGTTCTATCACTCCCATCCCGCTGATGCCGAAAACATCAAGGCCCAAATTCCCCACTTCACGGCTGATCAGGTGCAAGTGTTCAACAACTTTTATTCCACTGCTGATCAGCTCTTCAGTTTTGAAAAAAGAACGTTTGCCAAGGTCCACTACTTGTCTGGGCCGGATGATGTACTGCTCAAGTACGTCAGCAGTGGGTCGGAAATTGAAAAAAAATTGGATCTGCAACTGCGTGGTGGCCCCGGTAGGACCAGCAGTGATTTCGAGCATCCCATCAGGATGCTGGCCGAGGCCGGCGAGCTGTGGGTGGTCATTGCTAACCCGGTTTGGGGTGGCGTTCGTGGGCGTATCTCCAAAGGCTGGCGCATCAGGACCCCCGCGACAGCGCAGCAGCAGCAACCCTTTTTCACCGAAGCCTTCTCGCGACCTGAGCATGCCGTGATGCGTGCACTTGTACTCGCCGGCCCCGACGATAGTGGCGCAAAATCTGGATTTGTACTCAAACATACGCATGAAGATATCTACGCAGCGACGCTGGCGGTACCCAAGAGTGAACCGCTGTTTTCGCCTATTGGTATATTCCCCAAACGCCGTGATGGCGGGTTGCGACTGCCTTCTCAATACCGGCTGGAGGCTATCTACTTCAACAGTTGGTACGAGACCAACGACATCTCGGCCCGGGAAACCTGGTTGGCCAGCGCCTTTTTTACGCCGTCGCAGGTGGTGGCCGCTACCCGCCAGGCCCGGGCGACGCTGGCCATCCAGAACCCGGCCCGTGGCTTGAGCCTGTACATGCACGCCTCTGATTCAGCGTTGCTGGCATTCAGAGTGCCCGAGGCCACGGCCACCTCCGAGCTGGTGCAGGAATCCAGCACCGGTGGGCTACACGATAACGGTGCGCAAGCCGGCTTGCTCGATGGCACGCTTAGCCCGCGCACTTATGTACGTCGGGTTATTAGCGCAACCGATCTGTCGGTGGTCCAGGCGGGTGGCCTGTGGCGCCACGTGGGTCCAGTGGATGACCGCCTGCTGGTGCCGTTCTATACGGCGACATTTAGCCGTTCGTTTCTCTCGGAGCGCGACGCGGCGGTGTACGCCCATGAGCAAATCGGCAATCGACGGGATCGTTACTATGGCGGTTACGTGCTCAAAGGCGAAGACGGTCGCTTTGTGATTACCGAGCCTATAGAAAGCAACGACAATCCATTCTTGTACACGCTGTTTTTCCCTGCCAGTCACCGAGGCCCGTTGATCCCACCGGAACCCTATGTGTTGCACGGGCGTTACGGCTCTCACCTCGAACTGTCCATGGCCGACCCGGTACCGATCGTGCGTCGCGGCTGGACACGGGACGAGGCGCTGATCAATCAGCAGGTATTTTCCTGCACTGAAATGTACTCGATTATTCCGGCCGGGCGAGTGGCCTATCTCTCGGCGGCACCGAATTGTTTGTTGGAATACACCCCAAACAAGTCTTCGGCAGAAACGACGCTGCTGGCCAATGTCAGCCCCCAGGCCGGGGACAACAGCCTGCAGCGACGCCTCGATAGCGGGCAGGTCAAACTTGCCGAATGGGTACAGCGACTCGCCGAGGCGGGTGATTTCAGCGTCATCCAGGGCAACCCATTGTGGGGGCCGCGCTCGGTGATCTACGCTAACTGGACGGCCAATTATGTCTATGCCCCAAGGTCCGGCCCACTTGATTATGTCACCCACGGTGCCGTGTTCACCCGTGCCGACGACGCGGCCCGCGACCTTCATGGACGGGTGCATGGGCGTAATTTTCCAGAGGAAGCGTGCTATGCATTTATCCTCAAACACAAGGACAAGGAAGAGTACGTTGCGAGCGAGGTGGTGGGTGCCGCCCGGGACGGTGACCTGTTCAATCGCTTCAACTTTTATAAATTGATAAGCCTGAACGAGTACCAGCTTCCCGATGGCTTTGTACAGCATGGGCTGTTTCGCTCGCAACAATGGGCGCGCGCAGGGCTGAATGCTTCGATCGAGTGGTTAACCCGGTTTTTTGTCACGCCTCAAACGTTATATGCCTCACTTTATGAAGCCAATCGAGGTAGCGCGAAAAGCCTGCCGATTTATTTTTCAACCCTTGATGGTGCGCTGTTGCGTTATGAGCCCGTACCGCTCGACGTAACCGTTGGCGGTGCGGCAGCTATGCTGTTGGATCAGTCTGAGTTGCAATTGAACTCCGGCCAGTTGCAACCCCGTGACTTCATCAGGGCGTGGGCGCCGAACGCCTTCTATGTGGTACGGACCAGCCAGTGCTGGGATGAAAAAGGCGTGGTGGCTAAAACCTGGGCCGGTTACCAGAACTTGACGCCGCGCAGTTTGAGTCCCGCCTTCGCCAACCCTGATGATGCGGCCTGCTACGCAGCGTCTCAAATCAGCCACGGGAGCGGCCGCGCTTATGGCGGGGTGATTCTCAGGCTGGCCGGTGGTCTGTTTGCCTCGACAGCGCCTTTGGCGATACCGCCCCAAGGTTTTGCGCTTAATTGGATTTTTCCGGATCAGTCGGTTGCTGTGGGACTTTATCCGGGGAACAGCACGATTGTGGGGCGATATCGGTCGTTGAAGGATCAGGAGGTGCCGCTGTTGCTGTCCACCACCCAGAAAGCCATCTACCAAAGCATGATACCGAGCGCGGTACTGTCGAGACTGTTGCACCGTGAGGTCCATATCAAGCGTGAATATGTGTTCGGGTTCAATGGATCAATCCTGAGTTACCAACTGTCGGGCTCTGCCGAGGAGTTGCTACTCAAGAAGCGTCTGGCAGCGCTGGATCAGGTCAAGGGTGATTACGGTGACAACAGCGTCGAGCAGCAAATCCGCAGTGGGGCGCTCACGCCGCTGGAATTTGTTACGGTGGTGGCGAAGGCCGGTGAGTTGAGTGTGGTCAAAGGTGACCGGGTATGGGGGCAGCCCAGGCGGATAAGAGGCGAATTTGCGGCGTTTAACACGCCGCCCAATCCTGGGGATATTCGCCAGGTATTGTTCGACTCGCCCTGTGGCCCGATCTTTACCCGGGCGCTCGATGCTGTCCGCTACGCCCAGCGCATGGCGAAGCCGCAAGCCGCTGTATCGTTCGGTTATGTATTCAAGGCGGTGAAAAAATCGCTGTACATGACGACCCTGCCGCTTGTTAGAGAGGAATTTGACGATTTCAGGCGGGTTTTTATCAACGGCCAGTTGCCCCAAGGTTATGTGCTCGACGGCATGTATCTGTGTGCTTCGAATGTGGCGATTGCCCCGGCCAGTGATGAAATGTCGCAGAGATTTTTCGCGCCCCAATACATCGGTAAGGCGCTGAGCTTCCTCTTCTACGCACGCAACGGCAAGGCTCTGGCGCTGTATCTGCTGTGTGCTGATGGTGCGCTACTCAAATACCTGGTGCAAAGGACGGCGTCACTGTACGACTGGACGAGCACCGCGGCCGTTGAACGCACGCAATTGCTCAAAGGTACCCTCACAGTGCGCGACTATGTGCGCCGCCTGGCTGCCAGGGGGAAATTGGATGTCCGTGTGACCAGTGACGTCTGGGGCAGGAAAGAGCGGGTGACGGCGCAATGGGTGCCGAAAAGAGCGCCCCATGCGTTTGCAGACGACCCGCATTTTCATTCGTTCTGTGGGCCGTTGTTTCTTTATCCCGATGATGCGGCGCGTTATGCCCAAGGCCTGGTAGCGCCTTTCCTGGGTAAGCAGTATCTGGGGGCGGTACTGATGCCAGATCAAATCCAAGGCTATGTTGCGATTGATCCGGTGGAGGATCAGGGCACCGCAGGGGCAAGTACGCGAGAACTGTTGTTCTGGATTGATCATGCCGGGTTCGATGTACCCGCCAGCAATGCACTGAGCACCTACAAGATCGCTGCCGTGCAGGCGTTCTACAAAGCGATGCCTTCGACATCCAGCCGTGGGTCTAAGGGTCAACGACTGTTGAACAACTTCCTTTCCAAGGATGACCTGCGCGACTATCTCTCGGTGATCAAGAGCAATGCGCCCGATGCCAAGAGTTGCTACTTTTCCAGTCAGGGCGGCGCCCTGCTTAAGTACGTACCGACGTTCACATCGGCTGAAACCATCTTGCTCGGCCCAGGTGATGCACCAGACCCCTGTTCGCTGATCCTTCGATTGCGGTCTCAGGGCAGCCTGTCGGTGTTGGTTGTCGACGCTTTCTGGACACGCTTGGGCGTAGTGGGTAACGAGTGGAACTGCACGCCAGAGCCGTCCGATTCGCCAATCAGCGAGTTCTGGTATGAACGGAACAATAAACGGGACAGGATTGAACTCTGACTTCAACGCTTACGCATCAATCCGATAAAAAATAACCCGCCGATCGCTGCCGTGGCCACGCCAATCGGCAAGTCTTCGGGAGCAATCAAGGTGCGCGCGGCCACATCGACCCACACCAGGAACACGCTCCCCAGCAGCACGCATACCGGCAGCAAGCGTCGGTGCTCGGCACCCACCAGGCGCCGGGCGATGTGCGGCACCATCAGCCCGACAAAGCCGATGGAGCCGCTGATGGACACCAGCACGCCGGTCATCAGCGACGCAATCAGGAACACCTTGAGCCGCACGTTGCGTGCGTTCAGGCCCAGGGTCACGGCGGTCTGTTCGCCGGCCATCAGGGCATTGAGCGCACGGGCCATGCCCAGCAGCAGGGCCAGCCCGAGCAGGATGGTGGCGGTAGGGACCGCCAGCAGTTCCCAGCGCGCCAGCCCCAGCCCGCCGAGCATCCAGAACATCACCGCCGAGGCGGCGCGGTGGTCACCCATGAACAGCAGCAGGTTGGCCACCGCCATCATCACGAATGACACCGCGACACCACACAGCAACAGGCGATCACTTTCCAGGCGGCCGTTGCGACTGGCTACGGCCAGCACCACCAACATGCTCAGCAGCGCACCGATAAACGCGGCGAGGGGCAAGGTCAGCAGGCCGATGATTTCACCCACATGCACCACCACGATCACCGCGCCGAGGGTGGCACCGGAGGTCACACCGAGCAGATGCGGGTCGGCCAGCGGGTTGCGTGTGACCGCCTGCAGTACTGCGCCAATCAGTGCCAGCCCGGCGCCCACCAGCGCCCCCAGTAGCATACGCGGCACACGGATCAGCCAGACGATATGTTCCTGGCCCACACTCCAGTCCACCACACCCAAGCCGAACACCTTGTTCAGCAAAATTCGCCCTACCACGTCCACTGGCACCCGCGCCGAACCGAACCCCAGGGAGATCACGCAGGAGACCAGCAACAAGGCACCCAGGGCGCTCAATAACAGGACGTAGTGACGGGTGATCATTCGCCGTGAAACCCCTTGGCCAGGGTTTCAACCGCTAGCACGTTGTCGATGCTTGGTGTGGCTTGCATATAGGGGATCACGATGAAGCGCTGGTGCTTGATGGCGTCCACTGATTGCAGTGCAGGGTGGTCAAGCAGGAACTGTTTCTTCTGTTCGGCGGTGACCTCGCTGTAGTCAACAATCACGATGACTTGTGGGTTGCGCTCAACGACGGTTTCCCAGTTGACCCGGGTCCAGCTAGCGTCGATGTCATCGAGGATGTTGCGCCCGCCGGCGGCGTCGATCAGAGCCTGGGGCATGCCCAGGCGGCCCGAGGTCATGGCGCGGTCTTCGCCGCTGTCGTAAAGGAACACCCGTGGCTTGTCGGCGGGCAGGTTTTTTTGCACCTCGGCCACTTGCGCCTGCATCTGGGCGATAAGGGTATTGGCGCGATCCTGCACGTCGAAGATCCTGCCCAGGTTGCGCAGGTCGTTATAGGTATCGTCGAGGCTTGCGGCTGGGCGCTTCATCACAAACGCACACGACTCGGTCAACTCATACACATTGATGCCCAAGGGTTGCAGGGTGTGCGGTGTGAGGTCGCCGCCCACGCGCATACCGTAATCCCAGCCAGCGAAGAAGAAATCCACGTTGGCGTTGAGCAGGGTTTCCACCGACGGGTACTTGCTCGCCAGTTCCGGCAGGCCGTCGAGGAGCGCGGCCATTTGCGGCGGTACTGACTTCCAACCGGTCACGCCGCTGTAGCCGGCCATGCGTGGCTTGAGGCCCAGGGCGAGCATCATCTGGGTCATGTTGATGTCGTGGCTGACCGCGTGTTGTGGGGCTTGCTGGAAGGTCACGTCGCGGTTGCAACTTTTGATGGTCAGCGGGTATCGGGTGCTTTCGGCGAGAGCATGGGCCGTGCCGAGCAACAGAGGCAGAGACAGCAGGACGCGCAGGATCATGGTTGGGTTATCCAGGTGATTCGGGGGTAGCCGTCCAAGGGGTGAGTGTCGATCAAGGCCTCGACGCCAAACACGTCGCGCAGCAACGCGGCCGTCAGCACTTCGTGGGGCGTGCCGCTGGCGACGATGCGCCCGTGGTTGATCACGTACAGGCGATCACAGAAGGCGGCGGCCAGATTGAGGTCGTGGATGCTGGCCAGGGTGCCGATGTTCAAACGCCTGACCAGTCTGAGCAACTCGAGTTGATAACGCGGATCGAGGTGGTTGGTCGGCTCGTCGAGGATCAACAGTCGCGGTTGCTGGGCCAGGGCGCGGGCAAGGATGACGCGCTGTTTTTCACCGCCGGACAAGGTCGCGAAGGCATGGTCTTCGAAGCCATGCATGCCCACCGATTCCAGCGCTTGAAGGATCAGTTGCTGGTCGTGCAGTGTGTCGCTGTCGAACAAACCCTTGTGGGGTGTGCGCCCCATGGCGACCACCTCATCCACGCGTAAGCCGAAGGTATCGGGAAACTCCTGCAGCACCACAGCGATGCGTTGCGCGCACCACTTTGCGCTTTGCTTCCAGACATTCTGGTGCGCAAGCGATACATCACCGTGCTCTGGCCGGGTGAACCGATAGGCGCAGCGCAACAGGCTGGTCTTGCCACTGCCGTTAGGTCCGATCAGCCCGACAAACTCCCCGGCACCGACGCGCAGGCTGGCGTCACGCAGTTGGAACTGGTGATGGCAGTGGTTGTGGCCGGGTGGAGTCCAAGCCAGGTCGGTGAGGGTAAGTGAGGTCATTAGAAGGTGTAGTCCGCGGTAATGAACATGGAGCGAGGTACACCCAGAATCCACTGCTGCCCCTCGTTGTACTGGCTGACCGCATAAGTGCGATCGAACAGGTTATTGAGTTGCAGGCCCAGCGTGGTGTCGCGCATAGCTTTCCACGACAACGTGGCATCGACCACGGTATAGCTCGGCAGCTCGCTCTGGTTGGCCATATCGGCATAGCGCGCGTCGACGTAACGCACACCGGCAGCGGCACGCACGTTGTCGGTCACGGCCTTGCTCAGCCACAGGTTGGCGGTGCGGCGCGGAACGTCCACCGGGCGGTTGCCGTCGCGGGAGACCTGTACGCCGTCGATGTCTTGTTTGAAGTTGTCGTACTGCGCCCGCACGATGGCGGCGTTGGCTTGCAACTGCCAGGCGTGGGGCAGTTGCAGGTCGAGGCTGGCTTCCAGGCCGTTGGAGGATTGTTGGCCGACTTGCTGCTTGAAGTCCGGCTCCCCCGGCACATCCGTCAGCAGCTTCTTTTTGACGATGTGGTAGGCGGCGAGGGTCCATTCTCCGCGGGCATCCCAGAACGCCTGTTTGATGCCGACCTCGGTCTGCTTGGCGGTAGACAGGTCGAACTGTTGCTGGCTCGGGCTCAGGGAGATCAGCCCGCCGACGCCGTCGGTGCTGGTGGCGTACTGGCCGTAGACCGAGGTGTCCGGGGTGATCGCGTAGACCAGGCCGGCTTTCCAGTTATTGCCGGTGAGGGTTTTGTCGGATTGGCCGCCAGTGCGCAGGTCGTCGCGGTCGATATGCGCGTAGTCGCGGCGGATACCGGTGATCAGCGTGAGTTGGTCGGTCAACTGCAAGCGGTTTTCAGCAAAACCTGCGAAGGTTTTGGTCGTAGTGGAAAACACCGGCTTGAACGGGTCGTTACTGGCAAACGGCGTGGGCGTTGGGTGATACAGGTCGATGGGTTGGCCGCCGGTAAAGCTGTCTTTAAACGGCGTGTTGCTCGCCAGGCGAAAGCGGATGCGGTTGTATTCCACGCCCGCTACGGTCTGGCTATCGAGGCCGAACAGGGTGTGCTTGAAGGTGAAGGTCTGGCGGTCGCCCACCTGTTCCTGATCGTGCTTGATACCGAAGTTGCCGCTGCGGGTCAGCTGGCCGTTGGTGAAATTGTAGTTCTCGGCGTTCTGCCAGCGACGCTGGTTTTTCAGGTAGTACAGCTCATTGGTGGCGCTGACGTTGTCGTTGAGTTGCCACTCGCTGGTCAGGCGCGTCCACTGGTCGTTGTAGTGCTGGGTGTCGTTGCTGACGTTGTAGTTCTTGTCGCGCAGGCCCTTGTGCAACTGGCCGTTGACCAGGGGTGTGCCGAAGTAGTTTTGTGGGCGCTGATCACCGTAGTCGCTGGCCAGGGTGAAACTCAGGTTGTCGGCTGGTTGCCAGCGCAGGGCGCCGCTGACGAAATCGCTGCTGGAATCGCCACGGTCGATGAAGCCGTTGCTGCGCAGGCGGTTGAGGTTCAAGCGGTAGCTCAAGGTGTCGGTCAGCGAGCCGCCGCTGTCGAGGGCTTGCTGCTGGCGGTCGTAGGAGCCGTAGCCAAGGCGGATATGGTTTTCGATCTCGCCCGCGAAGGGTTTTTTCGAGATCGTGTTGATCACTGCGCCGGTGGCGCCTTCGCCGTACAGCACCGAGGCCGGGCCGCGCAGCACGTCCACCCGCTCCACTGCCCAGCTGTCCACCGGGAAGGTCGAGGTGCCCATGCCGGTGTACATGCGGTTGCCGTCGTACAGCTGCATCACCGAGCTTTGGCCGGTAAAACCACGGGCCTGCAACGAGGTGCCGCCGTCGCCCGGCGTGCCGGTGCGGCTGATGCCGGTGGCGCGGGAGATGGCGTCCTGCACGCTGGCGTCGCCACGTTCGCGGATCTGGGCGCCGGTCTGGCTTTCAACGCTGCCGGGGGTTTGCAGCGCTGTGAGATTCAGGCGAGAACCGGCGGTGGTCGGGGTGTTGAGGTCAACGCGCTCACTATCCACTGCCGGTGCGGTAATGGGGCTGGCGGGCAGGGTCAGGGCCTGGGCGTTGGTATGCAGGGCGAGCAGGCACAGGCCGCTCGCAAGGTAGTTGTTCATCGGTCGATCAGTCGCTTCTTGAGAGGTACTCGCCGCAGGGTGCGGCGAGCAACGATAGCGCAGAAAGTGTTATAAGTTAACACTTATCGGCTGCGGGGCAAAAGTCTGCGCAAGGCTACACAAGCCCCCTGGATTGGGCATCTCGCCTGTTTCATGCGGAACCTGAAGCGGATTCACCTTGGCCAAAAAAGCGCGACAGCACCAGACGATCCAGCACCCACACCACGATCAGCGACGCCCCCACCAGCGGGAAAACAAGTGCCAGGCCCAGCATGATCACCATCGCGGTTTTCCACCTTGGCAGGTCATGACGCAACGGCGGAACACCCACGCCACCGGCAGGGCGACGCTTCCACCAGATCACCACGCCGCTGACCGCACTGAGCAGGATCATCAGGCAGATCACCAGCACGATCAGTTGGTTGACCCAGCCGAACATCTTGCCTTCATGCAGCATCACGCCGGTCTCGGTGGCGCGGGCGACCAGGTTGTAATGTTCCCAACGCACATCGGCCAGGACCTTGCCGGTGTACTGGTCCACATGCAGGGTGGCGTCATTGCGCGGGTCGTTGGCGAACACCGCGACGGTGAATACCCCCGTGGCGGTGGTGGGGAAGGCGATGCTGTAGCCGGGCTCCACGCCGCGCGCATTGGCCAGGTCGACCACTTGTTGCAGGCGCACGCTTGGCGCGGCAGGGCCTGAGTGCATGGCGCCATGCTTCATGTGTTCGGCGTGGTCGCCGGACATCGGCATCGGCGTGTTTTCCATGGCCCAGGGCACGGTCTGTTGGGTGGCCGTGTTGAGCACGCGTGCCTGCTGGTCGGACTGCGGCACGTTGTTCCACATCGTTGCCGGGAAGGTGTTCCACAGGTCGGCGTATTGCTTGCCCCAGAAACCGGTCCAGGTCATGCCGCTGAGTAGCATCACCAGCAGAAATGCCGCGCCCCAGAAGCCGGCGACAGCGTGCAGGTCACGCCAGAACAAGCGGCCACGGCTGTTGAGACGCGGCCACAATACGCCAGCCGATGACTTGCCACGCGGCCACCACAGGTACACGCCGGACACCACCAGCATGACGCCCCAGCCGGCGGCGAGTTCTATCAGGCGGTCGCCGGTGGTGCCGATCATCAGCTCGCCGTGCAGGGCGCGGGCAATGGCCTGCAGGTTGTATTTGGCGTCCTGCTCACCCAGGACTGTGCCGCGATACGGGTCGACGAATACGCTGATTTCGCGGTCCTGGTTGTGCATCACGAACTGCGCGCTGCTGGTGGCGTCGGCAGGCGGCAGGTATTTGCTGATCGCGGCCTGGGGGTAGGCGTCTTTGGCGCGTTGCAGCAGTTCGTCGGCGCTCAGAGCGTGCTCGGCGGCGGGTACGGTGAGCAGGTGGCCGTACATCAGCGGGTCGAGCTGGGGTTTGAACAGGTAGATGATGCCGGTCAGGGCCAGCAGCACCATGAAAGGGGCGACAAAGAGACCGGCGTAGAAGTGCCAGCGCCAGGCCAGGTTGTAGAAGGAAATCTTTTGTGTGGTCATCGGCTGCTCCGCATGAGGCTTTTGATTTTTCTTGGTCTGTTACATCGTCATCGCAGGCAAGCCAGCTCCCACATGGGACTGTATTCCACCTGTGGGAGCTGGCTTGCCTGCGATGCTTTTAGAAGCTCATGTCCACCTTGGTCCAGAGCGTACGCCCCGGCTCCTTGATGGCTTGCGGGTCGTTGGCCGGGTAGCCGAAGCCTGCGTTACCCGCCAGGTTCAAATGCTCGGCATAAGCCTTGCCGAACAGATTGTCGACTCCGGTACTGACCTTGAAGTTCTTATTGATGCGGTACGCAGCGTTCAGCGAGAACACGCCAAAACCGCCGCTCTTGTCGTAGTCCTTGCCGACCACGTTGCCCTTGTTCTGGTCGATGCGGTTTTGCGCCGCGACCACGCGCCACAAGGCGCCGGCACTCCAGTCGTCTTCGCTGTAGGTCAGGCCCAGGCGTGCATCCAGCGGCGGCATCTGCGGCAGGGCTTTGCCATCGCTGCTGTTCTTGCCCCAGGCGTAGGCGAGGCTGGCGTCGGCTTTCCAGTTGCGGCTCAGCTTGTAGGCCGCACCCAACTCGCCGCCCATGATGCGCGCGTCGACATTGCGCGCCTGGGAAGTGGTGCCCATCATGCCGGGCCGGTAGTCGAACAGGATGAAGTCGTGCACCTGGCCGACGTAACCCGAGGCCCAGGCTTCGAGGTCGGCGGTTTTGTATTGCGCGCCGAAATCCAGCTGCGTGGTCTTCTCGGGCTTCACGCCGTCAAAGGCATTCACCGAGCCGACCGCGCCGGTGTTGGGGGAGAACAGTTCCCAGTAATCCGGAAAGCGTTCAGCGTGACCCAGGCCCGCATAGACGGTCGTGGGCGTGTCCGCCAGGTCGTGCTCGTAGCGCACAAAGCCCGATGGCAAGGTGTCTGCGCGGGTGTCGTCGGCGGTGGGGTTGGGGCGGCTCATCATTGCCGAGCCGGTGCGTTGCCGAAAATCCTTGGCTGAGGCACGGTCCAGGCGGGCGCCGGTGATCAGGCGGTCGTTGTCGGCGGCGTACCAGGTCAGCTCGCCGAATACCCCGTAGTTGTGGAAGTTGGCGTCCTTGTTGCGCGGCAGGTCCTTGTAGGTGTCGATGCCCATGCTGCTGCGCGCGCGGTGCTCGTTGGTCTGTGCGTCCAGGCCGCCGATCAGTTGCACATCGGCCCAGCGCCAGGTTGCCTTGAGGCGACCGCCCAGGGTGCGACGGTCGACGTTAGAGGCCATGGGCCCGGCCATCATGCCGGTGCCCGAAGGGACGCGCAGGCTGTAGTTGTCCATGACGTGGTCGGCGTAGTTGTAATAGACTTGGGCCTCGACCTTGTCCAGCACCTCGCCGAGGTTGGATTTTTCGAAGCGCAGCCCGAGGCTTTCGCGCAGGAATTGCGAGCCATCCATACCGCGTCCTGCGTAGCGCGCTTCACCGTCGCCACGGCCGGCGGTGAGTTCCAGCAGCGTGTCGGCGTCGGGGGTGAAACCCACCGCCACATCGCCATTCCACTTGTCATAGCGCGAGGCGACAGTGTCGTTGTTGCCGTCCTTGTAGTCGTCGGCATGGGCCTGGTTGCCGATCACCCGCACATAGCCCAATGGGCCGCCGGCAGCGGCATCGATGACCTTGTCGAAACGCCCGTTGGAACCTGCCAGCACACTGGCGTTGACCCGCGTGCCCAGTTCGCCGAACTGCTCGGGCTCACGCTCGAACAGGATCGTACCGGCCGACGCGCCCGGGCCCCAGAGTACGGTTTGCGGGCCTTTGATCACGGTGAGCTTGTCGTAGGTTTCCGGCGAAATATACGAAGTCGGCGCATCCATTCGGCCTGGGCAGGCGCCGAGCATCATGCCGCCGTTGGTAAGGATGTTCAGGCGCGAGCCGAACATGCCGCGCAGCACCGGGTCGCCGTTGGTGCCGCCGTTGCGCACCAGGGCGAAGCCGGGGATGGTCTTGAGGTAGTCGCCGCCATCGCTGGCGGGCACCGGCTGGCGTGGATCCTTGGGGTTGGTGACAACGGTGAGGGGCGAGCTGGGGGCGATCGCGGTGATCACCGTGGGGCTCAGCTCGTGTTCATGCGCATGGGCGTAGGGGGCAAGCAGTGCGCCGCACAGAGCGGCGAAAACAGGGGCAGCGCCCAAACGGGTGTCAGCAGAAAACCTGGACATGACAAATTCCATCAATCAATCGTAAACAACACGGCCAGCAGCCTGCGGCTGTCTAATTGAAGTCGGCCGGGGTGAAGTAACGCGGTGAAGGGCTTACGACACGATGGGCGGCGCACGACTGCGGGCGCCAGGGAAGATGCTCTGCCGAGCATGGCCCAGGCGGGGGGCGGGGATGAGCGCGTTGGCTGGCGGCGGGGTGCCGAGCGTTACGTAGGAGACGCTGCCGGGCAGGGCCGGGCAACTGAACAGCAGGCTGCAATAGCCGCATTTCTCCCAGAGGACATGATGTTCGTCGGGGGTTTTGGTCGGCTTGGGCTCGCCGTGGCACGCGGGCATGTCCATGGACATACCGGCGTGATGATCCATCGGCATCGCTTGGGAAATCAGCGGACCGATAAAGATCATCAGCATGGCGAACAGGCTGATCCAACTGCCGCGCATCAGACGGCGGTGCGGAGACAACCTGGCGCGGGGGGCGCCCATCGGGTAGGTCTAGTGAGTGTGCTTATGCTCTTGCGTGGCCATCGGCGGGACCTTCTGCACCGACACTTGCACCTGAACCTTGCCTGCTTTCTCGAAGGTCAGGGTCAGTGGGAATTGCTTGCCATCGGCCAACAGGCTGCGGTCTTTGAGGCCCAGCAGCATCACGTGATAAGCCATCGGCGCGAAGGTCAGCTCACCCTTGGCCGGTACGGCAACGCTGGGCACTTGCTGCATCTTCATCAAGTCGCCTTGCATCACATGCTCGTGCAGCTCGGCTTTCTCCGCGACGCTGGTTTCAACGCTGAGCAGGCGATCCGGAGCAGCCCCGGTGTTATGAATCACAAAGTAGGCCGCCACGGTCGGCGCATTCGGTGGCAGCTCCTGGGACCAGGGATCGCTCACCAACAGGTCGCCGGCCTTGTAGTCATCGGCATTGGCAGCACTGAACACCGGCAACAGCAACGCAGCCAGAAGCAGGGAAGATTTAAGCATGGCAGTTCTCCAGAACGGTTCTAAACGCAGTTCACTTGCGAAGAAGATCAGACCGTTGGGGAGGCGCGAGGGTTAAGGCTTGGCCATTGCTGGCGCGGGGTGGGATTGCGCAATAAGCGTGGTGGCAGGCTCTGCACCGCCTCGAAGCGCGTCACATACAGCTGCGGCACATGCCCCGGCAACGCCACCAACGGCGCCGAGCCCGAGCAACACCAGCAATGCTGCATGGCAGAGTGATCGTCCGGCGCTGCCGGGATTTCCAGCTTGCCCAGGGCAATCGCCTTCAGGCTGGCACCATTGGACGAACAGAACCCACCCCACATCAGACGCTTGACCGGGTCATCAGTCTGCTGCATCGCACTGGCCAACGGCATGGCAAACGCATTGAACAGCACTGCAAGGCAGGCGATCCAGGCAATTGCAAAGCGTTGACGGGCCATGGCGGATAATCCGTAGGGTTAAACGATCAGGGGGTATTTAGCCTGATCGGGGGGGATAAGTAAAAAGGGGCGGTGTGGTTTGGTGTCGCAGTGCTATCAGATCGCTGTGGCATGAAGCTTGAGGCCCAATGCTTTCATGACTTTCATGATAGTCCCAAACTCGGGATTGCCCGTGCTGGAGAGGGCTTTGTACAAGCTTTCACGTCCAAGGCCGGCATCACGGGCTACTTGGGTCATGCCTTGGGCACGGGCGATGTCGTTGAGAGCTGAACGAATAAGCAAGCCATCACCCGCATCCTCCTCGAAACAGGCTTCAAGATATTCGGCCATGTCCCCGGGGGTTTTGAGGTGTTCCGCTACATCGAAGTCGGTAAATTCAGTCATCGGTTATTCCTTTTCAAATCTTTCTGCAATTTGCTTTGCTCGTTGGATGTCTCGTTTCTGCGTTGATTTGTCGCCTCCTATCAACAACAGATAAATCACCTCGTCTCTACGTATGAAATAAACTCGGTATCCAGGCCCGTAATGAATGCGCATTTCCGATACGCCATTTCCTACTGCTTCACAGTCCCCGAAATTGCCTGATTGTGCGTTTTTCAACCTTGCCAATATGCGTGCCCGGGCAGGTTCACTGCGTAACGCGTCAAGCCACTCCTGAAAAGGTTTTGACTTCTTGAAGTGATTCATCTTTGAGCGTATTCCATGGGATACAGGATGGCAAGTCGCGACGCACTGCAAAAGCAGTGCATCTCCATCGTGGGCGATGCTGCAAAACCGCGTGAGGCGACGTTAGGGCGCAGGATTAGGCTCGACCAGCCAGGTTGTTCGGAAGGATTTGTAAGATGGGTCGCTTTTTGAGGGGGTAGATAAGCAACTAGGATTTGCGTAGTTCTTCGTATACGCAGAACTTTGCGAGACGTCTTTGAGGTTGCCCCCAGGACCTCAATCCCTAATCTACGTACACCGCTGCAAACTCAGCGGTCGGGCGTCGTGGCCGGATGATCAAGCAATGTCTCATTTCAGTTGACGCTTACTAGAGGGTGTCTGGAAGGGTGATTGCCTGTAGCGTTGCCGCTAAGGTGGTGAACTCTCGATCCACCGCAGCCAATACCGGCCGCTTCAACACCAACACCGGCACCCCCCGCTCCCGCGCCACTTCCAGCTTCGGTTCGGTGGCGGTGCTGCCGCTGTTCTTGCTGATCAGTACATCGATCCTGCGCCGTTCGAATAAAGCCCGCTCATCCTCGATCAGAAACGGCCCGCGCGCGCCGATCACTTCACACCGCGCATTCCCCGGATAAACGTCCAGTGCGCGCAAGGTCCAGAACTGGTCGGCGGGGATTTCATCGAGATGTTGCAAGGGTTCGCGACCCAGGGTGAACAATGGGCGCTTGAAAGGCTTCAACGCGGCTATCAGCGCGGCCCAGTCAGGCACTTCCCGCCAGTCATCCCCCACTTGCGGCTGCCACGCCGGACGTCGCAACGCCCAGCAAGGCACATCGCTCAATCGCGCCGCCTGGGCCGCGTTGTGGCTGATCTGCGCCGCATACGGATGCGTGGCATCGAGGATCAGGCTGATGCGTTCATCACGAACAAACTGCGCCAGCCCTTCAGCGCCTCCATAACCTCCGACTCGAACCTGGCAGCTCAGGTCGGTCGGCACACGGCCCACGCCCGCCAGGCTGTAGATATGCTCCGGCCCCAGGGTGCGGGCAATGGCCAGTGCCTCCGTCACGCCGCCCAGCAACAGAATTCTTTTCATAGGGGCTTGATCACTTCCAATAGCGTGATCGGCAATGCCTGGCGCCAGGTATCGAACTCGCCCAATGGCTGCGCCTGGGCCACGTGGATGCGGGTCAGTTCGCCGCCGTGCTCGGCGCGCCAGTTCATCAAGGTCATTTCGCTTTGCAGGGTCACGGCATTGGCCACTAACCGCCCGCCGGGGCGCAGGTGTTGCCAGCAGGTGTCGAGCACGCCTTCGCGGGTGACGCCGCCGCCGATGAAGATGGCGTTCGGTGCTTCCAGACCGCTTAACGCCTCCGGCGCCTTGCCGCGAATCAGTTGCAGGCCGGGCACGCCGAGGGCGTCGCGGTTGTGTTCGATCAGGCTTTGGCGGCCTGCGTCGGCCTCGATTGCCACGGCGCGGCAGCTCGGATGCGTGCGCATCCATTCAATGCCGATGGAGCCGCTGCCCGCGCCCACGTCCCACAACAGTTCGCCGGGCATGGGGGCAAGGCGGGCGAGGGTCATGGCGCGCACGTCGCGTTTGGTCAGTTGGCCATCGTGCTTGAAGGCCGCGTCGGGCAAACCTGCAAGGCGTGACAGACGTGGTGCGTTCGCATCCGCCAGGCAGTCGATGGCGACCAGGTTCAAAGCGGCAACCTCGGCGTGTTCCCACGATTGCGCGTGCCCGTCGATGCGCCCCTCAGCCAGGCCGCCCAAGTGTTCAAACACGGTAATCCGGCTGGGGCCGAAACCGCGCTCGGCCAACAACGCAGCCATCAACGCGGGGCTGCTGCCGTCATTGCTCAAGACCAACAAGCGCACGCCAGCGGCCAGATGCGCATTAAGTGCTGCCAACGGACGAGCGACCACCGATAACGTCACCACCTCCTGCAACGGCCAGCCCAGGCGCGCTGCCGCCAGGGACACCGACGATGGTGCGGGCAAAATCAACAACTCTTCAGCTGCCACTTGCCGGGCCAGGCTGGCGCCGACGCCATAGAACATCGGGTCGCCACTGGCCAAGACGCACACAGGCTCCCCGCGCCGCGAGAACACCGGCTCCAGGGCAAACGGGCTCGGCCACACCTGGCGTTCGCCACGAATACACACCGGCAAAAGGTCCAACTGGCGTTGGCCGCCTATAATCCGCGTGGCGCGCAACAGGGCGTGCCGGGCATTCCTGCCCAGGCCCTTGAAGCCGTCTTCACCGATGCCTACAACCGTCAGCCAGGGCGACATATCAATTCCTTGAACGACATCCGACGGGCAGGCTTTTCATGCCGCCGGACAAAGCAGGCATAATACCGCGCCTTTACCCGTCAACCGGTAGCCCCGTGAACCCAACGCCCGCTGTGAATACCATGCGCCCCTCGGCTTGTCCGGGGTTGCTGCGTATTGTCCAGGCGTTGGACGGCGGCATTTGCCGGATCAAACTGGCCGGTGGTTCGATCACCGCAGCCCAGGCCAGCGCCGTGGCCGACGCGGCCCGTACGTACGCGGGCGGGATAATCGAGGCGACCAACCGCGCCAACTTGCAGATCCGCGGCATTGGCGCCGAGCAGGACGCCTTGATCGCCAGGTTGCTTGCCGCCGGCCTGGGCCCCAATAACGCTGGCGGTGACGACGTGCGCAACCTGATGCTCAGCCCCGCTGCTGGTATCGACCCGCAGATGCTGTTCGACACCCGCCCGCTGGCCACGCAGATTCTTGCCACCTTGCAAAACCATGCGCGGTTCCACCAGCTGTCGGCCAAGTTCGCGATACAACTCGATGGCGGTGAAGCCCTGGCGATGCTGGAGCATCACCATGACCTGTGGCTGTCGGCGTTTGTGCGCGATGGTCAGACGCTGTTGGCGTTCGGCCTGGCCGGTTGTCCGGGGCTGGATGCGCCCGTGGCGGCAGTGCCGCTGGATCAGGGCCATGCACTGGTGGTGGCGGTGCTGGAGGCCTTTCTCGACCTGGCGACGCCCGAGCAAACACGTATGCGTCATCTGCCTGTGGATAACTTGTTGGGCCGCCTGAGGCTGCCGCTGTTGTCGACGCAGGGCTTCAGGCGACCGGCCAGTGGTGCGTTGTTGCACATCGGCAGTTATCCACAGACCCAAAAAAATCAGTTTTACGTCGCGGCAGTCGCGCCATTGGGCCGCCTGGATTCGCTGATGCTCCAGGGCGCCGCGCAACTGGCCAGCGAATACGGCGATGGCACGTTGCGCTTCACGCCCTGGCAGGGCGTGCTACTGCCTAACATTGAACGCGTTGGCGCCGTGACCGAACGCCTGGCGCAACTGGGCTTTGTGTGTTCAATCGACCAACCCCTGGCGCGCATGATTGCCTGCACCGGTTCCAGCGGTTGCGGCAAGGGCCTGGCCGATACCAAGGCCGACGCGGTGCAACTGGCCGCCCTGCAACCCGGCGTCGAAGCGCACCTGTCCGGCTGCCCGCGCTCATGCGCCGCCGCGCACACCGCGCCGGTCACGTTGCTGGCGGTGAGCCCCGGCCATTACGACCTCTATTTTCGCGATGCAGCCCACTCAGGTTTCGGTCGGCTGCACGCGCGCACTCTTTCCATTGAAGCGGCGGGCGCCCTGTTACGCGCTCGCCCACGGAGCAACACCGATGATTGATTACATCCGCGACGGTCAGGAGATCTATCGCAACTCCTTTGCCATTATTCGCGCGGAAGCCAACCTGGACCGCATCCCGGCCGATCTGGAAAAACTCGCGGTGCGGGTGATTCATGCGTGCGGTATGGTCGAGGCCATCGACGGTCTGCAATTTTCCGAAGGGGCGGGCAAGGCCGGGCGCGATGCGCTGGCTGCTGGCGCGCCGATCCTGTGTGATGCGCGGATGGTCTCCGAAGGCGTGACCCGTGCGCGTCTGCCGGCCAATAACGAAGTGATCTGCACCCTGCGCGACGACAGCGTGCCGCAGCTGGCGCGGGAGCTGGGCAACACCCGTTCCGCCGCCGCTCTGGAGCTGTGGCGCCCGCACCTGGAAGGCAGCGTGGTGGTGATCGGCAACGCGCCGACCGCCTTGTTCTACCTGTTGGAAATGCTCGACGCCGGCGCGCCGAAACCGGCACTGATCCTGGGGTTCCCGGTCGGTTTCGTTGGCGCCGCCGAGTCCAAGGCCATGCTTGCCGCCGACAGCCGTGGCGTACCCTTCGTGATCATGCAAGGCCGCCTGGGCGGTAGCGCCATGGCTGCCGCCGCCGTCAACGCCCTGGCCACGGAGGTCGAATAATGCAGGTGCGCGGACGTTTGATCGGCCTGGGCGTAGGCCCCGGTGACCCGGAACTGATCACCCTCAAGGCCCTGCGCCTGCTGCGTGAATCGCCGGTGGTGGCGTATTTCGTGGCCAAGGGCAAGAAGGGCAACGCTTTCGGCATCATCGAAGGCCACCTGGTGCCACAGCAGACCCTGATGCCGCTGGTGTACCCGGTCACCACTGAAGCGCTGCCGGCGCCGCTGTCCTATGAACAAGTGATCAGCGACTTCTACGACAACGCCAGCCTCGACGTGGCCGCGCACCTGGACGCGGGCCGCGATGTGGCGGTGATCTGCGAAGGTGATCCATTCTTCTACGGCTCCTACATGTACCTGCATGACCGCCTTGCCGAGCGCTACGAAGCCCAGGTAATTCCGGGCGTGTGTTCGATGCTCGGTGGCGCTTCGGTGCTCGGCGCGCCGTTGGTGTATCGCAACCAGAGCTTGTCGGTGCTCTCGGGCGTATTGCCCCATGATGACCTCAAGCGCCGCCTGGCGGATGCCGATGCCGCAGTGATCATGAAGCTGGGGCGCAACTTCCCGAAGGTGCGCCAGGTGTTGGAAGAGCTGGGCCTGGCCGAACGTGCGCTGTACGTGGAGCGCGCCACCATGGCCAACCAGAAGATCGTGCCGCTGGACCAGGTGGAGCCGATGTCGTCGCCTTATTTCTCGCTGATCATCGTGCCCGGTGAAAGGTGGCAAGGTTGATGACTCCGGCGATTGTGATTCTGGGCCAAGGCAGTTTGGCCACGGCGCGCAAGATCCAGCAGGTTTACCCTGGCGCGTTGATCCACGGCCTGGCCGCTCGGGTTGAAGGGGCGGACCAGAGCTACAGCGAGTTCGGCGCGACGCTGCGCCAGCTCTACCAGCAAGGCACGCCGCTGATTGCCCTGTGCGCGGCCGGCATTGTGATTCGTACCCTGGCGGCGCTGCTGCTGGAAAAAGGCGAGGAACCCGCCGTGCTGGCCGTGGCTGAAGACGGCAGCGCCGTGGTGCCGCTGCTGGGTGGCCTGGGCGGGGTGAATGTGATGGCGCGTGACATCGCCGCGGCATTGGGCGTATCCGCGGCAATCACCACCAGTGGCGAACTGCGTTTTGGCACCTGCCTGCTCAACCCGCCGACGGGTTATCAACTGGCGGACATTGAACTGGGCAAGCGCTTTGTCTCGGACCTTTTGGCCGGTGAATCGGTACGCGTCGAAGGCGTGGCGCCGTGGCTGGATCAAGCCAACCTGGTTCAGGACCCACAGGCGCGCCTGGCGATTCATGTGGGCAGTGCCGAGCGCCCACCGGCACCGAACGAGCTGCTGATTTATCCACAAAACGTCTGCATTATCTGCAAGCCTGGGGCGCGGTTGGCCGAGCGCGTGCGCACTGCGCTGCATGAGGCGGGGATCGCGGTGCAAGCCGTGGCCTGCCTGTTGGCCAGCGACCTGCAGATGGCCGACGCCTCATTGCATGAAGCTGCGCTGGCGTTGGGTGTGCCGCTGCGTTTTGCCCCGGTGATGCCCGTTGCGGACATCAGCATTACCGTGGCCGAACAGCCCTTGGACGTGTCGCAGGTGGGACGCCCCCGTGGCCGTCTCGCAGTGATCGGCCTGGGTCCCGGTGCGGCCGAGTTGATGGTGCCGGCGGTCAAGGCGGAACTGGCGCGTTGCACCGATGTGCTGGGGTATGAAACCTATGTGCGCATGGCCGGGCCGTTCCGTGACGATCAAGTGCAACACTGCACCGACAACCGCGAAGAAATGCAGCGCGCTCGCCATGCTTTCGAGCTGGCTGCGCAGGGGCGTTCGGTGGTGGTGGTGTCGTCCGGCGACCCGGGTGTATTCGCCATGGCCGCCGCGGTGATCGAGGCGCTGCACGACTCCACGGACCCGGCCTGGCATCAGGTCGACCTGGAAATCCTGCCGGGGGTTTCTGCCTCCCTGGCCACCGCCGCCCAGGCCGGTGCACCCTTGGGTCATGACTTCTGCGTCATGTCGCTGTCGGATAACCTCAAGCCCTGGTCGATCATTGAAAAGCGTCTGGACCTGGCTTCCCAAGCCGATCTGGCCCTGGCGTTCTACAACCCGATCTCGCGTTCGCGGCCCTGGCAACTGGGGCGTGCCCTGGAGATCGTCGGCCTGCACCGCACGCCCGATACGCCGGTGGTGCTGGGCCGCGACATCGGCCGCCCGGGCCAGACGCTACGCGTCACCACCCTGGGCCAATTGACGCCCGAGCAGGTGGACATGCGCACCATGGTGCTGATCGGCTCGTCCACCACCTGCGTGTTCCCGCGTGCCGGTGGCGGGGCGTGGGTGTACACGCCGCGTTGGTACGGCGACAAACCCGCCTCCTGAAAACGGTCCGCTGGCCGCCGGAAAGCTCCGAATGACCCAGGGATTCTCCTGATGTTGTTCGGGACTTTTTCTTTTTTTTACGGTGAAAACCGCAAGCATGCCGGCTGTGCCTTGTGATTGCTGGGCACTGGGTTTTCACCGGTGCCACCAAGGTATGTTTGTCGCATGGAAAGCCCTCCGCCCGCTGGACTAGTGTGAAGGAAAGCCCCATGTCGGGTGCTTGTGGAGAACTGAAAAATGGAGCGACGTAACAGAAGGATCAACACTATCAAACGGCGCAAGCTGATTGCCGCCTACAAGTTGCCGGGGGCACCAGGAGCGCACGCGGCGTTACCCCTGGACACTGACGACGACTGCAATGCGGCGGTGGTCAACAACGGGGTGATTTCCTTCGCCGAGGGGCTGTCTGGGCTGAACCGCGAATACATTCGCAAGAGTTACCTGCTGGCCAGCAGTTACGTGAGCGATGTATTGAAGGTGCATCGGGGCACCGAGGCGTGGTACGACGAATTTATCAAGGTCATGGTCAGTCTTGGCTGGCTGCCGGTGCGCAGCAGTTTCGAGCGGGTCTCACGCTCCGGCAAGGGGCTGACGGTGCAATTGGCTGCGTTGAATATTATCGGCGCGCTGCTGGCGTCGATGTCACTGTCGGGGCCGCTGGTTACCGCGCTGCCCAAATTGGCCGCCGATGCGCTGGAGGCATTGAAGCGGCAGCCGGCGTCTTTCGATTTGTTCAAGCGCAATAGCGCGGTGCATGAGGGCGGTGACTTCGGCGTGGCGTCCTGCGCCGAATCCAATGGTGAAGTGATGATGGTGCTGGTGACCTTCAGCAGCCACGGCGTGAACAAACAGGTGGGAGTGCCGTTCCTTGAATGGGACAGCTCATCGTTCGAGGCTTTCAGCGGGCAAACCTGTCTGGTGCTGAACACCTCGGTGGTCAACGAAAAAACCATCCAGCTGATGCGCGAAAGCGCCGGTGACAAGGTGCAGCTGGCGATTGCCAAATACCGGATCTAAGGCACCAGGTAGCCGCGAACCCCGGTAAAAATGATTTGCGCGGCCAGGGCGCATACGAACAGGCCCATCAACCGGCTGACAATCTGCAAGCCCTGGTCGCCGAGAATCCGTTCGATACGGTTGGACAGGTACAGCACCACACCCACGGTGAGGCTGGCCAAGGCGATGCTGAGGATGGCGGTGAGCTTGTCGTCCCAGTGGGGCTGGCTCACGCCCATCACCAGCAGCGCGCCGATGGTGCCTGGGCCGACAGTGAGCGGGATGGTCAGCGGCACGATGGTCACGTCCTGCTGCACGTTGTCGGTCTGCACCGCCGACTTGCCCTGAGCCATGCCCAGGGCTGAGATAAACAACACGCTGCCGGCGCCGATACGGAACGCGTCCACGGTAATGCCGAACACGCTGAAAATCACCCTGCCGAACAGGTAGAGCAACACGCTCGATACCAGGGTCGCCAGTGCGACTTTCCAGGCCAGGCGCCGACGCTCCTTGCTGGAATAGCCACGGGTCAGGCTGATAAAGCAGGACAGCACAAAAAACGGGCTGTAGAGCACCAGCATCTTCAGGTAAACGCTGAATAACACATGGAGCATGGGGGCGGCTCGCGGGCGGGGGAAGTGTGGAGGAGTCTATCCGACAGAGATCAAATGTGGGAGCTGGCTTGATCCCACAGGGAATGGTATTTCAAATCAGGAAATGGTGCTGCGCTCAGGAAGCTTTTGGCGCTGCACTACCCAGTAATCCACCAGCTCGCGCAACTGTGATAGCTCCACCGGCTTGGCCATATGCCCGTCCATGCCGGCCTGGCGTGCGCGTTCTTTATGTTCCGAAAGAATATGCGCCGTGAGCGCTACCACCGGCGTGCGTACGCGTTGGTGGCTGACTTCCCACGCGCGCAGCTGCTGGGTGGCGGAGAATCCATCGAGGACTGGCATTTCACAATCCATCAACACCAGGTCATAGCGCTGGGCTTTCATCGCTTGCAGGGCTTCTTCGCCGTTGCTGGCGGTGTCCGGGTTGAGGTTGAGTTTGCCGAGCATGCCGCGAATCACTTTGGTGGAGATGCTGTTGTCTTCGGCTACCAGGATGCGGAAATCGCTCGGCACGGTCACCGCCACCGGTGCGCTGGGGACGGGGCGTGGAATGGCAGCGCCTTTGCTGCGCTGGGCCAGTTCGTCGGCCAGGGTCGTCTTGAGCGTATAACCGGCCACGGGTTTGGCGAGGATGCGCTTGATCCCGCAGTTGCGCGCGATGATCTTGCTCGGTGCGTTGCTGATACCGGTGAGCATGATCAGCAGGATGTCGTGGTTCAGGCTCGGGTCTTCCTTGATCTTCGCCGCCAGTTGCATGCCGGTCATGCCCGGCATGTTCTGGTCCAGCAGCACCACGTCGAAGTAATCACGCAGGTGTGCCTTGGTGCGCAGCAGCGCCAGGGCCTCCTTGCCGGACGGCACGGCGCTGACATTCAGGCCCCAGGCCGAACATTGCTGCACCAGTACTTTGCGGCAGGTGTCGTTGTCGTCCACCACCAGCACGCGGGCGTCCTTGAGCGGGCCGTCGAGGTCCGACGTCGGGTGCTCCAGGCGCTCCGGGTCCAGCGGCAGCGTCAGCCACAGGGTACTGCCCTGATGGCTGCCACTCTTGATACCGAATTCGCCGTTCATCAGCAGGATCAACTGGCGGGCAATGACCAGGCCCAGGTGACCGCTCAGGCGTGTCGCCGAGAGGAAGTTCTTGCTGTGCAGTTCGCTGTGCAGTAGTGCGTCGCGTTCGGCGGCTTCCATCGGCACGCCGCTGTCCTGCACGGCAATGCGCAAACGGGGCTTGGTGCTGCGCTCGTCGAGGGCCACGACGATCAGCACTTCGCCTTCATCGGTCTTGTGCAGGGCGTTTTCCAGCAGGCTCAACAGCGCCTGGCGCAGGCGCGTCGGGTCGCCGCTGATCACGCGTGGCACCTGGGGCTGGATAAAGCTGATCAGCTCGACATTCTGCTGCTCGGCCTTGGCGCGAAAGATACTCAGGCAGTCGTCGATCAACGCGTTGAGGTCGAACTGCACATCATCGAGTTCGATCTGCCCGGACTCCAGCTTGGAAATGTCGAGAATCTCGTTGATCAGGGTGAGCAGCTCGTTACCGGCGCTGTGGATGGTCTGCACGTAGTCGCGCTGCTTCACCGACAGCGGCGTACCCAGTAGCAGTTCGGTCATGCCCAGCACGCCGTTCATGGGCGTGCGGATTTCATGGCTGATCTTCGCCAGGAACTCGGCCTTGGCGGCGATTTCGGCGTTGCTGGCGGCCAGGTCGCGGCTCAGGCTGAAGCGCGTTTCGACAATCGCGCGCTGGCGTTCGCCCAGGGCCAGGCTCATCAACAGGCCGCTGAGGCAGATGAAACCCAGCAGGGTGACGATCAGGCCCTGCGGCGCCACCAGGGTGAGGCCGAGCAGCGCGGGAAGAATGATCAGTGTGCCAATGTTGAACACCACCATCGCCGCCACGAACAGACGCGCCGGGCGGTAGCCTTTTTGCCAGTGGTAGGCCGAGACAAACAACATGCTCAGGCCTGCCAGCGCCACCAGGGCATAGGTGATGATGTTCAGTGGCAGGGTATTGACGAACAACAACAGCAGGCCGCACAGCACGATCAGCAGGATATCGGCCATCAACACCTTGTTCAGCGGGTGCGGGCCCAGGGGCATGAAGAAGCGGTAGGCGAACATCAACCCGCACGGTGCGGTCAGCAGCAGGGCGAGGTAGGCGCCAGGGGTCTGGATCGCGTGCCAGTTCGGCAGCCATGGCCCCACCAGGTTGAGCAGCAGCGCCAGGCTGAGCATCAACAGCAATTCGCAGGCGGCCAGCCACAGGCTGCTGCGCGAGCGGTGGTAGGCGAACCGCGTGAGGTTGTGCAGGATCAGCATCAGCAGCACGCCGAACAGCAGGCCGTAGATCAGCGTCTGGTTCTGGTTGGCGGCGGCCAGTACTGCAGGTTCCAGGGTGATGTAGGGGCGCAGTTCGTGTTCCGAGACCAGGCGCAGGTACACCTCCAGAGGTCGTGGGCTCTGGGGCATCGGCAGCATGAAATCACTGCTCGGCAGCGGGCGTTCAGCCTGGGGTTGGCGCGTGCCGGTGGTTTGTTGCTCCACCAGGGTATCGCCGTCCAGTACGTACAGGCTCAGGCTGGAAAGATCCGGGGCAAAGACCCGCAGCACTTGCTCGTGCTTGCCGGGCTGCAGCCTGAAGCGCACCCACAACGCACCGTCCGGCTGCGCGGCAGTGATCCGGTCCAGTTCGATGGGGCTGAATTGATTGGTGTAGCGGGCGGAACGGATGTCGCTCAGTTGCAGGTCGGCCTGTTCATCAAGCAATACCGCCCAACCACTGCCTTGCGCGGCGGCCTGGGCCGGGAGCAGGCAGAGCAGGGTCAGCAAGCTGACTGTGAAACCTATGGCGATCCTGAGCCAGCGCACGGCGAAATCCCTTCGTAGGTTGATGCACGGGTTAACTATGCGCGGGGCGACATGTGTACGGCAAGGGCCAAAGGCCCTTACCTAACCGAACGGATAGCTACTGCAAGTGTAGCTCTCAGCTGTTTTCACCGCGTTCACGGGCAATGGCGCGGTAGCCGATGTCGGTGCGGTAGAAGCAACCTTTCCAGTCGATTTTCGCAGCCAGCTTGTATGCCTGCTGTTGTGCGGTATCGACACTGGCACCCATTGCGGTAGCGCACAACACACGGCCACCTGCGGTTACAACTTTGCCGTCCTGGAGCGCGGTACCTGCGTGGAACACCTTGCCTTCCAGCGCAGCGGCGGCGTCCAGACCTTCAATCACATCGCCCTTGGCGTAATCGGCAGGGTAACCACCGGCCGCCAGCACGATGCCGACGCTCGGGCGTGGGTCCCACTGTGCTTCGACCTTATCCAGCGCTTGGGCCAGCGCTGCTTCCACCAGCAGCACCAGGCTCGACTGCAGGCGCAGCATCACCGGTTGGGTTTCCGGATCGCCGAAACGGCAGTTGAACTCGATGACTTTCGGGTTACCGGCTTTGTCGATCATCAGGCCGGCGTAGAGGAAACCGGTGTAGACGTTGCCTTCGTCGGCCATGCCGCGCACGGTCGGCCAGATCACCAGATCCATGACGCGCTGATGCACATCGCTGGTGACCACTGGCGCCGGGGAGTAAGCACCCATGCCGCCAGTGTTCGGGCCGCTGTCGCCATTGCCGACGCGCTTGTGGTCCTGGCTGGTGGCCATGGGCAGTACGTTCTTGCCGTCGACCATTACGATGAAACTGGCTTCTTCGCCGTCGAGGAATTCCTCGATCACCACGCGCGAACCTGCATCACCAAAGGCATTGCCGGCGAGCATGTCGCGCACGGCGTCTTCGGCTCCCTGCAGGGTCATGGCGACGATCACGCCTTTACCGGCAGCCAGGCCATCGGCCTTGATCACGATCGGTGCGCCTTTTTCACGCAGGTAGGCGAGGGCCGGCTCGATCTCGGTGAAGTTCTGGTAGTCGGCGGTGGGGATCTTGTGGCGTGCCAGGAAATCCTTGGTGAAGGCTTTCGAGCCTTCCAACTGGGCGGCGCCAGCGGTCGGGCCGAAGCAATCCAGGCCACGGCTGCGGAACAGATCGACGACGCCGGCAACCAGTGGCACTTCCGGGCCGACGATGGTCAGGGAAACATTCTTCTCGGCAAAATCTGCCAGTTGCTCAAGGGCCAGTACGTCGATGGCGACGTTTTCGCACTTGGCCTCAATGGCGGTACCGGCGTTGCCGGGGGCGACGAAGACTTTCTGGACACGTGGGTCCTGGGCAACTTTCCAGGCCAGGGCGTGTTCACGGCCACCGCTGCCAATGATCAAAACATTCATTTCAAAAACCTCGGATGAAGCAAATTCGTGGGGGCACTGTTGGCTGTTTTCCTGTGGGAGCTGGCTAGCCTGCGATGCGGGCACCTCGGTGTGTCAGTTGCACCGAGGTGATGCTATCGCAGGCAAGCCAGCTCCCACATGGAGCCAGTGCCCGCTTGACATCAAATCAATCAGTGGCGGAAGTGGCGCATACCGGTGAAGACCATCGCAATGCCAGCTTCATCAGCAGCGGCAATCACTTCTGCATCACGCATCGAGCCGCCCGGTTGGATCACGGCAGTAACACCGGCTTTCGCGGCGTTATCCAGGCCATCACGGAACGGGAAGAATGCATCGGAAGCCATTACCGAACCCACCACCTGCAAACCGGCGTGTTCTGCCTTGATCGCGGCGATACGCGCCGAGTTAACACGGCTCATCTGGCCGGCGCCGACACCGATGGTCTGGCGGTTCTTGGCGTAGACGATGGCGTTGGATTTAACGTACTTGGCGACTTTCCAGGCAAAGATCAAATCGTTGATCTCTTGCTCGGTCGGGGCGCGTTTGGTCACCACTTTCAAGTCCTGGCTGCCGATCATGCCGATGTCGCGGCTCTGTACCAGCAAGCCGCCATTGACGCGCTTGTAGTCCCAGGCAGCGGCGCGGTCGGCCGACCACTCGCCGCAGGCCAGCAGGCGCACGTTGGCTTTGGCGGCGACAATGGCGCGGGCTTCTTCGCTGACGCTTGGTGCGATGATCACTTCGACGAATTGGCGCTCGACGATCGCCTTGGCGGTCTCGGCATCCAGCTCGCGGTTGAAGGCAATGATGCCGCCGAACGCGGATTCGGTATCGGTGGCGTAGGCCAGTTCGTACGCTTGGCGGATACCGCCTTCAGCGTCCGGGCTCACGGCCACGCCGCACGGGTTGGCGTGCTTGACGATCACGCAGGCCGGTTTGACGAAGCTCTTCACGCATTCCAGCGCGGCGTCGGTATCGGCCACGTTGTTGTAGGAAAGTTCTTTGCCTTGCAGCTGGGTCGCGGTGGCAATGCCCACTTCGGCAGGCTTGGCTTCCACGTAGAACGCCGCGCTCTGGTGCGGGTTCTCGCCGTAGCGCATTTCCTGGGCCTTGATGAACTGGCTGTTGAAGGTGCGCGGGAACTGGCTGCGACCTTCTGTGCTCAAGGTGTCAGCCGCTTGGTTCACGGTGCCCATGTAGTTGGCGATCATGCCGTCATAGGCTGCGGTGTGTTCGAACGCCTTGAGCATCAGGTCGAAACGCTGGGCGTAGGTCAGGCCACCGGCTTTCAGGTTTTCCAGCACGTGGGCGTAGTCGCTGGCGTTGACCACGATGGCCACGTCTTTGTGGTTCTTGGCCGCCGAGCGCACCATGGTCGGGCCGCCGATATCGATGTTTTCGATGGCGGTGGGCAGGTCGCAGCCTGGCTTGTTGATGGTGGCTTCGAACGGGTAGAGGTTAACGGCCACCAGGTCGATCGGCTTGATGCCGTGCTCGGTCATGATGGCGTCGTCGATGCCGCGACGGCCGAGGATGCCGCCGTGGATTTTCGGGTGCAGGGTCTTGACGCGACCGTCCATCATTTCTGCGAAACCGGTGTAGTCCGCGACTTCTACTGCGGCCACGCCGTTGTCCTGCAGCAGTTTGAAGGTCCCGCCCGTGGAGAGAATTTCCACACCCAGGGCTTCCAGCTCCCGGGCAAATTCGAGGATCCCGGTCTTGTCGGAAACACTGATCAAGGCGCGGCGGATCGGCAGGCGGGTAGTCTGGTCGGTCATTTCAATTTCCATCAAAAGCAAAGGAGTCAGCAAAAAAGGCGACCGGTTTTACGCGGGCGCCTTTCTGGTTTGATTGAATGCTTACAGCAAATCGTACTGCTTGAGCTTTTTGCGCAAGGTGCCACGGTTGAGGCCCAGCAGCTCACTGGCTTTGGTCTGGTTGCCCTTGACGTAGTTCATCACGCTTTCGAGCAAGGGCGCCTCGACTTCGGAGAGCACCAGGTTGTACACGTCCGTGACGGAAGCACCCTCAAGGTGGGCGAAATAATTGTGCAGCGCTTTCTCGACACTCCCGCGAAGGGTCTGGCCTTCTTCGCTGGGCGTGTTGAGGTGCTGTTTCAAATTGACGTTGTCGCTCACGGGTGTTGTTCCACTCACTAAAGTCTCGGTCATCATCGTCATGCGGCCACCCCTTTTCCATCCCCTGTTCCCAGGCTCTTGTCACGTTCGGCGAAGAACTCACGAACGGTGGCGACCTGTGCCTGCGTTTCATCCAAACGATTGAACTGAGCGCGAAATTCCTTGGCGCCCGGCAAGGTGGCGAGATACCAGCCGACATGCTTGCGAGCAATGCGTACGCCCATCACATCCCCATAGAAGGCGTGCAGGGCGGCCAGATGCTCCAGCAGAATACGTTCCACTTCGAACAACTCCGGCGCCGGCAAGACTTCACCAGTGCGCAGGAAATGCTCGATCTCGCGAAAAATCCACGGTCGCCCCTGGGCGGCCCGGCCAATCAACAATCCATCGGCACCGGTTGCGTGCAGCACGCGCCGGGCTTTCTCGGCGCAGTCGATGTCGCCATTGGCAAATACCGGCATCGACACGGCCTGCTTGATCGCGGCAATGGTGTCGTACTCGGCTTCACCGGTATAAAGGTCGGCGCGGGTACGGCCATGCACCGCCAGCGCTGTAATCCCGGCCTGTTCAGCGATCTTTGCCACTGTGAGGCCATTTTTGTTGTCCCGGTCCCAACCGGTACGAATCTTCAGGGTCACCGGCACATCGACTGCGCCAACGACGGCCTGCAGGATCTCGGCGACCAACTGCTCATCTTTCAACAGGGCGGAACCGGCGGCCTTGTTGCAGACCTTCTTGGCCGGGCAGCCCATGTTGATATCAATGATCTGTGCACCCAGCTCCACATTGGCCCGGGCCGCATCCGCCAGCATCTGCGCATCACCCCCGGCGATCTGTACCGAGCGTGGCTCGGGATCACCTTCGTGGATCATGCGCATCCGCGATTTGCGGGTGTTCCACAAACTCATGTCGCTGGTAACCATTTCAGAGACTACTAGACCCGCGCCCAAACGCTTGCACAGCTGACGAAAGGGCTGATCGGTGACACCCGCCATCGGGGCGAGGATCAAGCCGTTCTGCAATGTATATGGGCCGATGCGTACCGCCGACATAGGACTTCCCTGTTGTGGGGCCGGATCATTAGAGTTCGAAAAAGGGTTGGCATGATACCCGCTCTCGATGACGGGTTAAAGGCTGAATTGGATAAAATCTGAACAGTTATTTTTTTATCGCCACCGGTTTGGTTGACGTCGGTCAAGTCAATAATCCGCCGTCAAACCTCTTCGGGTGTGCCGTTTCACTCGGGCGAGTGGAAGCTCAGGCTGTAGTTCACGGCTTTGTTGCCGGGATCAAGGATGTCGAGGGAAATGTGGATCGGTGTCTGCGAAGGCATTTCGCTGACGCCAGCCAACTCGCCGCTCAGATATTCGGCGGGTTTGAAGCGACGACTGGCGATCAGGCTGCCGTTCAAATCTGCAAAACGCAGTTCCAGCAGCGGGAACGGCTGGGAAAAGGTTGCGCGGTTGTAGAGGATTGCATCCACCACCAGCGCACCGGCGAACTCCGGATGGCTGCGTACCACCAGGTTGCTGCTCTTGATATGGGCGATATCGACCCGCGATGGCACGGTGCAACCCAATTTCGGGCACAGCTGCTGGAACCACGGACGGTAGGCGTCCTGACGGGCCAGTTCGTCGAATTGGTAGGCGATGTACTGGCCTGCCAGGCCGGCGGCGGCAATCAGTACCAGCAGGATCCAGATCAGGCGGCGGCCCCAGCCCGACGGACGTTTCTGTGCATAGAGGTGCAGCGGGTCGTCTTCAAGGTCCTGAAGCACGGCGTCGTGAGCGTTGGCCTCGGTGCGTGGGCGTTTACGCCGTGATTGCGGGCGTTCATCGGCTTCTTCTGCCGCTGGGGTCAGGGGCGTGAAGGGCGGGTCGGGCTCGTCGTCATGCAGGGGAGAGAGCGGGGTTGGCTCGTCGTCGATGGTTTCGCTGTGCAGCGACATGGACGGTTCGGTGCGCTGCCGGGTATTGCTTGGTTCAGGCTCGTCTTCGTCGCTGTCTGCGCGCTCTTGCGCGGGCTCGCTGAACAGGCTGGCGGCCCATTGTTCTTCCTCGGCCTTGACCGTGTCGCGGCTGGCGCTGAGGGTGTCTTCCTTGTGCCGACGGTCGGTGCCGGGTTGTCGACGCTCCGCGCCCTGGGGTTGAGTGTGCTGAATCTCGCGGCGCTCGAGCTTGGCCAGTTCTTCGTCCAGGTCCAGGTTGTCCAGGTCCAGCTCCTGGGCTGTCCACTGTTTCTGGCTGATGGCTCGCGGGGGCTCAGGCGTTGGCTCAACCGCAGCGGGCACTTCAGGTTCGGCTGCCGACACTTGGGCGCGCTGCTCCAGCAACTGGCGAGCGGCATTGAACACTTGCAGGCACGAGCCGCAGCGCACCACGCCACGGGCCACGCTCAACTGAGCGTGGTTGACACGGAAGCGGGCTTGGCAATGCGGGCACTGGGTGACGAAACTGTCGGTCATGCGGCCATCCGATTCAGACAAGCGCTCATTCTAGCGCCGACGACCGCTGATGCGTACCCAGCCATCACGGTTGGCGATCGGGTCCAGCTCGAAATCCCTGGCGTAGGCCGCAGCCACGTCTTCACCTTGCTCGGCGAGGATACCCGACAGCGCCAGGCGCCCACCCGGCTTGACCAGGCTCGACAGTTGCGGTGCCAGCGACACCAGCGGCCCGGCGAGGATATTGGCGACCAGCACATCGGCCTGTACCTGGGGCAGATCTTCAGGCAGATAGAGTGGGAATTTGCCTTCAGCGATGTTATTGCGCCCGGCGTTATCGCGGGAGGCTTCCAGGGCCTGCACGTCGATATCGGTGCCCACGGCCTCCTTGGCGCCCAGCAGCAGCGCGGCAATCGCCAGGATCCCGGAGCCGCAGCCGAAGTCCAGTACGTTGCTGTCGGTCAGGTCCTGGCCGTCCAGCCATTCCAGGCACAGGGCGGTGGTGGGGTGGGTGCCGGTGCCGAACGCCAGGCCCGGGTCCAGCAGCAGGTTGACGGCGTCTGGCTCGGGAGCAGCGTGCCAGCTTGGCACGATCCACAGGCGCTGGCCGAAGCGCATGGGCTGGAAGTTATCCATCCAGCTGCGTTCCCAGTCCTGGTCTTCGATGACTTCGCTGTGATGCTCGGGCAGCGGGCCGCCGGTGAGCAGTTCCATATGGGCCAGTACGGCGGCGGCATCGGTGCCGTCTTCGAACAGGGCCAGCAGGTGGGTGTGGGACCACAGCGGCGTGGTGTTGAGTTCCGGCTCGAAGATCGGCTGGTCTTCGGCGTCCATGAAGGTCACCGACACAGCGCCCACTTCGAGGAAAGCGTCTTCGTAGGTTTCGGCTTGTTCTGGGCTGATGGCGAGACGGACTTGCAGCCAAGGCATGGCGGGCACCTTTGAAAAAATGAATGTGCAGCGAGTAGGCCGCGAAAGCGCGCAAGTTTACGCGAGCGGGCAGCAGAAGACGACATTACTGAGTGAATGCGGACCAAATGTGGGAGGGGGCTTGCTCCCGATTGCAGTGTGTCAGCCGCAGTATCTGTAACTGATCCACCGCTATCGGGAGCAAGCCCCCTCCCACATTTGGACTGTGTGCATCCTGGAAAACAGGTGTGCAGAAACAACAAAGCCGCCCGAAGGCGGCTTTGTTGGGTGGAGCACTTACTGGTTGGCCAGCTTGTGTTCCAGGTAGTGAATGTTCACACCACCTTCGCAGAAGCCCTCATCGCGAACCAGGTCCCGATGCAGCGGGATGTTGGTCTTGATGCCGTCGACCACGATTTCGTCCAGGGCGTTGCGCATACGGGCCATGGCCTCGTCGCGGGTCGCGCCCCAGGTGATCAGCTTGCCGATCAGCGAGTCGTAGTTGGACGGAACCTTGTAGCCGCTGTACAGGTGCGAATCCACACGTACGCCGTTGCCGCCGGGCGCGTGGAAGTGCTTGACCAGGCCAGGGCTTGGGATAAAGGTTTTCGGGTCTTCGGCGTTGATGCGGCACTCCAGGGAGTGGCCGTGCATCTTCACGTCGTCCTGGGTGAAGGACAGCACGTTACCGGCGGCGATGCTCAGCATCTCCTTGACGATGTCGATACCGGTGACCATCTCCGAAACCGGATGCTCTACCTGCACACGAGTGTTCATCTCGATGAAGTAGAAGCGACCGTTCTCGTAGAGGAACTCGAAGGTACCGGCGCCACGGTAGTTGATGTCGATGCACGCCTTGACGCAGCGTGCCAGGACTTCCTGGCGGGCTTTTTCATCGAGGCCCGGTGCCGGGGCTTCTTCCAACACTTTCTGGTGACGACGTTGCAGCGAGCAGTCGCGGTCGCCCAGGTGGATGGCGTGGCCCTGGCCGTCGGACAGCACCTGGACTTCCACGTGACGTGGGTTGGTCAGGTACTTCTCCAGGTAGACCATCGGGTTGCCGAACCAGGCGCCCGCTTCGGAGCGGGTCTGCTTGGCGGCTTCGATCAGGTCTTCTTCCTTGTGCACCACGCGCATACCGCGACCACCACCGCCACCGGCGGCCTTGATGATCACCGGGTAACCGACTTCGCGACCAATGCGCAGAGCGGTTTCCTCGTCTTCAGGCAGTGGGCCGTCGGAGCCTGGAACGGTCGGCACGCCCGCTGCAATCATGGCGTCCTTGGCCGAGACCTTGTCGCCCATCAGGCGAATGGTTTCGGCTTTGGGGCCGATGAAGGCAAACCCGGATTTTTCCACCTGTTCGGCGAAGTCGGCGTTTTCCGCGAGGAAGCCGTAGCCCGGGTGGATGCCATCAGCGCCGGTCACTTCTGCGGCAGCGATGATGTTCGAGACTTTCAGGTACGAGTTCGTGGCCAGTGGCGGGCCGATGCAGATGCTTTCGTCCGCCAGTTTCACGTGCATCAATTCGGTATCGGCCGTCGAGTAAACAGCGACGGTCTTGATGCCCTCTTCCTTACAGGCGCGCAGGATACGCAGCGCGATCTCGCCGCGGTTGGCGATCAGGACTTTTTGCAGTTTCTTCGCAGGTTTCAACATCGAAGGCGCTCCGCGGTTCAAACGATGGTGAACAGCGGCTGGTCGTACTCAACCGGCTGACCGTTTTCTACCAGGATGGATTCAATGACGCCGGCTTTTTCAGCGGTGATGTGGTTCATCATCTTCATCGCTTCAACGATGCAGATGGTGTCGCCCACTTTCACGGTCTTGCCCACTTCAACGAAGGCTGGCGAGGTCGGTGCCGGGGTGCGGTAGAAAGTACCGACCATTGGCGACTTGACCACGAAGCCGTTCAACGCTGGTGCGGCTGGGGCAGCAGGGGCTGCGGCAGCGACTGGAGCGGCAGCAGGGGCGGCAGCGGCAGGAGCCGGTGCTTGCATCTGCGGTGCGTAGAACTGTTGGGCCGGGGTCTTGCTGTGACGGCTGATCCGTACGGACTCTTCGCCTTCCTTGATTTCCAGCTCGTCGATACCGGATTCTTCCAGCAGTTCGATCAGTTTCTTAACTTTACGGATATCCATGAATCATCAACTCCCAAGGGTCGGTCAGGGGCGTTTAGCCTGTTCTTCAACGTGTTCCAGGGCGGCCTCCAGGGCCAGTCGGTAACCGCTGGCGCCAAGGCCGCAGATCACTCCTACCGCTACGTCGGAGAAGTAAGAGTGATGGCGGAAAGCTTCGCGTTTGTGCACGTTCGATAAATGCACTTCGATGAATGGGATGCTCACCGCCAGCAGCGCGTCACGTAATGCAACACTTGTATGCGTAAAAGCGGCGGGATTGATCAGGATGAAGTCCACGCCTTCGTGACGCGCGGCGTGGATGCGATCAATCAATTCATACTCGGCATTGCTTTGCAGGTAGAGCAGATGGTGGCCGGCTTCACGGGCCCGTCTTTCCAGGTCGAGGTTGATCTGGTCGAGGGTCACTGCCCCGTAGACGCCCGGTTCGCGGGTGCCAAGCAGGTTCAGGTTGGGTCCATGAAGAACCAGTAAGGTCGCCATCGGCTGTTCCTTGTTATTGGTAGGGGTGCGGCAGAACCCGGCGACTATGCCGCAAAGCCTTTGTGACTGTCCAGTTCTATGCAGTAGCCAGCACGATTAGCGAGGATTGCGCAAAATTTGTGACTGTGAGCCGGCATCTGGTCAGTGTGGGAGCTGGCTTGCCTGCGATGACGGTGTGTCAGTGGTGGATGAGTTGGCTGATCCTGCGCTATCGCAGGCAAGCCAGCTCCCACATTTTGGTCTTCATGGGGCATCAGATCGAGTCAGACGCGGAAGGCTTGTACGGCGGTAGTCAATTGCCCACCCAGCACCAGCAAGTGCTCACCCTGGCTACGCCCCTGCCCGATACGCAGCAGGTTGTCCTCACCTAACTGGTGAATCCGCTCACTGTTATCACGAATCTCACTCACGGCCCCGCTCTGCTGCGCGGTCACATCGGCGATGCGCACCGCGGTCTCGGAAATCGTCTGGATCGCACCGACGATTTCATCCAGCGCACCATCTGCTGTCTGGGCTTGCTGGGCGGTGGCTTCGGCGTGCTCAACCTGGGCGCGCATGCCTTGCACCGATTGGTGGGCGGCGGTTTGCAGGCCGGCGATCAGGCCCTGGATTTCGGCAGTAGCGCCAGCGGTGCGCTGCGCCAGGGAACGTACTTCATCGGCCACCACCGCGAAGCCGCGCCCGGCTTCACCGGCGCGAGCCGCCTCGATAGCGGCATTGAGCGCCAGCAAGTTGGTCTGCTCGGCAATCGAGCGAATCACGGTCAGCACGCCGCCGATGGTGGCGGATTCTTCCGCGAGTTTCTCGATCATCTGCGCATTTTGCTGCACTTCGCCCACCAGGGCGTGCAACCCGGTCAGGCTCAGGCCGATTACGCGCTGGCCTTGCTCCACAGCAAAGCCTGCACTGCGACTGGCGCCGGCAGCCTGGCTGGCATCCCCGGCCACTTGCTGGATGGTGGCTTCCAGTTCACCCAGGGAGTCACGGATCTGCGCGGTGTCGCCGGCCTGACGCTCGGCGCCGTCGTGCAGGCCGCTGCTCAGTTCGGCGAGGGTGCGGCTGCTGCCGGCCACTGCTTCGGCATTCCCGCGAATAGTGCCTACCAGGCCCACCAGATAGGCGCGCAGGCGGTTCAGGGAGGCTTCGATAGCGTGCAGTTCATGGTTGGTCTTGCCCAGGGCTATCGGCTGGCTGAAATTACCTTCGGCCCAGGTCGACAAGGCCGGTGCCAGATTGGTCAGCACCCGTGCCAGGCGCCGTTGCAGCGTGTCGATCAGCAGTGCGATCAACAGGATCAGGCCGATCATCACGCCTTGCAGCACACGCACCTCGCCCTGGATTCTGGCGTGCTGTGCACGTACTACCGGCTCCAGGCCGGCGATGGCCTGTTGCACGTTGGCGATCTTCAGGTGGGTGGCAGCGGCGAGGTCGGCGCGCTGCTGGATCTGCTCGCGGGTGCGCTGGAGTTCGGCGGGGTAGCGGGTCAACAGGCTGTTGAGCTCGCGCTTGAGGTCGACGCCGGTGTCCTGGACTGCGGTTTTTTCGGTGTTTTCCAGGCCCATCAACGCGGAGAAATCGTCAGCGTTGGATTCGGCGCTGGCCTTTACCCCAAGCAATCGCAACTGTGCCAACAGGTCGGCCTGGGTGCGCATGGTGGCAATCTCGCGCTCCACCTCGTCGGCCAGCTCGGCGCGGCCGCTGCTCACCAGCTTGTCGCGGGCCAGGGACAGTTTGCCCAGATGCTGCGAGGCGGTCAGCAGGGGAGGCAGGTAGCGTGCTGCGTCTGTGGAGTTGACGCCGCTGGCGTACTGGCTCAGTTGCTCCAGGTTTGCGCCCAGTTCACGCTCGGCCTGAACCAACAGTGCTTGCGGGTCGCCGGCCAGCTTGCCTGCAGCCAGCAGGTCGGTCTTGCTGAAGGTTTCCAGGTCCGCCAGGCTGGGGTGCAGGGTTTGCGCCAACTCGGCCGGCAATTGCGCGAGTTGCTGCAACAGGCTCTCCAGGCTTTGACTGGCGCTGCTCAGGCGCAGGGCATCGCCGCTGGCCAGGTAGTCTTCGATATTGCGCGCTGCCTGGTTTTGAAAGCCCTGGGACAGGCCCAGGTAGCGCTCCATCAATAAATAAGGCCGCTCCAGCGCCCGTTGCGACCACCACAGCGTCGCCCCGAGGGCCAGGCATACGGCCACCAGCAGAAGGGTATTGAGATTGGTCAGCAGCTTGAGGCGCATGCGGGGTTTCAACCGACGGCAAAAGATAAGTGCCTGAAGTTATTGCGCTTGCGTTACAGAGTTATGACCGATTCGGTGGATTCCGGTGAAAAGATGGCACTTTGCTTTGATGCGCGCGCGGCTTGCACGCGGTTGCGTCCGGCGTCCTTGGCAAGGTATAGCGCTTCGTCAGCCTGGGCGGCCATCGTCAGGCTGTCGCACCCGTCACACAGCTCCACCAGGCCGGCACTGAAGGTGCACCACAAATCCTGCGGTTGGGCGGGGTAGTGGATTTCTGCAAAGCGCCGCCGAATGTCGTCCAGTACCTTGCAGGCCGATTCCACGTCGGTGTCGGGCATCACGATGGCAAACTCTTCACCGCCATAACGGCCGATGTAGTCGGTCTTGCGCAGGCGCTGCTTGAGAAACAGCGCCAGGCTCTTGATCACCCGGTCGCCCATGGGGTGGCCGTGGCTGTCATTGACACGTTTGAAGTGGTCGATATCCAGCATCGCAAAGCTCAATGGCTTGTTCTCGCGGCGGGCGCGAAAGCTGCAGTCTTCGAGCAATTGCAGGATATGCGTATGGTTGTACAGCCCGGTCAGGCTGTCGCGCACCATCCGCGCCTTCAAGTTGCGCGCACGCGCGGCGCGGTTGCGCACGGTGGTGATCAGGTGGCGCGGCTTGATCGGTTTGGTCAGGAAGTCATCGCCGCCTTCGCTCATCGCGTCCAGCTGTTTGTCCAGGTCGTCTTCGGCCGACAGGTAGATGATCGGCACGCTGACGTAACGGTCGTTGTGGCGAATCACCTTGGCCAGTTCGGTGCCGGTACAGGCGGGCATATACATGTCGAGGATGATCAGGTCGGGCTGGAAATCCGCCAGTTCGGCCATGGCCTGGATCGGTTCGATCAAGGTGCGCGTGACAATCCCGGCGCTGTTGAGCAGGCGCTCGGTGTGCAGCGCCTGGGCCCGCGAGTCGTCAATGATCAGCACTTTGTACGGCTCGTACTGGGCAACGCAGGTCAGCACTTCGATCTTTTCCAGCAGGCTCGAAGCCTCCAGGGTGCCGGTCAGGAACTCCTCACCTCCGGCGCGCACGGCGGCCAGGCGCGTCGGCGTGTCGGTTTCGTGCAGGCTGAAAAACAACAGCGGCAGCTTTTGCTCCAGGCCCTCCTGGGCTTGCGCGGCGAGGGTGAGGCCCAGGCCGGGGCCGCAAAAGTCCACGTCCATGACGATGGCTGACGGCAGGCGTTCGGCCATGGCCGTGTGAAAAGCCGCGACGCTGTCCAGGGACTGGGCACTCAGGCCAAAGAATTCCAGCTGCTTGGCCAGGCGCTCGGCGCGGTCGTGGTCGGCCAGCATCACGTAGATCGGCTTGCGCATCGGTGGCAGCAGGGTTTGCTCAAGCTGGTCACCCTGACGCAGCCCGGTGCGCGACAGGCGCTGCATCAAGCGGTTGAGTTCGGTGATCAGTTGGCTGCTCAAACGGCCACGGTTTTCGTCCACCGCCTGGAGAGTTTGGCCAATATGCTGGGCCAGTTGGCGGTGTTCGGGTTGTTCAAAACGCTCGGCGAAGCGCTGCAGGCGCAGGTTGGCTTCGCTGAGTTCGGAAAAGTCGGCGTTCGACCATTCGCCGCGTTGCAGGCGCTGCCAGATCTCAAGAATTTGACGTGCCTGATGAATTACCCGCTGGGCAAAATGCTGCTTGAGACGCTCGCGGCTAGGGTCTTCTGACTCGGTCATATCCTGACTACTGTGAGGGTGCATGCTGAGGTCGACTGATGGCTCTATGCTAGCACCTCTTTTCTGTTGCATGAGTGTCATACGTCAATTAAGTCTGCGTGCCGGATATTCAGTTATTGACCCGCGGGTCGCGCAGCGTAAAAAGCGTGCATCCTTTATAGTCCAACCTTGCTTGTGCGCCACTTTCGCGTAAAAGCCCCGCAACGATGGGCACGATGGGGTAGGGTTGTGGTCGGAGTGTCTGAACGCACCCGGACAATTGACGTGCATGAACTCAAGTGATTGAAAGGATATCGCCATGCTGGACTGGAAAAACCGTGAAGGCAGTGCCAAAGGCCCCGCCCCTGAGCCCAAGTCGGCCAACCGCAGCTATTTTCGCAACTTGCTGATGAGCCGGGCTTTGCTCAGCATTATCGGCCTGTACCTGCTGGTCACCGGTGGCCTGGGTTGGTACTGGAGCCAGGAGCCGGCGCTGTTTCCGGTCCAGCAGAACGCCCAGCTTGCCGCCGAGAAGGAAGGCAAGCAGATGGTCGTGGGCTACACCACGGTCGAAACCCTCAAGACCGTGGTCGGCACCTTGCTGAACAAGCCTGGCGGCTACATCTCCAACGACCGTTTCCCGCCGGGCTTGTGGATGGACAACATGCCGAGCTGGGAATATGGCGTGCTGGTGCAGGTGCGTGACCTGACCCGCGCACTGCGCAAAGACTTCGCTCGCTCCCAGTCGCAGTCGGCTGAAGACGCGGACTTGGCCAAGGCCGAGCCGCGGTTCAACTTCGATAACAAGAGCTGGGTGCTGCCTTCGAGCGAGTCGGAATACCAGGAAGGCATCAACTCCCTGAGCCGCTACGAAGCGCGTCTGTCTGACCCGAACCAGCGCGGCGCACTGTTTTACGCGCGTGCCGACAACCTGAACAACTGGCTGGGCGATGTAGCGACCCGTCTGGGCTCGCTGTCCCAGCGCCTGTCGGCCAGCGTCGGCCGCGTCAAGCTGAACACCGCGCTCAAAACCGAGGCGCTGGCGCCGGGCGAAGTGCCGCAAGTCGATGAAGAAGTGGTGGAAACCCCATGGATGCAGATCGATAACGTGTTCTACGAAGCCCGTGGCCAGGCATGGGCCTTGTCCCATCTGCTGCGCGCTATCGAAGTCGACTTTGCCGACGTGCTGGCCAAGAAAAACGCCACCGTCAGCGTGCGCCAGATCATTCGTGAGCTGGAGGCCTCGCAGGAACCGGTGTGGAGTCCCATGATTCTTAACGGCAGTGGCTTCGGGGTACTGGCGAACCATTCGCTGGTGATGGCCAACTATATTTCCCGGGCAAACGCTGCAGTGATCGATTTGCGTCAGCTCCTCAACCAGGGTTGATGATGGACGCTACTCAAAAGGAGGCCGAACACCGTGCGGCCTCCGATGCTGAACTGATCTGCTGGGTCGACGAGCAGGACAACCTGCTCGGCCACCTGGTCAGGTCCGACCTACGCCAGCGCGGCCTGATTGGCCGTTGCACCTTTATCTTTCTGTTCAATTCCAAGGGCGAGCTGTGCGTGCATCGGCGCACCTTGAGCAAGGCCCTGTATCCGGGGTTTTGGGATACGGCGGCTGGCGGCATGGTGGCGGCGGGGGAAAGCTATGCCCTGTCGGCACAGCGGGAATTGGCCGAAGAGCTGGGCGTAAGTGGAGTGGAGTTGGTCGAGCACGATCATTTTTACTTTGAAGATGGTGACAGCCGCCTGTGGTGCACTTCCTACTCTGCCGTATGGGACGGCCCGTTGTGTTTGCAGCCTGAAGAGGTCATGGAGGCATGCTTTCTGCCCATCGAAACGGTGCTTGCCGAGGCCGAGCAAAAGCCCTATTGCCCGGATGCTCAAGAAGGTCTGCGGCGCTATCTCGCCTTACGTCGCTAAAGTTGCATAAATTGGCGCCATTTGGCTCTTAGCAACTTCGCTTTTTGCCGTTACACTGCGCGCCTTTTCACCCGAACCACATTAGCGGTTCGGTAGCGCTGCCCCTGCCTGAGTGGGGCTTCGCGGTCGGTCACCGCCCTTTGCGGCGCCGATCAGTCTTCATCCTCCCAAGAGGATTGCCGGTGGCCAAAAAAGCCGCATCCTTCGCCGCCCTTGGTGGCCTGGTATTTTCCACCGATGCAGGTCGACACTGCCCGGACTGTCGTCAGCCCGTGGATTCGTGTACCTGCAAACAGACCCTGATCCCCGAAGGCGATGGCATTGCCCGCGTACGCCGCGAGAGCAAAGGCCGTGGCGGCAAAACGGTGACCACCATCACCGGTGTGCCTCTGGCCGAAGATGCCCTCAAGGAGCTGGCCACCACGCTGAAAAAGCGCTGCGGCACCGGTGGTGCGTTGAAAGACGGGGTCATCGAGATTCAGGGTGATCACGTCGAACTGCTGTTGGCCGAGTTGATCAAGCTCGGTTACAAGGCCAAGAAGTCCGGCGGCTGAAAGCCTCTTCCCAACCTGTGGCTAAACTCTGTCCTGCGAGTGGGGTCTGACATTCTTGCAGGCAAATCGTCATTTTCATTCTTTAGACTGCGCCAGCCTCCGCTTGAGGTGGCGCCTTCGCCTTCATTTATAGGGGACTTCGATGTCCGTACGACGCACACGCAAAGACGATGGCAGCCAATGGACAGTTGCGGACAGCCGCAGTGTTTACGGGATCCGCCATTGGGGGGCCGGTTATTTCGCGATCAATGAAGCCGGTCGCGTAGAAGTCCGCCCCAACGGTCCGAACAGCACGCCGGTCGATTTGTACGAGCAGGTCGATCAACTGCGTAAAAGCGGCCTGTCGTTGCCGCTGCTGGTGCGTTTCCCCGACATTCTGCAAGACCGTGTACGCCAACTCACCGGCGCCTTCGATTCGAATATCGAACGCCTGGAGTACCAGAGCAAGTACACCGCGTTGTACCCGATCAAGGTGAACCAGCAGGAAGCGGTGATCGAGAACATCATCGCCACCCAGAACGTCTCCATCGGCCTGGAAGCAGGCTCCAAGCCCGAGCTGCTGGCCGTGTTGGCCCTGGCGCCGAAGGGTGGCACGATCGTCTGCAACGGTTACAAGGACCGCGAGTTCATCCGCCTGGCGTTGATGGGTCAGAAGCTTGGTCACAACGTATTTATCGTGATCGAGAAAGAATCCGAGGTCGGACTGGTAATCGAAGAGGCCGCCAGCCTCAAGGTCAAGCCTCAGGTGGGTCTGCGTGTGCGCCTGTCTTCCCTGGCATCGAGCAAGTGGGCAGACACCGGCGGCGAGAAATCCAAGTTCGGCTTGTCGGCGGCGCAGTTGCTGTCGGTGGTCGAGCGTTTCCGCGCGGCCGGCCTGGACCAGGGCATCCGCCTGCTGCACTTCCACATGGGTTCGCAGATCGCCAACCTGGCCGACTACCAGCACGGGTTCAAGGAAGCTATTCGTTACTACGGCGAACTGCGCAACCTCGGCCTGCCGGTGGACCACATCGACGTCGGCGGCGGCCTGGGCGTGGACTACGATGGTACCCACTCGCGTAACGCCAGCTCGATTAACTACGACATGGACGACTACGCCGGCGTGGTCGTGGGCATGCTCAAGGAATTCTGCGATGCGCAGAGCCTGCCGCACCCGAACATCTTCTCTGAAAGCGGTCGCTCCCTGACCGCCCACCACGCCATGCTGGTGGTGCAAGTCACTGACGTCGAGAAGCACAACGACGAAATCCCGACCATCGAAAACAAGGAAAGCCTGCCGGAAACCGTGCAATGGCTGGTGGACCTGCTCGGTCCGACCGACATCGAAATGGTCACCGAAACCTACTGGCGCGCCACCCACTACATGAGCGACGTGGCCACCCAGTACGCCGACGGCAAACTGACCCTGGCGGAAAAAGCCCTGGCCGAACAGTGCTACTTCGCCGTCTGCCGCCGCCTGCACAACTCGTTGAAAGCCCGCCAGCGTTCGCATCGCCAGGTGCTGGACGAACTCAACGACAAGCTGGCTGATAAGTACATCTGCAACTTCTCGGTGTTCCAGAGCCTGCCGGACACCTGGGCCATCGGCCAGGTCCTGCCGATCCTGCCGCTGCACCGTCTCGACGAAGAGCCGCTGCGCCGCGCCGTGCTGCAAGACCTGACCTGCGACTCCGACGGCAAGATCAAGCAGTACGTCGACGAGCAGAGCATCGAGACCAGCCTGCCGGTGCACGGTTTGAACGAAGGTGAGGACTACCTGTTGGGTATCTTCCTGGTCGGCGCGTATCAGGAGATCCTGGGCGACATGCACAACCTGTTCGGTGACACCGACTCGGTGAACATTTACCAGCGTGAAGACGGTTCGGTGTACAGCGCCGGGATCGAGACCCACGACACCATCGAAGACATGCTGCGCTATGTGCACTTGTCGCCGGAGGAGTTGATGACGCATTACCGCGACAAGTGTGCGAGTGCGAAGATCTCCGCGTCTGAGCGCACCCAGTTCCTGGATGCGTTGCGCCTGGGCTTGACCCGTTCTTCGTACCTGTCCTCGTAATCTATGTGGGAGGGGGCTTGCTCCCGATAGCGGTGGATCAGTCAATGAATCTGTTGACTGACACTCAGCTATCGGGAGCAAGCCCCCTCCCACATTTGGATCTGCATTCCTTCAGTTTGCTCCCAGCCACAGCCCTTGCCGATTCAAGCGCCAGGCTATCGCCCAGAGTGTCAGGCTGCGCACGGCCATGAACAGCAGGAAGGTTACCCACAACCCGTGGTTACCCAACCCCTGCAACGCCCAGGCAATCGGCAGCACCAACAGCACCGTCAGCAACATCCCATTGCGCATCTCCCGCGCCCGCGTTGCGCCGATAAACAGTCCATCGAGCAAATAACTCCACACCGCAATCAACGGCAGTACCGCCAGGTAAGGCAGGTAGATGTCGGCGGTTTCGCGCACACTGGGAATATCCGTTTGCATAGCGATAAACAGATGGCCGCCGAAGGTGAACAGCAGGGCGAAGCCGAGGCTGGCGATCAGTGACCAGCCACAGGCCACCACCAATGAGCGCCGCAACGCCTGGCGGTCACGCGCACCGATGGCGTGGCCGCACAAGGCTTCGACAGCGTGAGCCAGGCCATCCAGGGCATGTGCCGTCAGCAACAGGCCATTGAGCAGCAGCGCATTGGCTGCAACGGTGGCGTCCCCCAGCCGTGCACCTTGCACCGTGATCATGAAGAACACCGACTGCAGGGCCAGGCTGCGGATAAAAATGTCGCGGTTGACCGCCAGCAACGGCCTCCAGCTTTGCCATAGTTTCAGCGCGGCCCAGGCGATATGTCCGGGATAGGCGCGCAGGGCTTTTTGCGTGAGTGCCAGGCCGAGCAGCGCGCCGGTCCATTCAGCGATCACCGAGGCCCGGGCGGAGCCGACCACGCCCCAGTCCAGGCCGAGTACAAACCACAGGTTAAGCGCAATGTTGACCAGATTGGTGGTCAGCAGAATCGCCAGCGGCGCCCGCGCATTCTGTGTGCCGAGGAACCAACCGACCAGCGCATAGCTGGCAAGGGCGGCGGGCAGGCCGAACAGGCGGGTGTGGAAGAATTCGCGGGTCAGTTGGTTCAGTTCAGGGGAGGGCTGCATCCATTCCAAAGCCAGATGACTCAGGGGAATACCGACCGTGCCCAGTAACATCGCCAACCCCAGCGCCAGCAGCAAGCCTTGCAACAGGATTTGCCGCAGCGCCGCGCCATCCTTGCGCCCGGCGGCCTGGGCGGCGAACCCGGTGGAGCCCATGCGCAGGAAACCCATGGCCCAGGCCAGGAAGGTATACAGGCTGGCGCCGACGGCTACGGCGCCCAGTTGATGGGCGTGGGGCAGGTGGCCGATGACCATGCTGTCGACCAGGGCTACCAGCGGCACGGAGATATTCGACAGGATCATCGGCGCGGCCAGGGCCCAGACGCGGCGATGGGTGGGGCGGTGGCGCCAGTCGGTGAGTAAGGTGGGCATACAGGTTCCTTGGTGGAGCGGTATTGTACCCATCCATCAGCCACGCAACAGAACCAGTGTGGGAGCTGGCTTGCCTGCGATAGCGGTGAGTCAGCCAGTGAGATATTGGCTGCAGGACCGATATCGCAGGCAAGCCAGCTCCCACAGGGTTCGTCGTTGGTTGTTGGATTTGGCTGGGACTTGAGGCTGCCCAGAACCAAACTTCCCTCCGTCGGTCAATGTGACCGGCACCGCAGCAGCCAGCGCGGCGCTGATATATAGTTCACCCCTCGGTTCCCTCTGACTACGAGTGCCCCATGCTTAACAAAGGACTGTTCCTCGCTTGCGCGCTGGCCCTGCTGAGCGCCTGTGATTCTTCCGATAAGCCCGCTGCACCGACGGCGCCCGCCGCGGCAAGCGTAGCGCCCAAACCCGCCAAGGCGGCAGTGGACGTGGCGGCGTTGAAGCAGCGCTATGCCGGGCGCGAGTTAAGCGTGGTGGACGTGTCCGAGGTGCAGTTGGACGGGGCCAGCACCTTGTCGGTGAGTTTCTCCATTCCTCTGGATCCGGATCAGAAGTTCGCCGACAAGCTGCACTTGGTGGACAGCAAGTCCGGCAAGGTCGATGGTGCCTGGGAGCTGTCCGATAACCTGATGGAGTTGCGCCTGCGCCACCTGGAGCCGCAGCGCAAGCTGGTGCTGACGGTGGACGCCGGGGTAAAGGCGGTCAACGACAATACACTCGCCGCCGAATACAGCGCCCGCCTGGAAACCCGTGATCTGCAAGCCACCGTCGGCTTTGCCAGCCGTGGCACGTTGCTGCCGACGCGCCTGGCCGAGGGCTTGCCGGTGATCGCGCTGAACGTCGACAAGATCGATGTTGAGTTCTTCCGCATCAAGCCCGAATCCCTGCCCTCGTTCCTGGCGCAGTGGGGGCGCAATACCAGTCTGCAAAGCTATGAGTCCCGTGAACTGCTGCCAATGGCCGAGCTGGTCTACGGTGGGCGTTTCGATCTGAACCCGGCACGCAACACTCGCGAAACCCTGCTGCTGCCGATTGCCGGCCTCAAGCAATTGCAGCAGCCGGGCGTGTACCTGGCGGTGATGCGTGCCTCGGGCACCTACAACTATTCGCAACCGGCCACGCTGTTTACCTTGAGTGACATCGGCCTGTCGGTGCACCGCTATGCCAATCGCCTGGATGTGTTTACCCAGGCGTTGGAAGGCGGCAAGGCACTGAACGGCGTCGAACTGGAAATCCTCGATGCCGAAGGCCGCGTACTCGGCCAGGGCAAGACTGAAGACGGTGGCCACGCCGAGCTGCCGCTGCCGAAAAAAGCCCAGGTGTTGCTGGCAAAGCAAGGCGAACAAACCAGCCTGTTGCGCCTGGACAGCGCCGCGCTGGATTTGGCCGAGTTCGATATCGGCGGGCAGCCGTCCCACCCGCTGCAGTTCTTTGTGTTCGGCCCGCGTGACCTGTATCGCCCTGGCGAAACCGTGCTGCTCAATGCGCTGTTGCGCGACAAGGATGGCAACGCGGTCAAGCCGCAGCCGGTGAGCGTTGAGGTGCGCCGTCCGGATGAACAGGTGAGCCGCAAGTTCGTGTGGGACGCTGATGCTTCCGGCCTGTATCAATACGCGTTGCAACTGGCCGGCGAAGCACCGACCGGGCGCTGGCAGTTGGTATTTGACCTGGGGGACGGCAAGCCGCAACTGTATGAATTCCTCGTCGAAGACTTCCTGCCCGAACGCCTGGCACTGGAACTCAAGGGCAGTGAAACCGCACTGAGCCCGGCGGAGAACCCGGTCATTCAGGTCAACGGGCGCTATCTGTACGGCGCACCGGCATCCGGCAATCGGGTCAGCGGCCAGGTCTATGTGCGCCCGCTGCGTGAGGCGGTCAAATCTCTGCCGGGGTACCAGTTCGGTTCCGTCACTGAAGAAGAACTGAGCCAGGATTTCGAACTGGATGAAAGCGTACTCGACGCCAATGGCGAGCAAGCGCTGACCCTGGAAAGCAAGTGGGCCGAGGTCAAATCCCCGTTGCAACTGATTGTGCAAGCCAGCCTGCAAGAGTCCGGCGGGCGGCCCATCACCCGACGCCTGGTGCAGCCGATCTGGCCGGCCGAGCAATTGCCGGGTCTGCGCGGGTTGTTTGATGGCAAGGAAACCAATGGCGATGGCCCGGTGGAATTCGAAGTGCTGGTGGCCAACCAGGACGGGCAAAAGCTTGCCGCGCAAAACCTCAAGGTGCGCCTGGTGCGCGAGCGCCGTGACTACTACTGGAACTACTCGGAGAACGATGGCTGGAGCTATCACTTCAACGAGAAATTCCTCAACCTCGATGAGCAGACCCTGAACATCAAGGCCGGCGACACCGCCAAGGTCAGCTTCCAGGTGGAGTGGGGCCCGTACCGTGTCGAGGTGGAGGACCCGCAGACCGGACTGGTCAGCAGCGTGCGCTTCTGGGCTGGCTACCAGGCCCAGGACAACACCGAAGGCGGCGCCGTGCGGCCCGACCAGGTCAAGCTGGCGTTGGATAAACCGGCCTATGGCGATGGCGACACCGCCAATGTTACCGTTACGCCACCGGCTGCCGGTAAAGGCTACTTGCTGGTGGAGTCCGCCGAAGGCCCGCTGTGGTGGCAGGAGATCGACGTACCGGCCGAAGGCAAAAGCTTTGCGGTGAAGCTCGACCCGAAATGGTCGCGCCATGATCTGTATGTGAGCGCCCTGGTGATTCGCCCCGGCGAGCGCAAAGCCAATATCACCCCAAAACGTGCCGTGGGCCTGCTGCACCTGCCGCTGGATCGTACCCAGCGCAAACTCGGCCTGACCCTCACTGCACCGGAAAAAATGCGCCCCAAACAACTGCTGACGGTGAAGATCGCCGCCAAAAACGCCGATGGCAGCGTGCCCAAACAGGTGCATGTGCTGCTGGCGGCGGTGGATGTGGGCATCCTCAATATCACCGAATACCCCACGCCCGATCCGTATTCCAGCCTGTTCGGCCGCAAAGCCTATGGCGTCGACCAGTTCGACATCTACGGCCAGTTGATCGAAGCCGGCCAGGGGCGCCTCGCCAGCCTGGCATTTGGCGGTGACGCGGCGTTGGCCAAAGGCGGCAAGCGCCCGGACACCAGTGTGACCATCGTTGCCCTGCAAAGCGCGCCGGTGACCCTGAACGATAAAGGCGAGGGCGAAGTCAGCGTCAATATCCCCGATTTCAATGGCGAACTGCGCCTGATGGCCCAGGCCTGGAGCGATGATCGCTATGGCATGGCCGAGGGCAAGACTGTCATCGCCGCACCGCTGATTGCCGAGCTGTCGGCGCCGCGCTTCCTGGCGGGAGGCGACCAGACCACCTTGGCCCTGGACCTCTCCAACCTGTCGGGCAAGGCGCAGAAACTCGATGTGCAATTGACCGCGCAAGGGCAGTTGGAACTGGTCAACAGCGGCGCGCAATCGGTTGAGCTCAAGCAAGGCCAGCGCACCACCCTGCGTATTCCGGTAAAAGCCTGGGGCGGTCTCGGCCAGGGCAAGGTCAAGGTCACCGTCAATGGCCTGGACCTGCCGGGGGAAAACCTGCCGCCGTTCAGCCGCGAGTGGACCCTGGGCGTGCGCCCGGCGTACCCGGCCTTGCTCAAGCATTACCGCGCTGTGCTCAAGGATCAGCCGTGGAGCTTGCCGGCGGGCACGCTCGATCAGTTCGATGCCTCGGGGCGTGAGGCGCTGTTGAGCCTGTCGAGCCGGCCGCCGTTGAACCTTGGTGCACAGATCAGTGCGCTCAAGGCCTACCCCTATGGCTGCCTGGAACAAACCGCCAGTGGCTTGTACCCGTCGCTGTATGCCGACGATGCGCTGCTCAAGCGCCTGAGCATCAAGGGCGAACCGGATGCCGAGCGCAAACGCAAGATCGAGTTGGGCATCGAACGCCTGCTGGGGATGCAGCGCTACAACGGCAGCTTTGGCTTGTGGGGCGCTGACGGCGAGGAAGAATATTGGCTGACCGCCTATGTCACCGACTTCCTGCTGCGCGCCCGCGACCAGGGGTTTGCCGTACCGCCTGAAGCCTTGAAGAAGGCCAGCGAGCGGCTGCTGCGGTATGTGCAGGAACGCAACCTGATTGAAGTCGACTACAGCGACAACGCCGAGCACACGCGTTTTGCCGTACAGGCCTACGCCGGCATGGTGCTGGCGCGCAGTCAGCAGGCGCCGTTGGGTGCCTTGCGCAGCCTGTTCGAACGCCGCAGTGATGCGCGCTCCGGATTGCCATTGGTGCAGTTGGCCATCGCCTTGCAAAAAATGGGCGACCAGCCGCGTGCCGATCAAGCCTTGCTCGCCGGTTTGGCGGCGCAGCGCAGTGCCAAGGAATGGCTGGCCGACTACGGTAGCCCATTGCGCGATCAGGCGATGATCCTGGCGCTGCTGGAGGAAAACGATTTGGCCAAGGGCAAACGTGAAGAGCGCCTGTTTACCTTGTCGGACCAGTTGGCGGCCAGCCCGTATCTGTCGACCCAGGAGCGCAACTCGCTGTTCCTGGCCGGTCGGCTCGGTTTCGCCCAGCCCGAGGCTGACTGGCAGGTGTCGCTGACCGGCAGTGGCGGGGCGCGGGAGCTGAACAACCAGCAGTCCACGCTGCAACTGGATGAAAAGCTGCTATCCAGCGACCTGAGCCTGAGCAATCAGGGCCAGACTCCCGTTTACCAGCAGCTGACTATTTCAGGTTACCCACAACTGCCCCCGGCAGCGGGCGGCGAGAACCTGAGCATTCGCCGCGAATACCTGGGCATGAACGGCCAGCCATTGAACCTGCGCAGCCTCGACAGCGGCGACCTGGTTCTGGTGCACCTGGCCGTCAGTGCCAAGCAACGCGTGCCGGATGCCCTGGTGGTAGACCTGCTGCCCGCTGGCCTGGAGCTGGAAAACCAGAACCTGGCACAAAGTGCGGCGAGCCTTGAGAGCGCCAGCAGCCAGGTGAAGGAGTGGCGCGAGTCGATGCAGAACGCATCGCTCAAGCATCAGGAGTTCAGGGATGATCGCTATGTGGCGGCGATGAACCTGGACGGCTACGGCACCACGCACTTGCTGTACCTGGCACGCGCGGTGACGCCTGGCACCTATCGCGTGCCGCCGCCGCAAGTGGAGTCGATGTATCGGCCGAACTGGCAGGCGGTGGGCGAGACGCCGGGGGATATGGTGATCAAGGGCCGCTGATCGCTGAAGTTGAAGTGGGCGCTCTTGTGGGAGGGAGCTTGCTCCCGATAGCGGTGAATCAGTCACAGCATCATTGGCTGACACTCAACTATCGGGAGCAAACCCCCTCCCACAAGGGATTGGGGCTTTCAGATAAATCAGTGCACAACCCAACTCAGCAACCACAGGCCCAGCAGCAGCCAGATGATGCCCACGATGATCGAGGCCCGCATAAAGGCGCGTACCGCCGAGTACAAGAAGAGCAACCCGACGATCAGGGTGATGATGCTGATGATCGAGGTGTCCATGCCCAAGGTGCGCGACAAGCCATCGATAAAGTTGCCGCCGGCGTGGGTCAATGCCCCGAACAACCCGCTCAGGCCATCGACGATAAAGCGGATGACGGAGCCGAGCGCCTGGCCCAACCATTCGAAAAAGCTTTCTACCTGCATGTGCGTGTCCTGATAAGAAGGTGGGCGTAACTGAGCCTTTGGTCGTTATTGCGACAGGCTAGTTCCCTACAAGCATAGAGGTTTGCCCGGTTGAATTTGCGTTTTGTTGCCCGCTGGACCCTGGCGAGCCTGCTGTTGGTAATCGCCGTGCTATGGCTGGCCGATCGTATCTGGCCCTTGCCCCTGCCCCAGGACGACCTGGCCCGGGTGGTCCTGGCCGAAGATGGCACGCCGCTGTGGCGATTTGCTGATGCCAACGGCGTATGGCGCTACCCGGTGCAGACGCGCGAGGTGTCGCCGTATTATCTCGACGCGCTGCTCACTTACGAAGACCGCTGGTTTTACCAACACCCCGGGGTAAACCCGCTAGCGCTGGTACGGGCGACCTGGCAAAACCTGACCGGTGCACGGGTGGTGTCCGGCGGCAGTACCTTGTCGATGCAGGTGGCGCGTTTGCTCGACCCGCATTCACGCACCCTGCATGGCAAGTTGCGTCAACTGTGGCGTACCGCGCAGTTGGAGTGGCACCTGTCCAAGGACGAAATCCTCAACCTTTACCTCAATCGTGCGCCCTTCGGCGGCACGCTGCAGGGCGTGGCAGCGGCGAGTTGGGCGTATCTGGGCAAGTCGCCCTCACAACTGACCCACGCCGAAGCCGCCTTGCTCGCGGTATTGCCCCAGGCGCCCAGTCGCTTGCGCCCGGACCGTCATCCGCAACGTGCCCAGCAGGCCCGCGACAAAGTGCTGCGCCGCCTCGCTGAATTCCAGGTGTGGCCGCAGCCTGCGGTTGATGAAGCCCTGGAAGAACCGCTGCTGCTCGCCCCGCGCCTGGAACCGAGCCTGGCGCCGTTGCTGGCGCGGCGTCTGAACCGCCCCGACAGCCCGCCGCTGATTCGCACCACCCTGGACGCCACCCTGCAACGCCGCCTCGAAGACCTCCTGTTGGGTTGGCGTGCACGCCTGCCGGAACACACCTCGGCAGCGATTCTGGTGGTGGAAGAGGAAAGCATGGCAGTGCGCGCCTACCTGGGCTCGGTGGATATCAACGACACCAAGCGTTTTGGCCACGTGGACATGATCAGTGCGCTGCGCTCGCCCGGTTCGACCCTGAAGCCTTTCCTGTATGGCATGGCGTTGGACGACGGCCTGATTCACTCCGAGTCCCTGTTGCAGGACGTGCCCCGGCGTTACGGCGATTATCGGCCGGGCAACTTTTCCATGGGCTTTACCGGGGCGGTGCCGGCGAGCACGGCGCTGTCCAGCTCGTTGAACCTGCCGGCGGTGCAACTGTTGGAAGCCTACGGGCCCAAGCGCTTTGCCGCACAGATGCGCATCGGCGGCATGCCGTTGGCGCTGCCGGCGCTGGCCGAGCCGAACCTGGCGCTGATCCTCGGCGGCGCGGGCAGTCGCCTGGAGGACCTGGTGAGCGGCTACAGCGCCTTGGCCCGTGATGGCAAAAGCGCGACGTTGCGACTACAGCCGGAGGACGCGCTCAGGGAGCGGCCTTTGCTGTCGCCGGGGGCTGCGTGGATTGTGCGGCGCATCCTCAGCGGCCAGGCACGGCCCGACCGCGACCCGCGTGCCGAGCTGGTGCAACGCCCGGTGCTGGCGTGGAAAACCGGCACCAGCTATGGCTTTCGCGATGCCTGGGCGATTGGCGTGGGCCCGCGTTATTTGATCGGCGTCTGGATTGGCAGGCCCGATGGCACACCCGTGCCGGGCCAGTTCGGCCTGGCGTCGGCGGCGCCGTTGATGCTGCAGGTGCATGACGTGCTGACCAACCGCGACAGCCAACGCGGCATCAGTGCCCCGGTCAAACCGGTGCCGGCGAATATCGGCGTGGCGGCAATCTGTTGGCCGCTGGGCCAGCCCATGGCCCGCAGTGACCCCAATTGCCGGCGCCAGCGGTTTGCCTGGACCCTGGACAACACTACGCCGCCTACCTTGCAGGCATTGGATCAACCCTTGAGCGTGGGGCTGATGGAGAGCATCTGGGTCAATGCCAAGGGCTTGCGGGTTGATGCCCATTGCCCTGGCGCGGTGCCGAGGCATATTGCCCTGTGGCCCGCGCCGCTGGAGCCCTGGTTGCCAAGGGTTGAGCGCCGTGAAGCGCGCATTCCTGCGCCTGACCCGGATTGCCCGCCACCGGCGCTGGCTGCGGCTTCGCCATTGTCCATTGTGGGCGTGCGCGAGGGCGACCAGTTGCGCCTGCCCGCGGCCAGCCAACAAGCCTTGCGCCTGAAAATCTCCGCGTTGGGCGGCAGCGGTCGGCGCTGGTGGTTTCTCAACGGCGCACCGTTGGGGGACAGCGCCAATCAGGACAGCATCAATGCCAGTTTTGAGCGGCTGGGGCGCTATCAGCTCAGCGTGTTGGATGAGGCCGGGCAAACTGCGAGGCTCGAGTTTAGCGTGGTTGATTAGGGCCTCATCGGGGGCAAGCCCCCTCCCACATTTTGAAATGTGTTCACAAATCAGAGTGTGGGAGGGGGCTTGCTCCCGATAGCGCCCTTGAGAACACCACCGCTATTCACTTGCCTTCAATCCCCATCCCCCTGAAGCTATACCCATTCAGGAGCCCCCCAATGAACCTCGAACACCTCACCGAACGCCTGCACCGCATCCGCGATACCAACGACTGGAAGCAGTTCCACAGCCCGAAAAACCTGGCCATGGCCGCCAGTGTGGAAATGGCCGAACTGGTGGAAATCTTCCAATGGCTTACTGAAGACCAATCCCGCCAGCTTCCCGCCGATAAACTCGCCCATGCGGGCCAGGAAGTCGGTGACATCGTGCTGTACCTGCTGTTGCTGTGCAGTGAGCTGGGCCTGGACATGAATGAAGTGGTGCGTGCCAAGTTGGCCGACAGCGAGCGGCGGTTTGCCCATGAGTGATCGTCATTTCGACCAGTTGGCCACGCGTTTTGCCGAGAAAATCTATGGCGGCGCCAAGGGCGCGATTCGCCTGGCGGTGCTTCAGGCTGACTTGCTTGAAGCGTTGCCTGATCGTCCGTTGCGCGTGCTGGATATCGGCGCGGGCCTGGGGCATATGTCGCTGTGGCTGGCCGAGCGCGGCCACCAGGTGACCTTGGCTGAACCCGCTGAGCCGATGCTCGACGGTGCGCGCCAACGTTTTGCCGGCGCCGGCCAAAGTGCGACGTTTATTCATGCGCCATGGCAAGACTTGCTCGGCCAACTCACCGAGCCTTACGATCTGGTGCTGTGCCACGCGGTGTTGGAATGGTTGGCCGAACCCCATGCCATCCTGCCGGTGCTGCATCAGTTGACGCTGCCCGGCGGCTGGTTGTCCCTGGCTTTCTACAACCGCGATGCGTTGATTTACCGCAACCTGCTCAAAGGCCACTTTCGCAAAATGCGCAAGAATGACATGGCCGGTGAAAAGCAGAGCCTCACGCCGCAGCAACCGCTCGACCCTCGGGAATTGGCGGCGCAACTCGAAGGGTTGTGGCAGGTCGAAAGCCAGAGTGGGGTGCGGGTGTTTCACGACTACATGCCGATGGAATTCCAGGCCCGCGCCGATTTGCAGGACTTGTTGGAGATGGAGCTCGCTCATCGTCGTCACCCAAGCTTTGCCGGGCTTGGGCGTTATTTGCACTGGATCTGCCGTCCGGTTTAAGCGGCCCAGTCTGCGGAGGTCGAAATGCGTCGTCTCGGTTTAATCCTGTTATCCCTGGGGCTGGGAGCCTGTTCCAGCCCTAATCCTTATGTCGCCAGTTCGGCACCGATGCCGCCGGCCCCGGCCCAGGCGGCCACCACTTTTGATGCCAGCGCCTACCCGGCACCAGTACGCGACTACGGCGCCTATCGCAGTTGGGGCTGGCTCAACGGCCAACTGCCGGCGGGTACGGCCTGGGCCGATTCGGCACAGATTGCCGAGGCGGTCAGCGGCGCCCTCGACCAGCGCGGCCTGCGCCCCTTGCATGACAACCGTGTACCCGACCTGCTGGTGAGTGCCGATGTGCGTTTGGAGAAACGCTTGCGCCAGGTCCAGGACGATTACGGGTATGGCTACGGTGGCTACAACCGCTATGGCAACGGTTATGGCATGTACAACAGCGTGCCTGTGGTACGCACCTATGAAGTGACGGTGGCGGTGGCGCGCATCAGCCTGTTCGAGGCCCGCACCCGCCAACCGGTGTGGAGCACCAGCGCAGAAACCACCAGCCAGGGCAGCCTGAGTGAGCGCGCCGATAGCTTGCGCAAGGCGATGCAGAAGGCAATGGCTGCCTATCCGCCCAGTTAGCAGCTATTCTCATTTCAGGTTCATGTCGTTTTCTGGAGAACATCATGTTGGGTCGCATCGCTGCACTTGCTGTTGTTGTGTTGCTGGGCGGTTGCCAGAGCAACCAGGTCAACCACGATTTCGACGCCAGCCGCGACTTTGGCGCCTACCGCAATTGGTCCTGGAAAGACCCGGCGTTGCAGTACCGCCCTGATGACCCGCGGATCAAAAGTGACCTCACCGAACAGCGCATCCGCCAGGCCGTGGGCGAGCAACTCGATCAACGCGGCCTGCGCCCGGCAGCGGCTGGTACCAAGGCCGACCTGAATGTACAGGCGTACCTGATCGTCGAAGACCGCCAGCAACAAGTCACCACCAACTACGGCGGCGCCTGGGGCGGCCCATGGAATGGCTACTGGGGCGCGCCGATGTACAACGAAACGCGCAACATCACCTACAAAGTGGCGACCATCCAGATCGACCTGCTCGACGGCAAGGACGGCAAACTGGTGTGGCGCGGCAGCGACGAGCAAATGATGGCCAGCACGCCAAACCCGGAAGATCGCAGCAAGGCCATCCGCAGTACGGTGACCAAAATCCTTTCCAACTACCCACCGCGCTGATTACCCCCTGTAGGAGCGAGCTTGCTCGCGAAAAACGTCAACGATAACGCGTGCTTCCTGAATCAACGCGGCGCCTGTGAGTTTTTCGCGAGCAAGCTCGCTCCTACAGGATTAGGGCATCTCCGCCAGTCGCCAATATGGCGAGTTGCCAGCAACCTGCCTGTCCCTTGTCTACACTCCAGTGCAACCCCGGTGAGTTAGCGCAGGAGTGCTTCGATGTCTCCCCGATTCGGTTCCAGGCAGCGTGGGGCAATTGGCTTGATGGCGGCAGGCACCTTGGCCTTGGCCCTGGTGTTTACGTTGCTGGCGGTCGACAGCGGGCGTCTGTATCTGGAAAAGCGCAAGCTGCAGTCCGTCGCCGATACTTCGGCGCTGGAAGCGGCCGGGCTGGGCGGCCAGTGCGGCACCAACACCACGGCCAACGCCTATGCCACGCAAAACGCTGCGCGTAATGGTTTTGTCGTGGGCAATGGCCGCACCCTGGCCGTGACGTGCGGCACCCTGGCCACCAACGCCCTGAACACCCGGGTGTTTAGCGCCGATGCCACCAAGAGCGACGCGATCCGCGTGGTGGCTTCGCGCACGGTGATGAGCAGCATCGCCAATGGCCTGTGGAATCTCTTTAGTGGCGCGCCGATCACCGCGCAAATCAACCTGAGCGCCACCGCTGTCGCGGCGACGCCGCCTCCTGTAGCGCAGTTGTCGATCCGCAGCAGCCTGGCCAGCGTCGACTCAAGCAAATCCCCGCTGGTCAACCTGGTCATCGGCAACCTGCTCGGCGGCAACCTTTCGCTCACGGCGGCGGGTTGGAACGGCTTGCTGCAGACCGACGTCAACCTGCTCAGTTACCTGGACCAGTTGGCGATCAGCTTGAACGTGAAGGCTGGCGACTACGATGCATTGCTCAATACAGCCGTCTCCGCTACCCAGTTGATCGACGCTGCGGTCAAGGTCTTGCAGCAAAACGGAGCGGCGGTCACGGCAGTCATCAATGATGTGATTTCGATTGAGGCGATTGCACCAAACACCAAGCTGTTGACCGTGGGGGACCTGATCGACATTGCCACCGGCACGCCGACGGCGGCGCTCAATACCAATGTGCAACTGTTTCAGTTGCTCGAAGCGGTGGCGCAGTTGTCCAGCAGCAAGAATGCCGTGAGTGCGGCGGCGCAAATCGCTATTCCGCTGGTGGGCAATGTGTCGATCCAGACCAAGGTCATCGAACCGCCGCAGTTGTCGGCCATCGGCAATCCCGCCTTGGCGAAGAAGGGCTTGTTGAATACCCCGCCGACCGATCAGATTTTTGTACGTACTGCGCAAGTGCGCACATTGGTGACGGTGCAAGCACCGATCATCAAGGTCGTGTCTGGCGTGGCTTCGGTCTTGAACGGGCTGGGCACGCCGGTGTCCCAGGTGGTCAAGGGCTTGTTGAACCTCAACTTGCCGGCGGTAGTGGGCGGTGTGCTGTGTCTGGTGGCGTGCAATGTGGCCGATGTGGATGTCACGCAGACGCTATCGATTTACATAGAGGCCGGCAGCGCGCAAAGCAACGTCATTGATTTTAACTGTGCTTCGCCGGCCTCCAAGTCGTTGACGGTGAAGACCACTACGTCCCTTGCCACCCTGGCGGTTGGGACGGTCGATCCGGTGGCTGCGTTTTCTTCATCCGCTGCGGTTAACGTGCAACCGGTCAGGCTGATCGATTTTGGCCAGCGCTACTGTGTCGTTCTGACGTTGCTGTGCAGCCCTACCCGTACACCTAATGTGGGGGGCGGCTTACTGTTGAAGGCCAACTCTACGATTGGTGCGCAGACCAGTAATATCCTGTTTGCACCGGTGGCTGAGATGAATGCGCCACCGACCTACAAGAACGCACCCGGCACCGCCAATATCGTGGGGAGTCTGACAGCGACCTTGAGTGGTTTGCAGGTGACTTATGTGCCGCCCAGCGGCAGTGTGTCCAGTGGTGCGCTGGCGGGAGTGGCCGGCCTGTTGGCGACAATCACCACGGCGGTGGTGGGGCTGATCCAGAACGTGCTGTCGCCGATCCTTGATCCCATCGTCAACACCTTGCTCAGTGCCTTGGGCATCAACCTGGGCAACGCCGAAGTTGGCGCCAACCTCACCTGCCATATGGGCCGGGCTTATCTGGTGATGTGATCCTGCACGATGGGCAACTCAACGCAAAATTTCGCCCCGGCCTCGCCATTGCTGACGCTCAGGCGTCCGCCCATGTTTTCCACGATCCCATAGCTTACTGACAGCCCCAGTCCGGTGCCTACGCCGATTGGCTTGGTGGTAAAGAACGGCTCGAAAATCCGTTCCAGCAAGCGCGGGTCGATGCCGCCGGCGTTGTCTTCGACCCAGATGCGTACATGGTGGCGGTCATGCTCGCTGTGCAGGGCAATCCAGGGGCGCAGGGCGGGATTCTTTTCGTGCTGGCTGAGCAGCGCGTCGCGGGCGTTGACCATCAGGTTGATCAGCACCTGTTCCAACTGATCGACGTAGCCTTTGACCTGCACCGCAAAGTCCGCAGGTGTGATGCGCACTTCCACACCTTTGCCACGCAAGCCTTCGCTGAGCAACGCCAGGGTGCCTTCCAGCGCTTGCGCCGGGTCGAACGGTTGCTGCTCGATTTCCGAGCGACGGCCGAACACGCGCATGTGGTCGACCACCCGGGCTGCGCGTTGCACCTGGGCGTCGATGCGCTGGAGTTTTTCGGTGAGGTAGTCGATTTGCACATCGCCATTGCCCAGGCGCTTGAGCACGTTGACGACGGCCATATGCATTACGTTCAGCGGCTGGTTGATCTCATGGGCCAGGCCGGTGGCCATTTCGCCGAGGGTGGCCATTTTGGCGCTTTGGGTCAGTTGTTGTTGTGAGCGGCGCACTTCAGTGTTGTCGCGGCCCACGGCTTGCACTTCCACCAGGGTGCCTTGCTGATCAAATACGCCACGGTCGGACCACACCCACCAGGCATGTTCGCGTCCAGGCAGTTGCAGGCTGATCTCGGCGGTGCTGACCGGGAATTCGGGGGTCAATCGCGCGATGCGTTGCACAAAGGACGCGCGTTGTTCATCCGACAGCCATTGGCCCAGGTCGATGCCCGGCAATTGGGCGGGCTGGCATTCCAGGTAGTTGGCCAGCGGCGTATTGCCGAAGGTCAGGATCAGGTCGGGGCGGTAGCGGCAGATCATTGCCGGTGAGTCTTCCACCAGGATGCGGTAGCGCTCCTCACTCTGGCGCACTTGCTCAGCCGCCAGGGTCGCTTCGGTCACGTCCAGCCACAGGCCCACGGCTTCCACCGGCAGGCCGAGGTCGTCGCGCAACAGCTTGGCTTCGTCGAGCAGCCAGTGGTAATGGCCTTGTTTATCGCGCAACCGGTAGCGGCTGCGCACGGTGCCTTCGCGCAGCAGTTGGCGGGTGCGTTCAAAGTAGAGTTCGCGGTCGTCGGGGTGGATCAGCGTTGCCAGGGTGTCGTGGTTGCACTCGGCCAAGGTCCAGCCCAGCAGCGGTAACAGGCTGGCGCTGAAAAACGCCGGGTGCAGCGCGCCGTTGACGTAGCGCTGTACATAGATCACCGCCGGTGAGCTGGCAATCAGGTTGTCCAGGCGCGCATGGGCGGAGGCGGCTTGCAGTTGCTGGTTCTTGATGTCGCTGATGTCGAGCATGAAGCCGATCCAGCGCCGCTCACTGCCCACGCCCAGCACTTGCCCCTGTATGCGATACCAGAGCGGTGCCTGCTCGGCCTGTGTGCGTTGCAGGCGTACGCTGGTCAGCAACGGCTTGCCCAGGGCTTGCAGATCTTTCAGGCGGCTATTGAGGGCTTGGCGGTCGGCGGGGTGGATCAATCCGAGCCAGGTGTCGAGGGCCTGGCGGGTGGGGCCGTCCTCCTGGCTCAGGTTGCGCAGCAATTGTGGCGCCAGTTGGATCTCTTGGGTGGCGGGCAACAGTTCCCACCAGCCGGTGCCGAGCAGGCCTTGCAAGGCTTCCACCCGTTCCAGTTGTTGGTGGTGGCGCTGTTCACGCAGGCGGCTCAACAGTGGCGCGGCGAGGGCGGCGCACAGGGTGAGCCAGTCACGTTCGCGGGTGTGATCCACCTGGCCGTCGTAGCAGCCACACAACAACCAGGCCGCCACGCCGTGGCTGTCGCGGTAGGGCACCAGCAAACCGCCGACGTTGCCGAAGATGCTGTGCAGGCGCGGGTTTTCGCTGCGGCCCAGGGCAATGTCCAGGTTCAGAGGCATGTTGCCGTTCAGGCTGTCGAGGCTGGTGCCAAGATGCTGCCCGGTTTGCCACAGGGCCGGGGCATCATGGGCGGCGTATTGGCTGTAGATGCGCCAACCCTGATCGTCTTCGTCGAGCAGCGCCATCGCCACGCAAGGTATGCGCCAGCGCTGGGTCACGCTGCGCAGGTGCTCGTTGAACACCTGTGACAGGCGGTTGAAGCTGCACACGCGCAGTTGTTCGCTCATCAGGCCAGCGAGTTGATGGTTCTGTTCGCGCTGTTGCATCCGTGCCCGGTCGGCCAGCAGGTCGGTGATATCCAGCAGGCGCAGGGCCCAGCCGTCGCCCTCCGGCTCGAGCCAGCCGCGGGTGTGCAGAACCAGGCCGGCGGCGCCCTGAAAGTCCAGGTCCAGACCCTGTCGTTGCCATTGCGGCGGTGCACCTTCGACGCTCAGCGTGCTGCTCGCGCACAGCAATGTGCGCAGCGGCGGGTTGGGCGTGTTGGCCAGGTGTTGGTCGAGCAGAGGCCGCAGGCTACCGGCAATGCTTAGCACCTGGCCCAGGTTGTCCAGTTGCAACTGCAGGCCCGGCGCAGGCGTTGCCGGGGCATCCAGGGCCAAGGCGCTGCTGCGCCCGCGCAGGCGTGCGAACAATTTATCCCCCGTCGTCAAAACTGAAGGCTCGAGGTAGCGGTCAGGTTGGTGGGCAGGTTCGGAACGGTGCCAACGCCAGGCAGTACCAGGGCCGGCAGCACCGCTTTGATGTTGGCTGATGGATAAGTGATTTTCACCGTCAGCAAGTTATTGGTGTAGGTGGCGGTGATGTAACCGGGCAGAAACTTCAAGGAGCCGGGGATCCAGTTCAACTGCGCCTGGGCTGCATCTTTGGCGCGCTGCACAACCAAAGCCGAATAGCCTGCGGTGCCTGGGTCCAGTGACACACTGCGGCGCACGCCTTCTGCCGCCGCCTGGTGGAACGACTGCATCAGCAACAGCGGCAAGCTGTAGCTGAGCATGCCGTAGAACACCGCAAAGAAGATTACGAAGACCAAGGCAAACTCGATCGCCGCCGCACCTTTTTGCTTTCTCGGGAGGCCTGATTTCATGACTGCGTCTACCCTGAGGCGAGTACCTGATATCAGCATAGAATCATTCGGCAAAAAGGGATGTTTTTTACGTGATCCAGAATGTAGTGATATTGCTGTGGTTGGGGCTGTGCGCTTTACAGGATATGCGTCAGCGGCAAATTGCCAATACGCTGACCCTGGGCGTCGGATTACTGGCGTTGATCTACCTGCTGTGGACCGGCTCGACGTGGCTCGGTGCTCCCCGCAGCGATGGCGGCCTGGCCCTGGTGCTGGCGCTCGCCCTGACCCTGCCGGGTTATGCGTTGGGCCGCTTCGGCGCCGGGGATGTGAAGTTGTTGGCAGCCCTGGGCCTGGCCTCCAATACCACGTATCTGCTGGGGTCGCTGATTGGCGCGGGCATCGCCATGGCGGCTTGGGCACTTATGCATCAAGGCCTTAGCTCAAGCCATGTAGAGCGGGACGCGCAGGTGTCAACAAAACAACCTTTTGCACCCTTTGTTCTGACAGGTTATGCGGCCTGCTGGCTTTGGATCCACTAGTCGTTCGAGTTGATTAGTCGTATGTACATAGTCAGAAAGTACGTCTACGTTTAATGAGTGGTTGTGGGATTTTTCGTCAGAAAGGATAGGTCACCTTTTGGCTTGCCAGGCATGGAGTAGCGCGTGAACAAGCTTACATCAGCAGTAAAAGTGCTCGTAGTCGACGATCAACCGTTAATCGTAGAGGAGCTCTGTGAGTTTCTTGAAAGCAGTGGGTACCGTTGTGTCCCGTGCGAGTCCAGCAAACAAGCGATAGAGCGTTTCAGCGAAGACCCTCTGATCGGCCTGGTGCTGTGCGATCTGCATATGCCGGACATGGACGGCATCGAACTGGTTCAGGCGTTGCAACGCGTCGCCGGCAAGCATCGTGCATTTGAAGCGATCATGCTCACCGGGCGCGCCGACAAGCAGGATGTGATCAAGGCCCTGCGTGCAGGGATCGCTGATTACTACCAGAAACCGATCAACCTGGATGAACTGCTCGAAGGCCTCAAGCGCCAGGAAGCGGCATTGGAGGAGCGGCAAAAGGACCTGCAACTGGGGACGCTTAACCAGAAGTTGCAGTACCTGTCCGACTCCATCAACGACTTGTATATGGACCTGGACAGGGTGCGGCGCAACCCGGCGCCCAAGGCCAGCGACGGCGAGGCGATGGCTGACGAAGCCGGGCCAGTGGAAATCCCGGCGATCTTCAATCAGTTGTCTCCGCGCCAGTTGGACGTGGCGCGCCTGGTCGGCAAGGGGCAGACCAACTACCAGATTGCCTGTGAACTGGGGATCACCGAGAACACGGTCAAGCTGTATGTATCCCAGGTGCTGCGCCTGACCCATATGCACAATCGCACACAGTTGGCGCTGGCGTTGTCACCGAGCAACTCGGCGATGGGCCAGCGGGTGACGGCGCACTGAAAGCCCAGTCAACGGCAGAGCAAAAGCCGGTAGATATTCAATGTGGGAGGGGGCTTGCCCCCTCCCACAGTCACCCTATTTACTCCCGCTCTGCGCAGACCCGCCCACCTTCTGATCAAAGAACTCCGGGATCGGATGCTTGTTGCTGTCCAGCCAGCGCTTCAGCGCCTGCTCGCGTTCCGCCGGCGTGGTCTTTTGCGGGTTGGCCGAGGCTGCGCGCCCGCTGAGTTGCAGGGCCATCCAGTTTTCTGTTTCCGCCTGCTGCGGCGAAGACGGTCCAGCCTCGATGGCCGATGCTGCGTAGGGCAGGGCCAGCAATGCGAGGCTGGCGAGGTAATGGAGTTTCATCGTCGGCTCCCTATTTCACAGACGCCGGCAGCGTGTCGCTGACGGCCGCTACCTGGTCTTTGGATGGACGTACCGTTGCCGCAGCCGCACCCTTGATGCGTTGTGCGCGTGCCTGGGCCTGCGTCACTTGCTCGGGGCTCAGCCCGAGTTGGCCGACCACTTTTGCGGCCTGCTCCCAGTTGTCCTGGTAAATCAACAAGGTCACCAGGTTCACCGCCGCCAATTGATCGCTCTGCTTGAGTTCGATGGCGGTCATGAATTCAAAGCGTGCGTCTTCCAGGCGCAGTTGATCGAGGTACACCACGCCCAAGTCATTGCGGATTTTTTCGTCGGTGGGTGCCAGGCGTGCCGCACGTTGCAGATGGGCCATGGCCTGGCCGTTGTCGCCCTTGGCCGACGCCAGTTGCCCCAGGCCGTGCTCGCCATCGGCGGCCAGGCAGGTGCCGAGCAAACTGCGGTACAACGGCTCGGCCTCGGTGCGGCCCAGCAGGCGATAAGCGCGGGCCTGGCGCTGGCGCACCTGAGGCAGGGTAGCGGGCAGGTTTTGCAGGTTGGCCAGGCTGGCGTGCAGCTTGCCTTCGTTGGCCATGTCGTCGGCCAGGTTCAAGGACAGCTCCTGGTCCGAGCTGGGTTTGGGGCAACTGCCGGACGCCAGCAAGCCGGCCCACGGAGCCTGGCCATTACTGGCGCAGCCACCCAGCATCAGCACGCTTATGGCGACAATCAGTGGCTTCATAACAGACTCCTCAGAAGTTATTCAGGGCGCGGGAGATGGCGATCATGGCCGGGCCCCCGAGCACAATCAGCAAGGCTGGAAACAGGAACACCATCATCACCACCGACATCTTCGCCGACATTTTCGAGATGTATTCCTGCAGGCGGGTCAGGCGGCGGTCATCGAGCAATTGCTTGAGCGCCAGCAGCGACTTCATCGCGCCGCCACCCTGCTGAATCAATTGCTGAAGAATGATGCAGGTGTCGGTGAACTCGTCCACCGCCAGCAGGCGTGCGGTCTTGCCCAGCTCCTCGGACAGCTCCAGGCCCGAGTCGACCCGCGCCAGGATCAGGCGCAATTCATGGGTCAAGTCAGGGAGCAGGCGCTGGGCTTCGGTACTCAACACTCGCAGTGATTGCTCAACCGCCATGCCGGATTCGAACAGGATGCGCAGCAGTGGAATGAACGTGGAGATTTCCCGAGCAATGCGTTCCTGGCGATATTTGGCGCTGAGGGCCAGGACGCGCTTGGGCAGCAGGTAACCAATCCCCAGGGCCACCGCCGGCGCGATCCACGGCGAGCCGGCATGGGGGAACAGCAGTTGCTGGCCCAGTAGGGTCAGGCCCAGCAGCACGATCGGCACTCCGACCTGGCAGGCGGCGAACATCGAGCGTTGGTTGGCCTTGCGCCAGCCGACACGGTTGAGCAGGGTCTGTGTTTCGTTGTCCAGGCTGACCGAGCGCTGGGCCACCTGGCTTGCGCCCAGTTGGCGCATCAGGCTGCCGAGTTTGTCTTCGCGGGTCAGGTGGCCTTGCAGGCGCTGGCTGACCATGCGCTGGCGCCGCCGTTGCTCCAGCAGGTTGCCGGCGATCAAGGCGACGGCGGCGAGCAACAGCAGGATGCTGATCAGAATCGCCATTTCAAATACTCCGCAACATGCGCCACATCACGAAGGTGCCCGTGATGTCGAGCGCCACCGCGGCCAGCAACAAATAGCGCCCGGTGCCGTCATTCCACATGCTCATCAGGTAGCCCGGGTTGACCATCAGGAAGTAGCCCACCATGACGATGGGCAAACCCGCCAACACATAAGCGGTCATGCGTGTTTCACCGGTCATGGCCTTGAGTTGGCGTGCGCCCTGTTCACGCTCGCGAATCATCTTGATCAGGTTCTCCAGCAATTCACTGGCGTTGCCGCCGTAGCGGTGGTTGACCTTCAAGCCCAGGGCAAACAGGCGAAACTCATCGCGTTCATAGAGCTCGGCAAAGTCGCTGACAGACTCCGGCAGGCTTACGCCCATTTGCACGTTGCGCTGGATGCGGCTCATGGCCTGCTTGAGTGGCGCCTCGGTGCTGTCGATAGCTCCCAGCACGGCATCGGCCAGGGTGCGGCCGGACTTGAGGCTGCGCACGCTGTGGTCCAGCAGTTGCGGCAATTGTTCGATCATGCGCTGCACGCGTCTTTGGTAGCGCCAAGCGATATACGCACGCAGCAGCAGCGGTGGCATTATCAGCATGGCGAGCAGGCCCAGCCCGTCGGCCAGCAGGTAGCCCAGCAACATGGCTACCGCCCAGCCGCTCAGCCATAGCCCCAGGCGATCGGTGGGTTTGCCCAGGCCGGCACGCTGGAACATGCGCTCCAGCGCAATCCAGCTGCCGTTCAGTTCCTGAGGCAACGGCTGGCCGTCGGCGAGACGCTCCAGCACGCGGTCGGTGCCGGCCTGGCGCAGCCCGCGCTGGAACAGCCACACCGACAGGCTGATCAGCAGGATGCAGATGAGCAGCAAGATAAGTCCTGTCATGGTGCCCTCTACAACGGCAATGCCGATTCACGCCGCAGCTTGTCGCCGGCCGGGTTGAGCGCCTCGCGCAGGAAGCCAAAACCGGTACGGCGGTCCAGGCGGAACAGGGTATTGGTGACATACACGTCATCGCGCACGCCCACCACTTCCACCACCTCGCTGACGCACCGGCGCCCATCGGGCAGGCGTGTCAGCTGGATCACCACATCGAGTGCCGCACAGATCATTTGCCGCAGGGTTTTTTCCGCCACCACGCGCCCGGTCAGACCCACCAGGGTCTCCAGGCGCAGCAGCGCGTCCTGGGCATTGTTGGCGTGCACGGTGCTCATGGAACCATCGTGGCCGGTGTTCATGGCGGTCATCACGTCGAGTACTTCCACGCCGCGAATTTCACCAAGAATGATGCGGTCGGGGCGCATCCGCAGGGCGTTGCGGATCAGGTCGCTGGCTTTGACCTCGCCATGCCCTTCGGCATTGGGCGGGCGGGTTTCCAGGCGCACCACGTGGGGGTGGCCCAGTTGCAGTTCGGCCACATCTTCAATGGTGACCAGGCGCTCATGGGGGTTGATCAATTGGCTGAGGATGTTGAGCAGGGTGGTCTTGCCGGTACCGGTACCGCCACTGATAAGGATATTGCAGCGCTTGCCCACCGCCTCCTGGAAGAATTCTAAGATACTGTGGTCGATGGTTTGCATCGCCACCAGGTCGCTGCTCTTGAGCATGTCCTTGCGAAACTTTCGGATCGACAGGCAGGGCCCATCCAGGGCAATCGGCGGGATGATCGCGTTGACCCGGCTACCGTCGGGCAGGCGCGCATCGACCATTGGCGAGGACTCATCCAGACGCCGCCCCAGTGGCGCGAGGATGCGCTGCATGACGCGTTCCACATGGTGCGCATCGATAAAGCGCAGGTCGCTCTGGTACAGCACACCGTCGCGCTCGATAAACACCCGGTGCGGGCCGTTGACCAGAATCTCGGTCACCGACACATCGCGCAGCAGCACTTCCAGTGGGCCGAAGCCGGTCAGCTCATCGACGATTTCTTCGGCCAGGCGCTCCATCTCATAGCGCGAGATCGCCAGGTGCATGCGCGTGATGTATTCGGCCACTTTGTCGATGACAAATTGCGCCAGGGATTGGCGCGAGCCTTCCAGCAAATTCTGTCCGGACTCCTCGATGGCGTCGATGATGTAGCGATGCAGCACCAGTTTCAGGCCGTCGTGATCGTTGTGCGCGGCGGCGCCGCGAGTTGGGGCGCCGAAGAGTTTTTCGCCGTTCATCGACCTGGCCCCAACAGGCGCTCGAACCAGCGCGTCGAGGGTTTTGCAATGCCCTCGGAGCGTTTCGCCAGGCGCTCACCCAGCTGACGCAGGGCTTGGGTCAAGGCTTCGCGTGGTGCCAAAGTGAACAGGCTTTGCCCCTGGTTCTTGGCGTTCAGGCGCACTTCTGGGCTCAGCGGCAATACGGCGATGCACTCAAGGCCGAAGCTTTTCTCCAGCGCTTCGGTGTCGGGGGCGCAGCCTTTGATATAGCGGTCGACAAGCAGCTTGGCATGGTCGAGCTTCATGCCTTTTTCGCGCCACAGGTTCAGCACCGCGAGGTTGCGGCGACAGTCGAGTACGCCCTGGTCGGTGCACCACAGCAGCTTGTCGCAGTGGCTGACAAAGGTGCGCAATGCTTCGCTGTCAGCCTGGCCGGTGAGGTTCACCACGATGTGCTGGAAGTGCTGGCGCAGGGCGCTGAGCAGCATGTACAGCTCGGCGGCGCTGGTCACTTCCAGGGGCTCTTCGTTGCCGGCGTAGGCGAGGATGCGCAAGCCTGTGTCGGTGCTGGTAAACGCGCTGTTGATCAGGGTGGTGTCGAGGCGGCGCAGGTGGCGCAAGGCGTCGCCGAAATTGAAGGTACTCTCCAGGCCCAGCAGCGCGAGGCTGTCGCCCTTGGGCAGGCCGAGGTCGAGCAGCAGGGTTTGTTGGCCGCTCTTTTGCACCACCATCGCCAGGTGGCTGGCGAGCAGGGCGCCATCGGTGTTGCCCTGGGCACCGTAGAGCACGGTCAGGCCGCCAAGGTGGGCATTGGGCGCGGAGGGCGGCAGGCGTTTGCTCAGGCGCCGCACCAGCCCGGCCACTTCACTGGAGCGCGAGCCATAGGCGACAAAGTCCCTGGCGCCGGCGCGCATGGCGTTGAGTACCAACTGGTTGTCCATGCCATCGCCGAGCGCGACTACCGCCAGCATCGGCTTGGCTTCCAGTGCGCCTTCGATCAAGGCGCTTTGGGCCACCAGGTGCTCGCGGTCCAGGCCCACGAACACCAGGTTGGCGAAGGTTACGTCCACCAGCGCCAGCAGTTCGTCGAGGCTGCCACCGCCCACGCTGATCACTTGACCCAGCGGTGCCAGCGCACCCTGGAGCCATTCCAGGTCGGTGCTGTTGCGGGTGATTGCCAGGAAGGTCTGGCTCAGGCTATCGCTCATTGGGAAAGTCCACTGCGACGGTCGAAGTTGCCGTTTTCCAGGAAGAACAGGCGGAACCAGTTCGGGTCATAGTTGCGCAGTTTTTCGCCGGGCAAGGACGGCAATTGCGCATTGGCCGCTAAGGGTCGAACCAGGTGCGGGGTGACAATCATCAGCAGCTCTTTCTCTTCGCTCTGGATATTGGAGTCACGGAAAAACGCGCCAAGGATCGGGATATCGCCCAGGCCCGGAAGCTTGGCGATGGTGGAACGGTTGGTACTGCTGATCAGGCCGCTGATCACGAAGCTTTCGCCGTCGGCCAACGACACGCTGGTGTCGGTACGTCGCACGGTCAGGGCCGGCACCTGGATGCCCTCGATGCGGATCGCATTGTTGTAATCCAGTTCGCTGACTTCCGGGGCGACTTTCAGGGCGATGCGGTTGTGGTCGATGACCGTGGGCGTGAGGGTCAGGCGAATGCCGAACTCCTTGTATTCGATGGTGATGGTATCGCTGCCGGCACTGGGCACCGGGATCGGCACTTCACCACCGGCCAGGAAGGTCGCGCTCTGGCCGCTCATGGCCACCAGGCTCGGGCGCGCCAGGGTGTAGGCAAAGCCGCTGCTCTCCAGTGCGTTGATCAATGCCTTGACCCGCCCACCACCGAAACCGATGTTGAAGCTGTCAGCGCTCACCGGCAATTTGAACACGCTCTCGGCTGGAGACAGCAGGTCGGGGCTGCCGAGGAAGAAGTTCTTGCCCATGCCGAGGATCTTGGTGCTGGCTTCCTTGAGCTTGGTACGGCTGACTTCGACGAAGCGGATGTCGGTCTGCACTTGGCTGGGCAGTGTCGGGTCTTCGGAGGGCGACAGCGATTGGCTGGTCAGCGCCGAAGTGGCCTTGCCCTTGACGAACACCATGCTCTGGCGCGGGGCGGTCGAGCAGCTCGTCCACACCATCAGGCTGGTGGCGCCGGTGCCGACGCCGGTCAGCAGGAAGTTGCGGTCGCCATTGACCCGCACGTCGGCGATTTTCGGGTCGCCAATGGCCAGGCGCGTGATCGCTACTGGCGAGTGCAGTTCAGTTTGCAAACCTTCGCCCACCTCAACCACAGCGGGCAATTGGCCCAGGGCGTTGCAGTTACCCGGTGCTGCCATCGCCATGCCCACGGGCAAGCACGGCAGCATCAAGGCCAAGGCCAATTGAGCGTAGCGTTGGCTCATTCAAGGCATCCTTGTTCAATCAGGGGGTTTGGGGTGCTGACGCTGCGCCGCGAATCACTTCGACGCCGCGACGCTGGCCGGTGTCGGCAACCGTGGGGGCGATTTTCTTCGGCGGTCCGCTGAGGGCCAATTGGGTGAATTGGTAGAGGTCGCGGTTGGCGCTTTGCACTTTGTCCGGGGTATCGCTTTCGCCAGCCCAGTAGCGGCTGAGCAGTTGCTCATCGGCACTGCGCACGGCCAGGCGCAACGTGCCGGCCTGCGAGGCGAGCATCAGCCGGCTCAGCAACGGTTCTGGCACTGCCAGCACGACGCTGCGCGCGGCGGTACGGCGTTGGGCCGCCTGGGCGCGTTCTTCGGCGGTGGCCGGTGGCGGCACTGCGGGTTGGCCGTCGTTGGCCAGGCCCAGTTGATCGCCGACGCTGAGCAAGCGAATCGCCGGAATAACCACCTGTGCCGACTGCTCGGCATTGGCATTGTCCTGGCGCAGGAACAGCAACACATCGACGTAATCGCCGGGGCTCAACTGGCCACCGGCCCCGATGACTTCATCGACGGCCACGGCCAGGGCGCGTTCATTCGCCCGGATCATGCGGGCCAGGGGGCCGCCGGCGGTGAAGCTTTCTTCGTTCAGCCAGGTGCCGGCACCCAGGGCACGCAAAGGCGCGCGGCCGATGGCCTGGTCGAGGCTAGTGAGGCTCCCGGCCGGGACGGTGCGCAGTTTTTCCACCGCCACATCGGCGGCAGTGAGAGCGACGAAAGGCGGCACCGCGTGTACCAGTACCACCACCGGCTGGCGGGTTTGGTCCTCGACGACGGCGACGGTTTTTTCAACGGAAATGACAGGTTCTGGTGATGGGACCGCCACTGGCACTGGAGAACGGCTAAGCACCAGGCCCCAATACCCTGCAATCAAAGCCCCAACAAGCAGCAAGCCAGCCAGGACCATGCTGATGCGACTGTTCATGACGGCTCTCCCTATCCTGTTGCACGGCTTTTTTCCCGTTACTTCAAACGAGTTAAATTCGCAACTTGGCTGTGATGAACAACTAACGATTTGGCTATTTGAAGGTAGCTCAGCTAGGACAAAATGCCATTACCGAACGAAAAAATTATCCGAGGTTCAAGGGTGGTCCTGTAAATACAGGATGTGCGGCGTGTTTGCGGCGACTAATACTTTGTGATTAATGCGTTCTTACAGTTGTGAGTGTTAAATTTCTTGACAATGCTCTAGTGGCACACGGCAATCATTGTGCGGTCCAGCTGTAACGGCGCTTTGTGGCGCATGAAGGAGATCTTCCTATGATCCTTGACCTGTTCTTGAAGTTTTACATTCATGCCCAGTTATTTCTGCGCCGCAGAGAGGGGGCGTCGGCTATCGAATATGTGATTATTGTGGCGATAGTTGCGTTGGTTATTATTGGGTTCGGCACTGGGCTTGGCGATAAAATCAAAGGCGTCTTCCAGAAAGTATCCGATGCGCTGCCGGCGGCTACTTAAGCGCCAGGGCTGTTGCTTGTTGTTTCGGTGATTTTATTTATCAGGTACTGCCCATGACCCCCTTCTCGTCACCCCGCCAACAAATCCTATTGGTGGATGACGAGGAGGATGCGCTGATCGAGTTGGCCGAGTCCCTCGAAAACGAGGGATTCGTCTGTTTTACCGCCACCACCGTCACTTTTGCTCTGCAAGAACTGACACTTCACCCCGATATCGCTCTGGTTATCACCGACCTGCGTATGCCCGAAGAAAGCGGCATCTCCTTGATCAAGCGCCTGCGCGAACACACCTCTCGCTCGCATTTGCCTGTGATCGTGATGTCCGGTCATGCCGAGATGGATGATGTCAGCGATATGCTGCGCTTGCAGGTGCTGGATCTATTTCGCAAGCCGATCTATCTGGTGCGGTTGATCGATACGCTGGATAACTTGTTTCCCCCCTTGAAGCCTCATTGATCGATGGATCAAATGCGAGTGCTGCCTGACAGCTGACAGGTATTGAACTAATACACCTCGGTCAAAATGTGGGAGGGGGCTTGCCCCCGATAAGCATGGGTATGGACACAGCTTGTGTAGCCGCAGCCAACCGTAACCACGATGCGAAGCGAGCAGCTCTTGATCTTGATCTGCTTTTGATCTCAGGCGCCCCGTTAAACCACGCTGGCCGGAATTCGACAGGGATTTGGGGGGTAAACCGGCAGGGATGCCGGTTTAGCCGCCCCGCGCCATGGATGGCGCGTGGCGGCGGCCCCCCAAATCCCTGTCGGATTACGGGCACACCGAGCCTAAGCGAGGTGCCGAGTGGTGGGGCAAGAGCCTTTTGGTTACTTTTGGGCTCTTCAAAAGTGACCCGCTGTAAAAGCGGAACCAATATCAGCCGTTACCGCAGAAATGGATATGTACTCGGTCTGATCCAAGACCCCCGTCGGCTACAAGGCCGCCATCGGGAGCAAGTCGAATCGTCGCACCGCCCCTCCCACATGTTCACCGAGTCTGATCCAACAATGATCAAGGCATCAAGCTCCTCAAAGCTGATAACTGAAACTCAGCGTATACCGTGGCCTGCGGTTAAAACTGTCCAGGGCGATATCCGACATCGGCTTGGCCGCCTCCAGGGCGATGTTGTAGTACTTGTTATCGCCAAAGCGTAACCCCACTGCCGCCGAAGACATGTCGCTGGCCTTGACCGGCAGGTCGTTGAACCAGGTCTTGGCGCGGTCGAGCACCACGTAGGGTTGCAAAACCTTCACCCAGTTGCCGGCGCGGTTGAAGCTGTAGTTGACCTCGTACGCCACGCCCCAGCCCTTGTCGCCCGAGCCTTGATCATCAGGATAGCCACGCCCGAAGTTTTGCCCGCCGAAGGTGGCGCGTTCGCTGTCGGGCAAGGTGTTGTTGCTCCAGTACAACGCACCTGAGAGCACGCCTTGCCAGTTGTCGAAGAACTTGTCGCTTTGCACGCCGGAGAGGCGCAGGCGGAAGAAATCGAGGTCGGGTTTTGCCACGTCCAGGTCACTGCGCGCCTTGGCGCCCAAACCGTCGATGCCTTGGTACAGGCCGCCGCTGATGATACGTAACCGGCGTGCGTCGGCCTTGCGCCAATCACCCTCGAAGGCGAGGGCGCGCAGGTTGGATTCGATGTCGAAACTCAGCGGGTAGCCCACCAGCTTGTAACGGGTGGTCTGGTCCACCACGTACAGGCGTGTGCCCAGGCTCAATGACTCGGTGGGAGAGGCGATAAACGGGTGGCTCAGGCCGATGGAATAGCGATCGATCGACTGGTGCGGCTTGAGCTCGAAGCCGCCGTCCAGTTGCACGCTGCTGTTGGGGTCGGCGCGGTAACGTTCGGCAGCGAGTACCAGTTGGGTGCCCTCGGCATTGATGAACTGGTTGTAGTCCACACGGTAGTAATGCTCTTTGTCCTCGCCGGGCGGGAACAGGCCGCTGACGGTCAGTTGTTCGCCCATGAACGTTTGCGAATTGCTGGTGGCACTGAGCAAGGCTTGCGTGCCGCCACGGCTTTTCTGCACCAGGCTCATGCTGGTGGTGAAAGGTTTGCGGCTGGCCTGGATCTGCATGTGCGTGGCGCCATCGGTGGTGCCCGGCGGTGGCACCTGGGCTTGTACGGTCAGGCCGGGAATGCGGCTCATCAGCGTGGTGTAGCGCTCGAAGGTCTTGCGCGTCAGCGGGCGTTCGGCCAACAGTTTTTTCGCCAGTTTGTCGACGTAGGCCGACACCGAGCCGATGTCGCCGGTTTGCTGGTAGTCCTTGATGTAACCCTCCACCAAAACAACGCGGACCAGGCCGTTTTCGAAATTCTGCTGTGGCAGGAACGCATAGGACAGCAGGTAGCCGTCCTCCTGGTAGCGGCGGGTGATGCCACGGGTTGCTTCGATCAATTGCGCGAGGTTGGTCTCGCGGCCAATCAGCGGTGCGTAGACTTGGGCCGTCTCGGTCAGGGGGTAAATGGTGCCGCCTTCGATCTGCAGCTTGCGAATGGTGACCTTGGTGTCCATCAACAGGGGCTGGCCGGCAGTCGGCGGTGCTTCAGGCACTTGGGTTTGTGGCGTGGCCGGTCGATAGGCATCGGCGGGCAGGTTGGGTACCGGCAAGGTGCGCACGCTGTCATTGCTGTTCAAAAAGCTGGGAAGGGGCTCGGCCTGGGCGTAAGCGCTGAGGGTTAGCATTAACAACGGCGTTAATACGCGCATAGGACACTCCATGGTCAACTGCAGCAGCGCTTCGGGCCCGCCGGGTTCTGGGACTCGGTTCGGGAGGGTGGCGGCTCATCACACAAGGCGTCGCCCATAAAAAAGACGAGAGACTTATTTAGGGTCTCTCGTCTCAACCAAGCGTAGGCGCTGTAGGGGAGGCCGTCTAATCGGCCAGGTGCATTTCTATTTACCGGTCAGGCCGTTCAACAAACCGCCCAGACCGCCTGTGGCTGTAGTGCCGCCGGTGGTTGTGGCAGTGCCTGTGGTCGTGGTGGTGGCGCCGATGTTCAAGCCACCGAGCAGGCCACCGCTGGTGCCGGTAGTGCCGCCGGTAACCAAGCCACCCACCGAACCTACAGTGTTGCCGACAGCCGTTACGGTGGTGCCCACTGCGTTGGTGATCGGGTTGGCATTGGCGGCAGTCAGGTTGGTGCCTACGCTGCTGACTGCCCCTCCCACTTGCGTCACCAGGCCGTTGACCGGAGCGCCAACGCCAGTGGTAGTACCGATGTTTTGCGTCAGCGCGGTGACGCCGGATGTGACCGGGTTAAGCGCGGCGCCGACATTGGTTGCCACTGCCGCGACTGGTGCCGTGGCGCCTGTGTTGGCGACACCTGTACCACCCAGCACAGTCCCTACCGAAGCGATGGTGTTGCCCAGCGCGCCACCGGTTACACCCGCTGCACTGACCGTGCCGTTGGTGTTGCCGACATTCAGGCCGGTACCGACGTTGCTGACCAGGCCGCCGACCAGTTCTGGAATGCCGGGAGCTGCGGTGCCACCGGTTGGGGCGACATAGCCGCCAGACTTGTCGAGCGTGCCGCCAACGCCAGTCAGCACGCTGCCGACCACGGTAGTGACAGGGTTGCCGGTACCGCCAGTACTGGCGACTTGAGTCCCCAGGCTGGTAACCGTCGAGCCGACTTTATCCAGCAGGCCATTGACTGGAGCGCCCAGGCCGGTTGCCGTACCGAGGTTGCCGGTGGTGTTTTCCACCAGCGATACCACAGGCACCACTACTTTGCCGCCGAGGGTGTTGGTCAGCGAGCCCAATGGACCGGTGGTGCTGGCGGTACTGAGGGTATCGCCGAGCATGGTTACCGTAGTGCCGACTTTATCCACTACGCCGCCGACTGCAGTGCCTACGCCGCCTGTCAGGCCGCCGACGACGGGTACACCGCCGAGGGTGGTCGACAGTGATTGGCCGGTGGTGGAGATGCCGCCGCCCAGGTCGGCGACGCCATTCCCTACGCCTGCCACAGTAACGCCCAGGGAGTTGGTATTGGTGCCCAGTGAGCCCAGACCGTTGGTCACCCCTGTGCCGACGCTGGTGACGGCAGTGCCGGCCGAGGTCACCAGGCCGCCAGCGGTAACACCGACGATGGGCACACCGTTCAAGGTAGAACCAAGATCACCCACTGCTACGCCCACATTGCCCACAGTGGTGCCGAGGGTACCGGCGATCTGACCAGTAACCAGCGGGGTGGTTGTTGAGCCAGTGCCGCCACCTGTACCGCCACCTGTACCGCCGCCAGTGCCACCGCCAGTGCCACCGCCAGTGCCGCCGCCAGTGCCGCCACCCGTGCCGCCACCCGTGCCGCCACCGGTACCACCGCCCGTGCCGCCGTCACCGCCACCAGTACCGCCACCGGTACCACCGCCCGTGCCGCCGTCACCGCCACCAGTACCGCCACCGGTACCACCGCCCGTGCCGCCGTCACCACCACCAGTACCGCCACCGGTACCACCGCCCGTGCCGCCGTCACCGCCACCAGTACCGCCACCGGTACCACCGCCCGTGCCGCCGTCACCACCACCAGTACCGCCACCGGTACCACCGCCCGTGCCGCCGTCACCACCACCAGTACCGCCACCGGTACCACCGCCCGTGCCGCCATCGCCGCCACCAGTACCGCCACCGGTACCACCGCCCGTGCCGCCGTCACCACCACCTGTACCACCACCAGCACCTGCGCCAGCATCCGGCGATGACGCCGCCACGCTGGATTTATGCCCGCCACCACCACTGCTGCAGCCGCCGAGGCTCATTGCCAGAATCAGGGCCAACGCGGTACTTGCTTTCCACAACACGACTTGAGTTTTCATGATTGAGTTCCTTGCACCTGGTACAACCTGGGTTGTTTCAAACCTTCGCTACTTCTTGGGGCAGCAATAGATTTGTCCGTGGTTCTATCTCAGGCCATGGCACTCTTTCGCACAACGCTCAACTTGGTATTAACAATTTATATACCCCAGCCATCGGTCAACTTAGCGACTAATACAAAGGGTGTATGGCAAGGATGCTTACTGAAAATTAGGTGATGTGAATCAAAAGGTTGAATAAATAAGCGGACCTCGTAAGGTCCGCTATAACTTTGGGTGTATATATACAATTAATCGGTTTTTTCAGGCGATCGGCTGCCACTTTCCGAACATATGCTCAATGCCGCCCGGCCCTTTAAGTTCCAACTCGCCACTGGAACCGGCTGCGCTGCTCATCAATATCACTTCACCAGGCAGGCGCACGGGTTTCCTGAACTCGACATTGATTTCAATATTGGCGGCCGGCAGGTGTTCTCCCAGCGCCGCGAGCGTGCGGGCCTTGTTCCACAGTCCATGGGCGATGGCCTGGGGAAAACCGAACAGCTTGGCCGTCGGCGCACTGAGATGGATGGGGTTGTAATCGCCGGACACGCGGGCATAGCGGCGACCGATATCGGTGGGCGCTTTCCAGCGTGTCAGTTCGTTGAGCGGCCCTGGGACGTGCACGCTGTTATTCAGCGATTCGCCTTCAAGCTTTACGCCACGACAGAGCATCTGGCTTTCGGCTTCCCATAGCAGCCCAAGGGCATCTTCGACCACGGTCGCAATGTCAAAGGTCGCGCCCTTGGCGTGAGGCTGTAGGTTGTGCGCGTACACACCGATGCTCAGCTCTCCCACGCCGCCCAGAGGCCGGTGGATGCGGATGCGATTGCTCAGATGGACCAGCCCCAACAGCGGAAACGGAAACGCCTTGTCGGTCAGCAGTTGCAGTTGCAGACCGAACGCCAGGATGTGCGGGTAAGTCGCTGGCAGCATCGGGCTGTCGGTGAACCCGCAGACCTTGCGGTACGCCGCGACGGCCTTGGGATCGACGCTGACCCGACAGCGCCAGCCGCGTTCGGGCAACGTGCTGCCGGTGATCTTGCGCTTGAGTGCCGCACGCCAGTACATCGGGTGTAGCGACGGTGTGCTGTCCAAGGTTTGCCATTGCATGCTTATGCTCCCAGAAGACTTTGCCCACACACACGCAGCGCCTGGCCGCTGACGGCACCGGAACCCGGCTGGCCGAGCCACGCCACGGCTTCGGCCACGTCCTGTGGCATGCCACCCTGGCCAAGCGAACTCATGCGTCGCCCGGCCTCACGCAGGGCAAACGGGATGTGTGCGGTCATCTGGGTTTCGATAAAGCCCGGCGCCACGGCGTTGATGCTGATCCCGCGTTCCTTCAAAAGGGGCGCCCATGCCTGGGCCAGGCCGATCAAACCGGCCTTGCTCGCGGCATAGTTGGTTTGCCCACGATTGCCGGCGATGCCACTGATGGACGCCAGCAGCACGATCCGTGCGTTGTCGTGCAGAGTGCCGCTGTCGAGCAGGGCCTTGGTCAGCACTTGCGGAGCATTGAGGTTCACCGCCAGCACCGCGTCCCAGTATTCGGGCGTCATGTTGGCCAGGGTTTTGTCACGGGTGATGCCGGCGTTGTGCACCAGGATATCGAGCCCGTCGGGCAAGTGTTCGACCAACTGGCTGGCGGCGTCTTCGGCGCAGATATCCAGCACCACCGTACGCGCATTCAGGCGTGCGGCCAGGGCTTCGAGGTCGGCCTTGGCCTGGGGCACATCGAGCAAAATCACCTCGGCGCCGTCGCGGGCCAGGGTTTCGGCGATGGACGCACCGATGCCCCGGGCGGCGCCAGTGACCAGCGCCTTGCGCCCCGCCAGCGGGCGCGTCCAGTCTTCGACCGGGGTGTCGCAGGCTGACAGGCGAATGACTTGGCCCGAAATGTAAGCGCTTTTGGGCGAGAGGAAAAACCGCAGCGCGCCTTCCAATTGGTCCTCGGCCCCGTCACCCACATACAGCAACTGCAACACGCCACCGCTGCGCAGTTCCTTGGCCAGCGAGCGGCTGAAGCCTTCCAGGGCGCGCTGGGCGCTGGCGGCAAACGGGTCGCTGAGGCTTTCCGGCGCACGGCCGAGGATCACCAGGTGCGCGCTATGGTCGAGGTTTTTCAGCAATGGCTGGAAGAACTCACGCAGTTGCTTGAGTTGGTCGGTGTGCTTCAAGTCACTGGCGTCGAACACCACCGCCTTGAGCTTGGGGCCGTGCCCGGGAATCCACGCGGATGCCGTCGAGGCTTCTGCGCCGTAGCTGTAGACGGCGTCGGTGAGCCGATTGGCAAACGCCAGCACCTTGCTCGTCAATGCGCCGCCGCCCAGCAACAGTGCGCCTTCGACCGGGCGCAGGCGTCCGGCTTGCCAGCGTTCCAGGCGTACCGGTGACGGCAGGCCAATGGCGGCGACCAGGCGATGGCCGAGGCTTGAGTTGGCGAAGTCGATATAACGGTCAGACATGGAACGCTCTCCGAAGGCTGGGGTTCAAAGGGTTGACCATCCCAGGGTAGCAGTCGTTCGACTAGGCTCAGTGATCAAGCCCATAACCGACAGAGGGAGCTTTTCATGACTCAATTGCGCCGAGTGGCGATCATTGGCGGTAACCGCATTCCTTTCGCCCGTTCCAATGGCCCTTACGCCACGGCGAGTAACCAGGCGATGCTCACCGCCGCCCTGGAGGGCCTGATCGAGCGCTACAACCTGCATGGCCTGCGCATGGGCGAGGTGGCCGCCGGCGCGGTGCTCAAGCATTCCCGCGATTTCAACCTGACGCGCGAATGCGTGCTCGGCTCGCGGTTGTCGCCGCAGACCCCCGCATACGACATTCAGCAAGCCTGTGGCACCGGTCTGGAAGCGGCGTTGCTGGTGGCTAACAAAATCGCGCTGGGCCAGATCGAATGTGGCATTGCCGGCGGGGTGGACACCACGTCCGATGCACCGATTGGCGTGAATGAAGGGCTACGCAAGCTGCTACTCAAAGCCAACCGCAGCAAATCCATGGCAGACAAATTAAAAATTCTGTTACAACTTCGTCCGCAGCACCTCAAGCCCGAGCTGCCGCGCAATGGCGAACCGCGCACTGGGCTGTCCATGGGCCAACACTGCGAACTGATGGCCCAGACCTGGCAGATCCCGCGTGCCGACCAAGACCAGCTGGCGCTGGAGAGTCATCAAAAGATGGCCGCGTCTTACGCCGAAGGCTGGCATAACGATTTGCTCACGCCGTTTCTCGGCCTCACCCGTGACAACAACCTGCGCCCGGACCTGACCCTGGAAAAACTCGCCGCCCTCAAGCCGGCCTTCGAGCGTAGCGAAAAGGGCACGCTGACCGCCGGCAACTCTACGCCGCTGACCGATGGTGCCTCCCTGGTGCTGCTCGGCAGTGAAGCGTGGGCCAAGGAGCGGGGGCTGCCGATCCTTGCGTACCTGCGTGATGGCGAAGCGGCGGCGGTGGATTTCGTCAACGGTGCCGAGGGTCTGTTGATGGCGCCGGTGTATGCGGTGCCGCGCTTGCTGGCCCGCAATGGCCTGACCTTGCAGGATTTTGATTACTACGAGATCCACGAGGCCTTTGCTGCCCAGGTGTTGTGCACGCTCAAGGCGTGGGAAGACGCCGATTACTGCAAGACGCGCCTGGGCCTGGATGCTCCGTTGGGGGCTATCGATCGCAGCCGGCTCAACGTCAAGGGCAGTTCTTTGGCGGCAGGCCATCCATTTGCCGCCACCGGCGGGCGCATCGTTGCCAACCTCGCCAAGTTGCTGGATGCGGCGAGCAAAGGGCGGGGGTTGATTTCGATCTGTGCTGCTGGCGGCCAAGGGGTGACAGCGATTATCGAACGCTGATTGCCAAAAAAATTGGCCCATTGCATGCATTCTGAAGGGGTCAGAGGTCGGTAGCCTCTCCCACCGGCGAGCTGATTGCCGTATAACGAGTGCCACACGCGTGTTTGGTAATACAGGACCCACAATAAAAGCTGATGAAGACTCCTAAACGCATTGAACCCCTGATCGAAGACGGTCTGGTCGACGAAGTGCTGCGCCCACTCATGAGTGGTAAAGAAGCAGCTGTTTATGTGGTGCGCTGCGGCAACGAATTGCGTTGCGCCAAGGTTTACAAGGAGGCGAACAAACGAAGTTTTCGTCAGGCGGCCGAATACCAGGAAGGCCGAAAGGTCCGTAACAGCCGCCAGGCCCGGGCCATGGCCAAGGGCTCCAAGTTCGGCAAGAAAGAAACCGAAGATGCCTGGCAGAACGCCGAAGTGGCGGCGCTGTTCCGTCTCGCCGGTGCCGGCGTTCGCGTGCCCAAGCCGTACGACTTCCTTGAGGGCGTGCTGTTGATGGAGCTGGTGGCCGACGAGTACGGTGATGCAGCGCCGCGTTTGAATGACGTGGTACTGGAGCCGGACCAGGCGCGCGAGTACCACGCCTTCCTGATCTCGCAGATCGTGCTGATGTTGTGCACCGGCCTGGTGCATGGTGACCTGTCCGAGTTCAACGTACTGCTTACGCCGACGGGCCCGGTGATCATCGACCTGCCCCAGGCAGTGGATGCGGCGGGCAACAACCACGCCTTCAACATGCTGGAGCGGGACGTGGGCAACATGGCTTCCTACTTTGGACGCTTTGCCCCGGAGCTGAAGAAGACCAAGTACGCCAAGGAAATGTGGGCGCTGTACGAAGCCGGCACCTTGCATCCGGCCAGTGTGTTGACCGGTGAGTTCGACGAACCGGAAGAGCTGGCGGACGTAGGCGGTGTGATCCGCGAAATCGAAGCGGCGCGGCTGGATGAAGAGCGTCGCCAGGCGATTCGCGCGGCAGACGATGCGCCACCGAGCAAAGTGCCGGACGAACCGCCACCGCCGCCTTGGATGCAGTAACTCAAAACGGCGCGTTCCAATGTGGGAGCTGGCTTGCCTGCGATGCAGACCCCTTGGTGTATCAGTGACACCGAGGTGATGCTATCGCAGGCAAGCCAGCTCCCACATTGGGTTTTGTGTTTATCCGGTCAGGCGCAGCAGTTGCCCGCTGCCAATTCCTTGAGTATCGGGCAATCGGGTCGATGATCGCCCTGGCAGTGCTCCATCAGGTCCTGCAAGGTGTCGCGCAGTTGCCCCAGCTCGCGAATCTTGTGGTTCAACTCGTCTATGTGCTGGCGCGCCAGGGCTTTTACGTCGGCGCTGGCCCGCTGCCGGTCTTCCCACAAGGTCAGCAGCTTGCCGACCTCTTCCAATGAAAACCCCAGGTCCCGCGAGCGCTTGATAAACGTCAGGGTGTGCAGGTCGTCGTGGCCATACACACGGTAGCCGCTATCGGTGCGATGGGCCGTTTTCAGCAGGCCGATGGATTCGTAGTAGCGAATCATCTTTGCACTCAGCCCGCTGGTGCGGGCGGCTTGGCCGATGTTCATGGGTGTTGATCCTCCAGGTCCTTGGGTTTCCAGGTTTTCAACAACAGTGCATTGCTCACCACGCTGACGCTGGACAAGGCCATGGCAGCCCCAGCCAGTACCGGGTTGAGCAGGCCGAAGGCGGCCAGGGGAATGCCGATCAAGTTATACACAAAGGCCCAGAACAGATTCTGTCGAATTTTTGCATAAGTCTTGCGGCTGATCTCCAGCGCGGCTGGCACCAGGCGCGGGTCGCCGCGCATCAGGGTGATACCGGCGGCGTGCATGGCCACATCGGTGCCGCCGCCCATGGCAATGCCGATATCGGCAGCGGCCAGCGCCGGGGCATCGTTGATACCGTCGCCAACCATGGCCACCACCCCGGTTTTTTTCAGCTCGGCAACGGCGGCAGCTTTGTAGGCCGGCAGCACTTCGGCGTGCACGTCATCGATCCCCAACGCCTGCGCCACGACCCGTGCACTGCCGTGGTTATCGCCGGTAATCAGGTGGCTGCTGATGTGCTGCGCCTTGAGTTGTTGCACCGCCTCAAGTGCGCCGGGCTTGAGGGTGTCGCCAAACGCAAACAGGCCCAGTACACGCGGTTGCGCACCTTGCTCGATCAGCCAGGACAAGGTGCGGCCTTCGGCTTCCCATTCCTTGGCACGCTGAGCCAAATCGCCTGCGTCCAGACCGGTTTCCTCCAGCAGGCGTCGATTGCCCAGCGCCAGTGGGCGACCGTCCAGCGTACCGGCAATGCCGCGTCCGGTCAGGGATTGGCTGGCGCTCACATCGGCCACGTCCAGACCTTTCTCTTGGCAGGCATCCAGCACGGCTTTGGCCAGCGGGTGTTCACTGCCGCGTTGCAAGGCGCCGGCCTGTTGCAATAAGAGGGCTTCATCGCCGTCCACCGCCGCCAGGTGCGCAATTTTTGGCGCGCCGGAGGTCAGGGTGCCGGTCTTGTCGAACACCACGGCGCTCACGGCATGGGCGCGTTCCAGGGCTTCGGCATCCTTGATCAGAATACCGTGGCGTGCTGCGACGCCGGTGCCGGCCATGATCGCGGTCGGCGTGGCCAGGCCCAGGGCACAAGGGCAGGCGATCACCAGCACGGCGACCGCATTGATGATCGCGGTTTCCAGCGATGCGCCATACAACCACCAGCCCACTACGGTGATCAGCGCCAAGACCAACACGGCCGGTACGAACACCTGGCTGACTTTATCCACCAGTTTCTGGATCGGTGCCTTGGCGGCCTGGGCGTCTTCGACCAGGCGGATGATGCGCGCCAGCACGCTCTCCGCGCCCAGGGCCAGGGTGCGCACCAGCAAACGGCCTTCACCGTTGATGGCACCACCGGTGACCGGGTCGCCGGGCTGTTTCGGCACCGGCAGGCTTTCGCCGCTGATCAGCGCTTCATCGGCATGGCTTTGGCCTTCCACCACCTCGCCGTCCACCGGGAAGCGTTCGCCGGGTTTGACCAGCACCAGGTCACCGTGCTTCAAGGCATTGATCGCGACGTCTTCTTCGCGGCCATCCAGCACGCGGATCGCTCGTTCCGGACGCAAGGCTTCAAGGGCGCGGATGGCGCTGGCGGTCTGGCGCTTGGCGCGGCTTTCCAGGTATTTGCCCAGCAGCACCAGAGCGATGACCACCGCTGAAGCTTCGAAGTACAGGTGCGGCGTCACGCCGGGGGCGGCGGTGAGCCATTCATAGATACTCAGGCCGTAGCCGGCGCTGGTGCCGATTGCCACCAGCAGGTCCATGTTGCCGGCGCCGGCGCGTACGGCTTTCCAGGCGGCAACATAGAAGCGCGCACCGAGGATGAATTGCACCGGTGTGGCCAGGGCGAACTGTATCCAGGCCGGGAGCATCCAGTGCAGGCCGAAGGGTTCTACCAGCATCGGCAGCACCAGGGGCAGCGCCAGCACAATCCCCGCCACCAGCGCCCAGCGCTCGCGGCGCAGGCGCCCGGCCTGGTCGGCTTCGGTGGCGGTTTCGCTTTGTGGCAGGGTGGCGGTGTAGCCGGCCTTGTCGACTGCGGCGAGCAGTACGCTGGCGTCCATCTGGCCGAGCACTTCGATGTGGGCGCGTTCGTTGGCCAGGTTGACGCTCACGCGCTGCACCCCCGGCACCTTGCCCAGCGCGCGTTCGACGCGGCCGGCACAGCTGGCGCAGGTCATGCCGCCGATGGGCAGGTCAAATGTGGTGGATCCATTCATGGGGCAGTCCTCCAGAAGAAGTTGCCACTAGGATCAACCTTAACCTGTGGGGAAGGTCAAGCGTCTTCAGTATTCCAATGCGGCAGGTTTGAGGTACATGCCGTCCTGGCCCTGGGCAATACGCAATTTGCGGACATCACCGGCTTTCAACGTAATGTTCTGCGCCGCTGGCGCCAGCATCCCTGGCTGGCAGCCCGGGGACTGGCCTGGCAATAGCTTGAGGCGCAGCGACACGTTACCTGCGGGCAGATTGAACGAGGTGGCTTGTTCCTGGAACAGGCGTCCGGCCAGTTGGTCCTGAAGATACAGGCCGATTTCGCAATTGGTGGGTACTTCCAGGCGTTCGCGGGAAATGATCAGCACCGCATAATCTTCAGCGGCGAGTGCCGGGGGCACAACGGCAGACAAGCTCATCAGGCCGGCAAGGGCAAAAAACGACCAGCGCATGGCGAATGCTCCATGGTTCACAGCGAGGAAAGTTGAAGCTTGGCCGACGTCGCCTGCGAATACCAGCCCGGCCGATTTTTTTGAAACTTGACCTTGCCGTCGTGGCAAGGTTGACACTGTGCCCAACCTCATCAAAGGAGTCATGTCATGCAAATATTCAGTGTTGAAGGAATGACCTGTGGCCATTGCGTTCGAGCGGTGACCCAGGCGGTACAGAGCAAGGATGCGGCGGCGAGTGTCGAAGTAGATTTGGGCGCTAAAGAAGTGCGCGTGGCAAGCAGTCTGCCCTCGGATAAGGTCATCCAACTGATCACCGAGGAGGGCTACACCGCCAAACTGGCGTGATTTTTTCTGATCGTTAGCGACCTAACGTAATGTTCACGGCACCCAAGCGCGGCTAGACTGTCGAGCTGCCGACTCACTTGGGTGTCTGATGAACCTTCGCATAATCCTGATTCTGGGCGCCTTGAGCGCCTTCGCGCCGTTGGCGATCGACTTCTACCTGCCAGGCTTTCCGGCCATGGCCACGGCCTTTGCCACTGACGAAAAACATATCCAACTGACCCTGGCGGTGTATTTCGCCGGCCTGGCTATCGGTCAATTGATCTACGGCCCGCTGGCTGACCGTTTCGGTCGGCGCGTGCCGCTGCTCAGCGGCGTCACGTTGTTTACCATCGCATCCTTCGCCTGTGCCTACGCGCCGTCGCTGGAGTGGCTGATCGGTGCGCGTTTCGTGCAGGCCCTTGGTGGTTGCGCGGGCATGGTGATTTCCCGGGCGGTGGTGAGTGACAAGTGCGACGCAGTGGGCTCGGCCAAGGTGTATTCGCAACTGATGCTGGTCACCGGCCTGGCGCCGATCCTTGCGCCATTGGCGGGTGGGCTGATGGTCGGGGTGTGGGGCTGGCAGTCGATTTTCCTGGCACTGTCGTTGTTCAGCGTGATGGCGGCTATCGCCGTGGCAGTCGGCTTGCCGGAAACCTTCCCGGCCGATCAGCCGCGCCAGCCACTGTCTGGTTCGTTGCGCCGCTACGGCTCGCTGTTGTCGGACCGCGTGTACCTGGGCTATGCCTTGACCGGCGGCATCTCGATTGCCGGGATGTTTGCCTACATCGCCGGCTCCCCCTTCGTATTTATCAAACTCTACGGCGTGCCTGCCGAGCATTACGGCTGGCTGTTCGGTTCCAACGCCGCCGGCTTTATCCTGGTGGCGCAGTTGAATGCGCGGTTGCTGGCCAAGCGTGGCCCGGCGTTTTTGCTGTCGCGTACGGTGTGGGTCTACGTGGCGGCGGCGTTGACGCTGCTGGGGATTGCCGCGCTGCGCACTGAGGCGCTGTGGCCGTTGCTGGTGCCGCTATTTATCTGCATCGCCAGCCTGGGCTGCATTTTGCCGAACACCTCGGCCTGTGCCATGAGCGGGCAAGGCGCACGGGCGGGCAGTGCCTCGGCGTTGCTCGGGTGTATCCAGTTCGGCGTGGCGGCGGGTGCGGCGTCGCTGGTCGGCGTGTTGCATGATGGTACGGCGATGCCGATGGCCATGGTCATCAGCTTGTGCGGCGTGCTGGCGGTAACGATTGCAATGTCGACCCAGCGCCTGCAACGGGCAAGGGCCACGCAGGCGCAGGTCTGATAGACGGGTCAGCCAGCGGCAGAGCGCTGCTGGCCGAGGGGGAAACGGTGGGGGGCCTGGATCCGCGCTTGCAGGGTGTCAACGAAGGCGCGGGCCTCGGCTTCACTGCGGAAGGTGATGGCTTCGCCGTCGAGACGAACTTGCCATAGCTTGCCTGGGGATTTTGCTAACGCTTTTATCAGGATTTTCATTGCTGACTTCCTCACGTAAAAGAATCGTGGCAAAGGCGGCCAATATAAACCCGAATCCCCTCACAAATATGACGAAGATCAACTCTCGGACTAATGGTGTCGTCCATTACCTACACGTATAACGGACGACACTGACAGCGTTTTTTAGAACCCTTCCAGCACGATCTTGCCCTTGGCCTTGCCGCTTTCCAGCAGCGCGTGGGCACGGCGCACATTGGCTGCATTGATCACACCGAAATGCTCGCCCACCGTGGTTTTCAGGGTGCCGGCGTCGATCAGATCGGCCACGCGGTTAAGCAGGTTGTGCTGCTCGATCATGTCGGGCGTCTCGAACATCGAGCGGGTGTACATGAACTCCCAGTGCAGCGACAGGCTCTTGCGCTTGAGCTTGCTTACATCCAGCGCCTTGGGGTCGTCGATCAACGCCAGCTTGCCTTGGGGTTGCAGCGCTTCCACCAGTTGATCCAGGTGATGCTCGGTTTGGGTCAGGCTGGCGACGTGGGTCACTTGCCCAAGGCCTGCCTGTTTCAGCGCTTCGCTCAGCGGCTGGCTGTGGTCGATCACTACGTGGGCGCCCAAGGCTTTGGCCCATTCCTGAGTCTCGGGGCGCGAGGCGGTACCGATGACTTTCAGCGCCGTGAGTTGGTTGGCCAGTTGGGTCAGGATCGACCCCACGCCGCCGGCAGCGCCGACGATCAGCAGGCTCTGGCCGTGATCTTCCTTGCCTTCGGGTATTTGCAAACGTTCAAACAGCAGTTCCCACGCTGTGATGGCGGTCAACGGCAGCGCGGCCGCTTCGGCAAACCCCAGGCTTTTGGGCATATGGCCGACGATGCGTTCATCGACCGTATGCAGTTCGCTGTTGCCGCCTGGGCGCACCAGGGAGCCGGCGTAGAACACCTTGTCACCGGCTTTGAACAGCGTCACATCGCTGCCGACCGCCTTGACCACACCGGCCACGTCCCAGCCCAACACCTTGGCGTCGCCATTTTCCGGGGCGACGTTGTGGCGCACCTTGGTGTCCACCGGGTTGACCGAGATGGCTTTGACTTCCACCAGCAGGTCGCGCGGGCCGGCCACGGGCTCCGGCAGCTCTATATCTTGCAGGGATTTTGGATCATTGATCGGCAATGACGTGTAGTAGGCAATGGCTTTCATGAGGGCTCCGGTAAAAGGTCAGAGTGATATAGCTAAGAACGGGATGGGCAGATGATTGGCTATTTCCTACGCAGATAAAAGCGGCTAAAACAGCAGTCTGTTTCAACCAAATTTTGATAATGGGCGGAATTCCATGCTGCGTTTTGATGATTTGCAGTTGTTTGTACGTGCTGCGGACCTGGGCAGCCTGTCGGCGGCGGCACGGGTGATGGACCTGTCACCGGCAGTGGCCAGCGCCGCGCTCAAGCGTATCGAACAGCAACTGGGCACGCGTTTGCTGGCGCGCTCCACACGCAGCCTGCGCCTGACCGCCGAGGGCGAGGGCTTCCTGGAATATGCGCGTGCGTCACTAAGCGCGCTGGACGATGGCCGGCGCTTATTGGCCAGTGGCCAGGATCATGTGAGCGGCGTGCTGCAATTGTCGGCGCCGTCGGATTTCGGTCGCAACCAGCTGCTGCCGTGGCTGGATGAGTTCCAGCAGCAACACCCGCAACTGAACGTGCGCCTGTTGCTGGGCGATCGCATTGCCGACCTGTTCCGTCAGCCAGTGGACATTGCCCTGCGCTATGGTGAGCCCGAGGATTCCAGCCTGGTGGCTCTGCCCATCGCCCCGGACAATATTCGTGTGCTGTGCGCCGCGCCGAGCTACCTCGCCCGGCATGGCGAACCCCAGCATCTGGAGCAACTGGCCCAGCACAATTGCCTGCTCTACATGCTCGGCAGCCGGGTGCATGACCATTGGGGGTTTTATGACGGCAAGCGCCACGTGAGCCTGACGGTCAGTGGTGACCGGTTCAGTGATGACGCCGATGTGGTGCGGCGCTGGGCGGTGGCGGGCATGGGTATCGCTTACAAGTCCTGGCTGGATATCAGCACCGATGTGCTGGCCGGGCGCTTGCGTTTGATCCTGCCGCAGCTGCAGGGCGAGCGCACACCGCTCAACTTGCTATGTGCCCATCGTGCGCAATTGAGCAAACCCATCAATCTGCTGCGGGACATGCTCGTGTCCCGGTGTGCGACCTTGACGGCGCAACGACCGGGCTGACGGCGACTTGGCAATAGCCTGCGTAACGATCGGAAATTTCACTCATATCCTGTCCTGATCCGAGCTGTCGGAGGCCGCGGAAGCTGGGGCGTGCGCACCTATACTTTGGCGTCAACCGCAGCAGAAAAATGATCTTACAGGGAGTGAATACATGGAAGCAGCACCTTGCATCAGTCAGATCGCCAGCTTGCTGGCCGAGCCCAAACGCACGGCCATGCTTTGGGCCCTGATGGACGGTTCGGCGAAGTCTTCAGAAGAGCTGGCAACGCTGGCCGGGTTGTCGCCGGCGTCGGCCAATGCCCATTTGGCGCGGCTGACCGGCAGCGGTCTGCTGCGGATCGAGGCCCGACGTGGCAAGCGCTTGTTTCGCGTGGCGGCTGCGGATGTGAGTGCCGCCATTGATGCGCTGGCCAGCACCACCATGGCCAGCGCGGCGCGCAGCACACCGCAAGCCTTGCCGCCGGTACTGATGGCACCGCAGTTGTTGCGCCGTGCCCGCTGGTGTCACGGCCATCTCGGCGGCGAGTTGGCGGCGCAGTTGTATCAACGGATGCTTGAGGCCGGATGGTTCGAGCGCCATGAGCAGCGTACCGAGGTTACGGTCAAGGGCGCGCAGCATTTGGCGGACCTGGGAATTTTTATCCAGGCCCTGGCAGCGCCGCTGGTGTGCGACTGTTTCGACTGGAGCCAGCAGCAACCGCATCTGGGCGGAGCGTTGGGGGCGGGGTTGATGCAGCTGTTTCTGCAGGCCAACTGGATCAGCGTGATCAACGAGTCGCGTGCCTTGTCAATCAACGAGGCAGGGCTCAGGGAGATCAGCCGGCTGGCGGCACGTTAAGCGCGTCGTTCAGAGCTGCAATCAGGTCGCATCCAGCAATAGCCTGGACAAACGATGCCGCACACTCGCCAAGGGGATTTTTCATACGGGGGGATGCGGCATGGTCAGGCAGGGTTATAGCGCAGCGCAGCGGCTGGAACGGTTGCCCATCAGCGGCTACCACCGAGTCATCTTCATCATCATTGCCCTGGCGTTTTTCTTCGACTCCATGGACTTGGCGATGATGACCTTTCTGTTGGGCTCGATCAAAACCGAGTTTGGCTTGAGCACGGCCCAGGCCGGGTTGCTGGCCAGTTCGAGTTTTTTCGGCATGGTGGTGGGTGCTTCTCTTTCTGGAATGCTCGCGGATCGCTTTGGGCGCAAACCGGTGTTTCAGTGGAGCATCGTGTTGTGGGGCGTGGCCAGTTACCTGTGCTCCACGGCGCAGACGGTGGAGGCGTTGACGTTGTTTCGGATCCTGTTGGGCATTGGCATGGGCATGGAGTTTCCTATTGCTCAGTCGATGCTGTCGGAGTTGATTCCCGCCAAACGGCGCGGGCGTTACATTGCGTTGATGGATGGTTTCTGGCCGTTGGGCTTTGTAGCCGCCGGGGTGCTGTCGTACTTTTTGCTGCCGGTGATTGGTTGGCGCGACATCTTCCTGGTGTTGGCTGTACCGGCGGTGTTTGTGTTGGCCATCCGCTTCTTTATTCCGGAGTCGCCGCGTTGGCTGGAACAGGCCGGGCGCCACGAAGCGGCGGACAAGGTATTGCTGGGTATCGAGCAGAAGGTACGCGATTCCCTGGGCCGCGCCGATTTGCCGGAGCCGATGGTCCTGCCATGGGTAGAGAGTACGCCGGGTACATTCTTTTCTGCGTTCCAGCAGCTGTGGTCGGCGCAGTACCGCCAACGCACGATGATGATCTGGAGCGTGTGGTTCTTTGCCTTGCTCGGGTTCTACGGGCTGACGTCGTGGTTGAGCGCGCTATTGCAGCAATCGGGTTTCGCCGTGACCCAGTCGGTGTATTACACGGTGATCATTTCCCTGGGCGGGATCCCCGGCTTTTTGATGGCGGCCTGGCTGGTCGAGCGCTGGGGGCGTAAACCGGTGTGCGTGGTGACGCTGCTGGGTGGCGGGGTGATGGCGTTTCTGTATGGGCAAAGTGCTGTGTTTGGCGGCAATGTGGCCCTGCTGATCACCTCCGGGCTGTTGATGCAGTTTTTCCTGTTTGGCATGTGGGCGGTGCTGTACACCTACACGCCGGAGCTATATCCCACTTCGGCGCGAGCTACAGGTTCCGGATTTGCGTCAGCGATTGGCCGCGTAGGCTCGTTGCTGGGGCCGTTGGTGACCGGGTTGGTATTTCCGATAACCGGGCAGGGCGGGGTATTTGCCTTGGGCGCGTTGTGCTTTGCCGTGGCGGCGCTGGTGGTGTGGGTGTTCGGGATGGAGACCAAGGGCAAGACGCTGGAAGAGCTCACCCAAATCTAAAGATCAGCGCAAAACCTATGTGGGAGGGGGCTTGCTCCCGATGAGGGCGTGTCAGTAAACACATCTGTGACTGACCCACCGCCATCGGGGGCAAGCCCCCTCCCACATGTTGAGCAGCGCTTGTTCGGTTATGGTTTTACCAAACGTGCATCCAAGCTGTTCTGCGCCAGGCGTTTGGCCTGGTCCTGGGTCATGCCCAGGGAGGTGTGCAGCGCGTGGAAGTTCTCGGTGACATAACCGCCGAAGTAGGCCGGGTCGTCCGAGTTTACGGTGACTTTCACGCCACGCTCGAGCATGTCGAGAATGTTGTGCTGGGCCATGTCGTCGAACACGCAGAGTTTGGTGTTGGACAGCGGGCATACCGTCAGCGGGATCTGTTCGTCGATGATGCGCTGCATCAAACGTTCATCTTCAATGGCACGCACGCCGTGGTCGATACGCTGGATTTTCAGCAGGTCGAGCGCTTCCCAGATGTACTCGGGCGGGCCTTCTTCGCCGGCGTGGGCGACGGTGAGGAAGCCTTCGTGGCGGGCACGGTCGAACACGCGCTGGAACTTGCTCGGCGGGTGACCCATTTCCGAGCTGTCCAGGCCCACGGCCACGAACGCGTCACGGAACGGCAGGGCCTGGTCGAGAGTTTTCTCGGCTTCGGCTTCGCTCAGGTGGCGCAGGAAGCTGAGGATCAAGCCGCTGGTGATGCCCAGTTGCTGCTCGCCATCTTTAAGCGCAGCGGCGATGCCGTTCAGCACGACTTCGAACGGGATGCCACGGTCGGTGTGGGTTTGCGGATCGAAGAACGGTTCGGTGTGGATCACGTTCTGGGCCTTGCAGCGCAGCAGGTAGGCCCAGGTCAGGTCGTAGAAATCCTGGGACGTGCGTAGCACATCGGCACCTTTGTAATACAGGTCGAGAAACTCTTGCAGGTTGTTGAAGGCGTAGGCCTTGCGCAGGGTGTCGACGTCGTTCCACGGCAGCGCAATCTTGTTGCGCTCGGCCAGGGCGAACAGCAACTCAGGCTCCAGCGAACCCTCCAGGTGCAGGTGCAGTTCAGCCTTGGGCAGGGCGTTGAGCCAATCGTACATAGTTAAAATCTCATCAGGTGCAATGGCGGCATTCTACAGGCCATGGCTGAAATAATCGGCAAAACCTGACCAGCAGGAGAGTATTTGTGTCACTCACGCAAGAGTGAGCTGAACTAAGGTGTAACGAAACGTTAGCGGCTTGGCGCAGTCTGTACCCCATCAATGACTGATTCGCTGCACGAAAAGGCCCGTAATGCTCACACACCTCAAGCAAGAAAAATTCATGCTGCTGGCGCTGATTGCCGCCATTGCGGCTTATCCGCTGGAGCACTGGATGCTCCACAGTGGGCAACTGGTGGCCCTGCTGGCCGGTGCTGCGCTGATCGCGTTTATCGTAATGGCCTCAATGCGCGTAGCCCACCACGCCGAGCAGTTGGCAGAAAAGGTTGGCGACCCCTACGGCACCATGATCCTGACCCTCGCGGCCGTGTTGGTGGAAGTGGTGATCCTGGCGATCATGATGAGCAACGAGCCATCACCCACCCTGGTGCGCGATACCATTTACTCGGCGGTGATGCTGGATATCAACGGTATTCTCGGCCTGGCCGCCTTGATGGGTGGCATCAAGCATGGCGAACAGTCCTACAACGATGACTCGGCGCGCACCTACAGCGTGATGATCCTCACCGCCATGGGCGTGTCGATGGTGGTGCCGGAATTTATCCCCGAGGCCGATTGGAAAATTTACTCGGCCTTCACCATTGGCGCGATGGTGGTGCTCTACACCTTGTTCCTGAGGATGCAGGTAGGCCCACACAGTTATTTCTTCAGCTACAGCTACCCGGAAAAACGCCGCAAGAAATCAACCGAAGAAGAACACACACCGCCCGTTAACCTCGCGTTCTCGATAGGCACGTTGGTGTTTGGCGTGATTGTGATTGGCGCGTTGGCCGAGGTGATGTCCAAAACCCTGGATCTGGGCCTGGAAGGCACGGGCGCGCCGCCGGTGATCACGGCGATTGTGGTGGCGGCTATCTCGGCCGCGCCAGAAATTCTGACGGCATTGCGCGCTGCATTGGCCAACCGTATGCAGTCGGTGGTGAATATCGCGTTGGGTGCTTCGTTGTCTACGGTGATCCTGACGGTGCCGGTGATGGAAGCCATGGCGCTCTATAGCGGCCAGCCGTTCCAGATGGCGATGACGCCGGTGCAGACGGTGATGGTGTTTATCACGCTGATTGTCAGCGCGATCAACCTCAACGATGGCGAAACCAATGCCATCGAGGGGATGACCCATTTCGTGTTGTTTGCGACTTTTATCATGTTGTCGCTGTTGGGGCTGTAACTGTTTTTGATGACGCCGTAGACCCAATGTGGGAGCGAGCAGGCCCGCTCCCACATTTTGATCGGCGCCTGGCTCAGGTGCCGGCGATGAGTTGGCGAGCCGCCTGGGTGTGATCGGCGATCAAGCCTTTCAGGTCCAGACCTTCGACTTGGCCGTCGATCACCCGCCACTTGCCGCCGATCATCACTCGATCCGCCCGATCCGCACCGCACAACAGCAGCGCTGAAATCGGATCGTGGCTTCCGGAGAAACGCAGTTCATCGAGTTTGAACAATGCCAGGTCAGCCTGTTTGCCTACGGCTAATTCACCGATGTCCGTTCGGCCCAGCAACTGTGCCGAACCTTTGGTTGCCCAGCCCAGCACGCCTTCTGGGGTGATCTTTTCTGCGCCATAACGCAGGCGCTGAATGTACAGGGCCTGACGCGCTTCAAGGATCATGTTCGAGGCATCGTTGGACGCCGAGCCGTCCACGCCCAGCCCGATGGGCGCGCCGGCGGCAAGCAGGTCCAGGGTCGGGCAGATACCGGAAGCCAGGCGCATGTTGGAGCTTGGGCAATGGCAGATCCCCGTACCGGCGGCGCCCAAGCGTGCGATTTCATCCGGGTTGAAGTGAATGCCATGGGCCAGCCAGGTGCGTGGGCCGAGCCAGCCGACGCTGTCGAGATAATCCACGGTACGCAGGCCGAAGCGTTGCAGGCAGAAGTCTTCTTCGTCGAGGGTTTCCGCCAAGTGGGTATGCAGGCGCACATCCAGGCGGTTGGCCAATTCGGCGCTGGCTTGCATGATCTGGGGGGTGACGGAAAACGGCGAGCACGGAGCCAGGGCAATCTGAATCTGCGCGCCGTCACCCCGCTCGTGATATTCGCGGATCAGGCGCTGGCTGTCGTCAAGAATGACCTGGCCTTGTTGCACGGTCTGCTGCGGTGGCAGGCCGCCATCGGCTTCGCCCAGGCTCATGGAGCCGCGGGTGAGCATGGCGCGCATCCCCAGTTCGCGCACGCTGGCTACCTGCACATCAATGGCGTTTTCCAAACCATCGGGGAACAGGTAGTGGTGGTCGGCCGCCGTGGTGCAGCCTGACAGCAGCAATTCAGCCAGGGCGACTTTGCTGGCCAGGGCGAGTTTTTCCGGGGTAAGCCGCGCCCATACCGGGTACAGCGTTTTCAGCCAGGGAAACAGCGGCTGGTTGACCACCGGGCCCCAGGCGCGGGTGAGGGTTTGATAGAAATGATGGTGAGTGTTGATCAGCCCGGGCAGGACCACATGTTCGCGAGCATCGAACACCTGCGCGCAGGGGTGTGCCGGTTCTTGGCCCTGGGCCAGCACTTCGGTGATCACACCGTCTTGCAGCACCAGGCCGCCACGGGCATCGAGGCCATTGGCAGTGAAAATCGCGAGGGGTTTTTTTAACCAGATACGGGTCGCAGGCATTGGCCGGCTCCTCTGAATGATGGGTTCAGGTTTGCCAGCTCAGTGTTGCCCTGTCTGCTGATCCAGGGTCGCCGGGGAGGGCGAGGTGCGCAGTTTACCTTTGTAGGAGCGAGCTTGCTCGCGAAAATCGTCAACGATGACGCGGGTAGTCTGGTTTTACGCAGTGCCTGGGCGTTCTTAGCGAGCAAGCTCGCTCCTACAGTTGTGGGGGTTACCAGGCGATGGTGTCGCCCTTGTAGTCCACGAAGTGATGGCCGCCCTTGCCGGTGTAGGCATTTACCTGATCCACCAGGCCGCGCACGCTGGTGTCGACATCGATATGTGCGTTCTCGCCGCCCATGTCGGTTTTCACCCAGCCCGGATGCAGCGACAGAACCGTCGGCTTGTGATCGCCCAACTGGGTGATAAAGCTGTTGGTCATTGAGTTGAGGGCAGCCTTGCTGGCCTTGTACAGCGCCAGGTCCGAACCGTCGGGAATGGTCACGCTGCCCAGCACCGAACTCATGAACGCCAGCACGCCGGTGTCTTTGCGGATCTGCCCGACAAAGCGCTGGGCCAGGTTGATCGGCGCCACGGCATTGGTGAAAAACAGCTGGCCGACCTCTGCGAGGGTGGCGTGGCCTGGCTCCTGGTTCGCCGGGCCCTTGACGCCGGCGTTGACGAACAGCAGGTCGAAGGTGCGGTCTTTCAAGCGTTGGGCCAGGGCGATCACGGCTTGCTGATCGTCCATATCCAATTTCTCGATCTGCACCGGGCCCACAGCTTTGAGGGCATCGGCCTTGTGCGGATCACGCACGGTGGCGGTGACGTCCCAGCCATCCTGGAGCAGTTGCTTGACCAGGCCAAGGCCTAGCCCGCGCGAGGCGCCGATGATCAGTGCGGTTTTTGGCGTAGACATGAAGGCTTCCTTTGAAATCGCGGTTCAGGGAGTTCAGCGCATAACAGTAGCAGTTTCAGCGTTGCAGCAGGATGCGCCCACGGCTCAGGTCGGCGAGCTGGGTTTGTAAGGTATCGATGTGTGCCTCTGCCAGTGCAAGGTGTAGCTCTACGCCGTTGGCGGTGAAGGTTTCTTCCAGCACCAAACCGCCAAGTTCGGCGACGCGCAGCTTCACCAGATTCAGCTCGGAGAACCCACAGGCGCAGCTCAGGGGCACACGGCTGATCAGTTCGATGCGCTCGGCATTTTGCAGGCATTTGTTTGCGCCACCACCGTAGGCGCGGGCGAGTCCGCCCGTACCCAATTGAATGCCGCCGTACCAGCGGATCACCAGCACCGCGACCTGATCGAACCCCTGGGCCTCGATAGCCGCGAGGATCGGTCGCCCGGCGGTGCCACCGGGTTCGCCGTCGTCGTTGCTGCGGTATTGATCGCCTAGCTTCCAGGCCCAGCAGTTGTGCGTGGCGTTCAGGTCGCTGTGCTGCTCGAAAAACGCCTGGGCGTCCGGCGGGCTGGTGATCGGCGCCGCCAAGGTGATAAAGCGGCTTTTGCGTATTTCTTCACGAAACTCACAAAAGCCTGTCAGCGTAAAAGACATAACTCGCTTCGTTTATAGGGCCGGCTTGATGCCGCAGCCTTTGAGAATGATATGGATCAGGTTGGTGCCGGCGTCTTCCATGTCCTGCTTGGTCAACTTGGTGCGACCGGTGACTCGGCAGATCTGGGTGGCGAAGTCGGCGTAGTGCTGGGTGCTGCCCCACAGCAGGAAGATCAAGTGCACGGGATCGACGGGGTCCATTTTGCCGGCGTCGATCCACGCCTGGAACACCGCGGCTCGGCCACTGAACCAGGCGCGATAGTCCTGACCGAAATATTCGGTGAGGCATTCGCCGCCGCTGATGATCTCCATGGCGAAGATCCGCGAGGCTTGTGGTTGGCGCCGTGAGAACTCCATCTTGGTGCGGATGTAGCGCGCAAGCGCCACGGCCGGGTCATCCTCGGCGGTCAGCGCGTTGAAGGTGCTGTCCCATAATTCGAGGATATTGCTGAGCACCGCGATATACAGGCCCAGCTTGTTGGTGAAGTAGTAGTGCAAATTGGCCTTGGGCAGCCCGGCACTGGCAGCGATGGTGTTCATGCTGGTGCCTTTGTAGCCATGGCGGGCGAATTCATCTTCAGCAGCCTGGAGAATAGCTTGTTCGTTCTTTTGCCGAATGCGGCTGGCGGGTTTACCGGCGTGGTTGCTGTGGGCAGGAACTTCGAGGCTCATGGAGGTTTCCGTGCTGATCGATAAAGGCGACGTGTGCACAGATAACCCACCCTCAAGCCTCAGACAAGTCCTGATGCAATAAAACCGTCAAAGCGGCTCCAGGCTTTCGCTTTGCGCTGTTGGGTTTGTAGCGCATGTACTCGCCTTGGCTTCCGGCAGCAACAGGCACAATACGATGGCGGTGAGGCCGCCGCTGGTGATGGCCGAGTCGAACAGGTTCTGTACCAGTGTCGGCATCAGGTGCAGCAAGTTGGGTTGAGCGGCGATACCCAGGCCGACGCCAAACGAGGTGGCAATGATCAACATGCTGCGTCGATCCAGCGGCGCCTGGGCGAGGATACGCACGCCGGCGGCGGCCACGCTGCCGAACATCACCAGGGTCGCGCCGCCCAGCACCGGCTTGGGGATTTGCTGCAGTACGGCGCCGATCAATGGAAACAGGCCCAGACAGAACAGCAGCACACCTATATACAAACCGACGTAACGGCTGGCCACGCCGGTGAGCTGGATCACGCCATTGTTCTGGGCAAAGGTGGTGTTGGGGAACGCGCTGAAGGTGGCGGCAATCATGCAGCTCACGCCATCGCCCAGCACGCCGCCCTTGAGCCGGCTTATATAAGATGCACCGCTGATGGGTTGGCGGGCGATCATGCAATTGGCCGTGAGGTCGCCGACGGTTTCGATGCTGCTGATCAGATAAATCAGCGCAATCGGCAGGAAAGCGCTCCAGTCAAAGTTGAAACCAAATCGGAACGGCATCGGCAGGCTGATCAAGGGCAAGTCGGGCAGGGCTTGGGGCACCAGTTTACCGCTGAACCACGCCGCGAGGCTCCCCAGGGCCAGGCCGATGATAATGGCGCTCAAGCGTACCCACGGGGTATTGGAGCGGTTGAGCAGGATGATTGTCAGTACCACGAACAGGCCGAGTGCCAGGTTCGCAGGGGCGCCGAAGTCTGGCGCATTAAAACCGCCGCCGAGGTCGGTAATCCCCACTTTGATCAGGCTGATGCCGATCAACGTGATGACGATCCCCGTTACAAGGGGGGTGATGACACGACGCAGTTGGCCAATGAAGCGGCTCAACACGATCTGTACCGCCGCGCCGAAGAAGCACACGCCGAAGATCATCGCCAGAATGTCTTCCGGGCTGCCGCCGCGTTGCTTGACTAGAAAGCCTGACGCCAACACCGCGCCGAGAAACGCAAAGCTAGTGCCTTGCAGGCAGATCATACCGGCGCCGATACCATACGGCCTGCGTGCCTGGATGAACGTGCCTACGCCGGACACCATCAGCGCCATGCTGATCAGGTAGGGCAGGTAGGCGGTGAGGCCGAGCGTGGAGCCGATGATCAGCGGCGGAGTAATGATGCCGACGAACGCCGCCAGCACATGTTGCAGTGCTGCCAATAGAGCCGGCAGTGGTTTGGGGCGGTCGTTGAGGCCGTAGATCAGGTCGCTGGGGCTGGCAGATTCTGGTGGCATGGCGGGTAGACTCGAGGCGGACGGTTCAAGGTCCCTGTGCCTTGCAAAAAGCTGTCCATGTGCTCAGCTTTTTGCGTGAGGCCCGAGTTAGCGCGTCGCGGCCAGGCTTTCAAGGAAACTTTCCAGCACCAAATGAGGGCGCCGGCCTTTGCGCGTGACCGATGCCAGGCTCAAATCGTAAAAACGTGTAGCCGGTTTCAGCGCGCGCAGTCGGCCTTGTTGCACCCACAGGCTGGCGTAGTGATCGGGCAAGTAGCCGATATAGCGGCCAGTGAGGATCAGGAACGCCATGCCTTCACGGTCCGAAGCGCTGGCCGTGCAGTTGAGCGCCTGGTAGTGGGCCTGGATCTCTGCGGGGAGGCGAAAGGTAGGGGCGATGGCGTCCTGGCTGTCGATGCGCTCGTCATCGAGTTGTTTGTTGTCGGCATAAAACAGCGGGTGCCCGACCGCGCAATAAAGCAGTGAGCGCTCGCTGTACAGCGGTTGGTATTCCAGACCCGACAGGGCGCTGGCCTGGGGCACCACGCCGACATGCAGACGGCCATCAAGTACACCTTGTTCCACTTCATTGGGGGCGATCATGCGGATCTGGATCTGCACGTCCGGGCCGCGTTCCTTCAATTGCGCCAGTGCGTGAGTGATGCGCATATGCGGCAGGGTGACGAGGTTATCGGTGAGGCCGATGATCAACTCGCCGCGCAAATGCTGGTGCAGGCCGTTGACCTCGGTGCGAAAGCTTTCCAGGGCGCTCAACAATTGCAGGGCTGATTGATAAACCTCGCGGCCTTCCTCCGTCAGGGAAAAACCGGCGCGGCCGCGTTGGCAAAGTCTGAGGCCGAGCCGCTGCTCCAGGTCGCTCATCTGCTGGCTGATGGCCGAGCGGCCGATGCCGAGCACGGTCTCTGCCGCCGAGAAGCCGCCGCATTCCACCACGCTGCGAAAGATGCGCAGCAAGCGAATGTCGAAGTCGCTGACTTGGGCCAAAGGGTCGGGACGACGGCTGCTCATAGTTTAGTGAAGTCCTGACTGAAGGTTAGAAGAGTTGGATTTCACCGACTTTATCCCCGTGGCAATTTAGCTGCAACCAAGCTTTTTCAATCCCGACGCTGCCTTTTGCCTTGCGAGGTTTTGCTGATGAACATGCCCGAAAACGCCCCATCGACCCTGGCCAGCCAACTCAAGCTGGATGCGCACTGGATGCCCTACACCGCCAACCGCAACTTCCAGCGCGACCCGCGCCTGATCGTGGCCGCTGAAGGCAGTTGGTTGACCGATGACAAGGGGCGCAAGGTTTATGATTCGTTGTCGGGCCTGTGGACTTGTGGCGCCGGGCATACGCGCAAGGAAATCCAGGAGGCGGTCGCCAAGCAATTGGGCACCTTGGACTACTCCCCAGGCTTCCAATACGGTCATCCGTTGTCCTTTCAGTTGGCGGAAAAGATCACCGACCTGACCCCAGGCAACCTGAATCATGTGTTCTTCACCGATTCGGGCTCTGAATGTGCCGATACGGCGGTGAAGATGGTGCGGGCCTACTGGCGCCTCAAAGGTCAGGCCACCAAGACCAAGATGATTGGTCGCGCCCGTGGTTACCACGGCGTGAACATCGCTGGTACCAGCCTGGGCGGTGTGAACGGTAACCGTAAGCTGTTTGGCCAGGCGATGATGGATGTCGACCACCTGCCTCACACCTTGCTGACCAGCAACGCCTTCTCCCGGGGCATGCCGGAGCAGGGCGGTATTGCCTTGGCCGATGAGTTGCTCAAGCTGATCGAGCTGCATGACGCGTCGAACATCGCAGCGGTGTTTGTCGAGCCGATGGCCGGTTCAGCTGGCGTATTGGTGCCACCGCAGGGTTATCTCAAGCGCCTGCGCGAAATATGCGACCAGCACAATATCCTTTTGGTGTTCGACGAAGTGATCACAGGCTTTGGCCGCACCGGCTCAATGTTCGGTGCCGACAGCTTCGGCGTGACCCCGGACCTGATGTGCATCGCCAAGCAAGTCACCAACGGCGCTATTCCGATGGGCGCGGTGATTGCCAGCAGCGAGATCTACCAGACCTTCATGAACCAGGCGACGCCGGAGTACGCGGTGGAATTTCCCCATGGTTACACCTACTCGGCGCACCCGGTGGCTTGCGCGGCGGGCTTGGCGGCATTGGACCTGTTGCAGAAAGAAAACCTGGTGCAGAGCGTAGCCGAAGTCGCACCGCACTTTGAGAATGCGCTGCACGGTTTGAAGGGCAGCAAGAATGTGATCGACATTCGCAACTACGGCCTGGCCGGTGCTATCCAGATTACCCCGCGTGATGGGGATGCCATCGTGCGTCCATTCGAGGCCGGCATGGCATTGTGGAAGGCCGGTTTCTATGTGCGTTTTGGCGGCGACACCCTGCAGTTCGGGCCAACCTTCAACAGCAAGCCGCAGGACCTGGACCGTCTGTTTGACGCGGTCGGCGAAGTGCTGAACAAGATCGACTGATTTCTCCTTCTATATAGAACAATTTTTCAGGAGCCCTGCATGAGCCTTATCCAGCATTTGATCAATGGTGAGCTGGTCAACGACAGCGGTCGTAGTGCCGACGTCTATAACCCGTCTACCGGCCAGGTGATTCACCAGGTGCCGTTGGCCAGTCGTGAAACCATTCAACAGGCGATTGACTCAGCCAAGGCGGCGTTTCCGGCCTGGCGCAATACGCCTCCGGCCAAGCGTGCCCAGGTGATGTTCCGTTTCAAGCAACTGCTGGAGCAGAACGAAGCACGGATCTCGCAGTTGATCAGCGAAGAACATGGCAAGACCCTGGAGGACGCGGCGGGTGAGCTCAAGCGTGGGATCGAGAACGTGGAGTACGCGTGCTCGGCACCGGAGATTCTCAAGGGTGAATACAGCCGCAACGTAGGGCCGAACATTGATGCATGGTCGGACTTCCAGCCGTTGGGCGTGGTGGCGGGTATCACCCCGTTCAACTTCCCGGCGATGGTGCCGCTGTGGATGTACCCGCTGGCGATTGTGTGCGGTAACTGTTTCATCCTCAAACCTTCGGAGCGTGATCCGAGTTCTACGTTGTTGATCGCGCAACTGTTGCAGGAGGCTGGGCTGCCTAAAGGCGTACTGAGTGTGGTGCACGGCGACAAAGGCGCGGTGGACGCATTGATTCAAGCGCCGGAAGTTAAAGCCTTGAGCTTTGTAGGCTCGACGCCGATTGCCGAATACATCTATAGCGAAGCGACCAAGCGCGGCAAGCGTGTGCAAGCGTTGGGCGGGGCGAAGAACCATGCGGTGCTGATGCCGGATGCAGACCTGGACAACGCCGTGAGTGCCTTGATGGGCGCGGCTTATGGCTCTTGCGGCGAGCGTTGCATGGCGATCTCGGTGGCGGTGTGCGTGGGCGACCAGGTGGCGGACGCGTTGATCGCCAAGCTGGTGCCGCAGGTCAAGGCGCTGAAGATCGGGGCGGGCACCTCCTGTGGCCTGGATATGGGCCCGTTGGTGACGGGGCAGGCACGGGATAAGGTCAGTGGCTATATAGAAGAGGGTGTTTCGGCGGGTGCAGAGCTGGTCGTTGATGGTCGCGGCTTGAGTATTGCCGGGCATGAACAAGGATTTTTCCTTGGCGGCAGTCTGTTTGACCGTGTTACCCCCCAGATGCGTATCTATAAGGAAGAGATCTTTGGGCCAGTGCTGTGCGTGGTCCGGGTGGATAGCCTGGAAGCGGCGATGCAACTGATCAACGATCATGAATACGGCAACGGTACCTGCATCTTCACGCGTGACGGTGAAGCGGCGCGGCTGTTCTGTGATGAGATTGAGGTCGGCATGGTAGGGGTTAACGTACCGTTGCCGGTGCCGGTTGCGTATCACAGCTTTGGTGGCTGGAAGCGCTCTCTGTTTGGCGACTTGCACGCCTATGGGCCGGACGGGGTGCGTTTCTATACCCGTCGCAAGGCGATCACTCAGCGTTGGCCGCAACGGGCCAGTCATGAAGCGTCGCAGTTCGCCTTCCCTAGTCTGTAAGACTCGGTAAGCGAAAGCCGGCCCCCTTGAGGCCGGCTTTCGCGTTTCTAAGGCATTTTCGACCGATATGACAGAAATGTGAAAAAGAAGGTTGACGGCAGATTCTGGAAGCCTATAATTCGCCCCACTTCCGGCGCAGTCGAAACGGAAAACTCCTTGGTAAACAATGAGTTACGCAGTTTTCGACAGCAAGTTGCTTCAGTTCATCGAAGCCAAAAGGAAGTTGAAAAAGAGGTGTTGACAGCAGCGTGTAACGCTGTAGAATTCGCCTCCCGCTTCGGAGAGATCTTAAGCGCAAGTGGTTGAAGTTGTTGAAGAAATCTTCGAAAGCTTCTGAAAATAATCACTTGACAGCAAATGAGGCTGCTGTAGAATGCGCGCCTCGGTTGAGACGAAAGATCTTAACCAACCGCTCTTTAACAACTGAATCAAGCAATTCGTGTGGGTGCTTGTGGAGTCAGACTGATAGTCAACAAGATTATCAGCATCACAAGTTACTCCGCGAGATCAAAGATGTAACCAACGATTGCTGAGCCAAGTTTAGGGTTTCTTAAAAACCCAAAGATGTTTGAACTGAAGAGTTTGATCATGGCTCAGATTGAACGCTGGCGGCAGGCCTAACACATGCAAGTCGAGCGGTAGAGAGAAGCTTGCTTCTCTTGAGAGCGGCGGACGGGTGAGTAATGCCTAGGAATCTGCCTGGTAGTGGGGGATAACGTTCGGAAACGGACGCTAATACCGCATACGTCCTACGGGAGAAAGCAGGGGACCTTCGGGCCTTGCGCTATCAGATGAGCCTAGGTCGGATTAGCTAGTTGGTGGGGTAATGGCTCACCAAGGCAACGATCCGTAACTGGTCTGAGAGGATGATCAGTCACACTGGAACTGAGACACGGTCCAGACTCCTACGGGAGGCAGCAGTGGGGAATATTGGACAATGGGCGAAAGCCTGATCCAGCCATGCCGCGTGTGTGAAGAAGGTCTTCGGATTGTAAAGCACTTTAAGTTGGGAGGAAGGGTTGTAGATTAATACTCTGCAATTTTGACGTTACCGACAGAATAAGCACCGGCTAACTCTGTGCCAGCAGCCGCGGTAATACAGAGGGTGCAAGCGTTAATCGGAATTACTGGGCGTAAAGCGCGCGTAGGTGGTTTGTTAAGTTGGATGTGAAATCCCCGGGCTCAACCTGGGAACTGCATTCAAAACTGACTGACTAGAGTATGGTAGAGGGTGGTGGAATTTCCTGTGTAGCGGTGAAATGCGTAGATATAGGAAGGAACACCAGTGGCGAAGGCGACCACCTGGACTAATACTGACACTGAGGTGCGAAAGCGTGGGGAGCAAACAGGATTAGATACCCTGGTAGTCCACGCCGTAAACGATGTCAACTAGCCGTTGGAAGCCTTGAGCTTTTAGTGGCGCAGCTAACGCATTAAGTTGACCGCCTGGGGAGTACGGCCGCAAGGTTAAAACTCAAATGAATTGACGGGGGCCCGCACAAGCGGTGGAGCATGTGGTTTAATTCGAAGCAACGCGAAGAACCTTACCAGGCCTTGACATCCAATGAGCTTTCTAGAGATAGATTGGTGCCTTCGGGAACATTGAGACAGGTGCTGCATGGCTGTCGTCAGCTCGTGTCGTGAGATGTTGGGTTAAGTCCCGTAACGAGCGCAACCCTTGTCCTTAGTTACCAGCACGTCATGGTGGGCACTCTAAGGAGACTGCCGGTGACAAACCGGAGGAAGGTGGGGATGACGTCAAGTCATCATGGCCCTTACGGCCTGGGCTACACACGTGCTACAATGGTCGGTACAGAGGGTTGCCAAGCCGCGAGGTGGAGCTAATCCCATAAAACCGATCGTAGTCCGGATCGCAGTCTGCAACTCGACTGCGTGAAGTCGGAATCGCTAGTAATCGCGAATCAGAATGTCGCGGTGAATACGTTCCCGGGCCTTGTACACACCGCCCGTCACACCATGGGAGTGGGTTGCACCAGAAGTAGCTAGTCTAACCTTCGGGAGGACGGTTACCACGGTGTGATTCATGACTGGGGTGAAGTCGTAACAAGGTAGCCGTAGGGGAACCTGCGGCTGGATCACCTCCTTAATCGACGACATCAGCTGCTCCATAAGTTCCCACACGAATTGCTTGATTCATTGAAGAAGACGAAAGAAGCAGCCCGAAATTGGGTCTGTAGCTCAGTTGGTTAGAGCGCACCCCTGATAAGGGTGAGGTCGGCAGTTCGAATCTGCCCAGACCCACCAATTTTGTGTGGGAAACGCCTGTAGAAATACGGGGCCATAGCTCAGCTGGGAGAGCGCCTGCCTTGCACGCAGGAGGTCAACGGTTCGATCCCGTTTGGCTCCACCACTACTGCTTCTGTTTGTATAAAGCTTAGAAATGAGCATTCCATCGTTGTGATGGTGAATGTTGATTTCTAGTCTTTGACTAGTTCGTTCTTTAAAAACTTGGGTATGTGATAGAAAGATAGACTGAACGTTACTTTCACTGGTAACGGATCAGGCTAAGGTAAAATTTGTGAGTTCTCTTAATCGAGAAATTCGAATTTTCGGCGAATGTTGTCTTCACAGTATAACCAGATTGCTTGGGGTTATATGGTCAAGTGAAGAAGCGCATACGGTGGATGCCTTGGCAGTCAGAGGCGATGAAAGACGTGGTAGCCTGCGAAAAGCTTCGGGGAGTCGGCAAACAGACTTTGATCCGGAGATGTCTGAATGGGGGAACCCAGCCATCATAAGATGGTTATCTTGTACTGAATACATAGGTGCAAGAGGCGAACCAGGGGAACTGAAACATCTAAGTACCCTGAGGAAAAGAAATCAACCGAGATTCCCTTAGTAGTGGCGAGCGAACGGGGACTAGCCCTTAAGTGGCTTTGAGATTAGCGGAACGCTCTGGAAAGTGCGGCCATAGTGGGTGATAGCCCTGTACGCGAAAATCTCTTAGTCATGAAATCGAGTAGGACGGAGCACGAGAAACTTTGTCTGAATATGGGGGGACCATCCTCCAAGGCTAAATACTACTGACTGACCGATAGTGAACTAGTACCGTGAGGGAAAGGCGAAAAGAACCCCGGAGAGGGGAGTGAAATAGATCCTGAAACCGTATGCGTACAAGCAGTGGGAGCCCACTTTGTTGGGTGACTGCGTACCTTTTGTATAATGGGTCAGCGACTTATTTTCAGTGGCGAGCTTAACCGAATAGGGGAGGCGTAGCGAAAGCGAGTCTTAATAGGGCGTCTAGTCGCTGGGAATAGACCCGAAACCGGGCGATCTATCCATGGGCAGGTTGAAGGTTGGGTAACACTAACTGGAGGACCGAACCGACTACCGTTGAAAAGTTAGCGGATGACCTGTGGATCGGAGTGAAAGGCTAATCAAGCTCGGAGATAGCTGGTTCTCCTCGAAAGCTATTTAGGTAGCGCCTCATGTATCACTGTAGGGGGTAGAGCACTGTTTCGGCTAGGGGGTCATCCCGACTTACCAAACCGATGCAAACTCCGAATACCTACAAGTGCCGAGCATGGGAGACACACGGCGGGTGCTAACGTCCGTCGTGAAAAGGGAAACAACCCAGACCGTCAGCTAAGGTCCCAAAGTTATGGTTAAGTGGGAAACGATGTGGGAAGGCTTAGACAGCTAGGAGGTTGGCTTAGAAGCAGCCACCCTTTAAAGAAAGCGTAATAGCTCACTAGTCGAGTCGGCCTGCGCGGAAGATGTAACGGGGCTCAAACCATACACCGAAGCTACGGGTATCACGTAAGTGATGCGGTAGAGGAGCGTTCTGTAAGCCTGTGAAGGTGAGTTGAGAAGCTTGCTGGAGGTATCAGAAGTGCGAATGCTGACATGAGTAACGACAATGGGTGTGAAAAACACCCACGCCGAAAGACCAAGGTTTCCTGCGCAACGTTAATCGACGCAGGGTTAGTCGGTCCCTAAGGCGAGGCTGAAAAGCGTAGTCGATGGAAAACAGGTTAATATTCCTGTACTTCTGGTTATTGCGATGGAGGGACGGAGAAGGCTAGGCCAGCTTGGCGTTGGTTGTCCAAGTTTAAGGTGGTAGGCTGGAATCTTAGGTAAATCCGGGATTCTAAGGCCGAGAGCTGATGACGAGTTAACTTTTAGTTAACGAAGTGGTTGATGCCATGCTTCCAAGAAAAGCTTCTAAGCTTCAGGTAACCAGGAACCGTACCCCAAACCGACACAGGTGGTTGGGTAGAGAATACCAAGGCGCTTGAGAGAACTCGGGTGAAGGAACTAGGCAAAATGGCACCGTAACTTCGGGAGAAGGTGCGCCGGTGAGGGTGAAGGACTTGCTCCGTAAGCTCATGCCGGTCGAAGATACCAGGCCGCTGCGACTGTTTATTAAAAACACAGCACTCTGCAAACACGAAAGTGGACGTATAGGGTGTGACGCCTGCCCGGTGCCGGAAGGTTAATTGATGGGGTTAGCTAACGCGAAGCTCTTGATCGAAGCCCCGGTAAACGGCGGCCGTAACTATAACGGTCCTAAGGTAGCGAAATTCCTTGTCGGGTAAGTTCCGACCTGCACGAATGGCGTAACGATGGCGGCGCTGTCTCCACCCGAGACTCAGTGAAATTGAAATCGCTGTGAAGATGCAGTGTATCCGCGGCTAGACGGAAAGACCCCGTGAACCTTTACTATAGCTTTGCACTGGACTTTGAATTTGCTTGTGTAGGATAGGTGGGAGGCTTTGAAGCGTGGACGCCAGTCTGCGTGGAGCCAACCTTGAAATACCACCCTGGCAACTTTGAGGTTCTAACTCAGGTCCGTTATCCGGATCGAGGACAGTGTATGGTGGGTAGTTTGACTGGGGCGGTCTCCTCCTAAAGAGTAACGGAGGAGTACGAAGGTGCGCTCAGACCGGTCGGAAATCGGTCGTAGAGTATAAAGGCAAAAAGCGCGCTTGACTGCGAGACAGACACGTCGAGCAGGTACGAAAGTAGGTCTTAGTGATCCGGTGGTTCTGTATGGAAGGGCCATCGCTCAACGGATAAAAGGTACTCCGGGGATAACAGGCTGATACCGCCCAAGAGTTCATATCGACGGCGGTGTTTGGCACCTCGATGTCGGCTCATCACATCCTGGGGCTGAAGCCGGTCCCAAGGGTATGGCTGTTCGCCATTTAAAGTGGTACGCGAGCTGGGTTTAGAACGTCGTGAGACAGTTCGGTCCCTATCTGCCGTGGACGTTTGAGATTTGAGAGGGGCTGCTCCTAGTACGAGAGGACCGGAGTGGACGAACCTCTGGTGTTCCGGTTGTCACGCCAGTGGCATTGCCGGGTAGCTATGTTCGGAATAGATAACCGCTGAAAGCATCTAAGCGGGAAACTAGCCTCAAGATGAGATCTCACTGGAACCTTGAGTTCCCTGAAGGGCCGTCGAAGACTACGACGTTGATAGGTTGGGTGTGTAAGCGCTGTGAGGCGTTGAGCTAACCAATACTAATTGCCCGTGAGGCTTGACCATATAACACCCAAGCAATTTGTTTCTCGAAAGAGCATCAGATTGCGGTGTGTGAAGACGCAATGAACCGAAAGTTCGACGCTCACAAAACACCGAAAGCTGTCACATACCCAATTTGCTGAAGCGAGACCAACTGGTCGCGACTCAGTACCCGAATTTCTTGACGACCATAGAGCATTGGAACCACCTGATCCCATCCCGAACTCAGCAGTGAAACGATGCATCGCCGATGGTAGTGTGGGGTTTCCCCATGTGAGAGTAGGTCATCGTCAAGATTAAATTCCAGAACCCCTGTTTGCTAACGCAAACAGGGGTTTTGTTTTGGGCGGTCGAAAAGCGTCTGCCCTTGCCCGTACCGCTGGCGTCTCTCAATCGCCCGACAAAATTGCACAGTTATTTCCGAGCCAGAGCACTAGAATAGCCGCCTAACTATTTTTAGAGTCAGAGCCCTATCTATGCCCGATCTGGTTGATGCCGTTGAGGTATCGGATTTACCACTGGACGAGCTGGTGGCATGCCATGAGTGCGACTTGCTGATGCGTAAACCAACGCTCGCCCTTGGCGAAAAGGCCCAGTGCCCACGCTGTGGCTACGAGTTGTACGCTCACCGCCACAATGTGGTCGAGCGGAGCCTTGCTTTAGTACTTGCGGCCCTGCTGCTTTACATCCCGGCGAACTTTTTGCCCATCATGCAGCTCAATCTACTCGGGCAGTCCTCGGAGGACACCGTATGGAGCGGCGTTGTTGGCTTATTCGATACCGGTATGCAAGGCGTTGCTGCCGTTGTGTTCTTGTGCAGCATGGGGATCCCCTTGCTCAAGCTGCTCTGCCAATTGGCAGTGTTGCTCAGCATCCGCTGGAACATCGGTCGCAGTTACGGGCTGTTGTTGTACCGCATCTACCACCATATGAAGGATTGGGGGATGCTGGAGGTCTACTTGATGGGCGTATTGGTGGCGATCGTAAAGCTCGCCGACATGGCCTCCATCACGATCGGCCTGGGTCTGGTCTGCTTCGTCAGTTTATTAATGGTTCAAGTTCTGCTTGAGGTGGTCATGTCGCCCCATCAGATCTGGCAAGCACTGTCAGGAGAGGATGACCATGCGGGCGATTGATGCAGGCATTCTGATTTGTACCGAATGCCATGAATTGAACAAGCAGGAAGCGGATACCGAAGAGCAACTCTGTACCCGTTGCGGCGCGTTGATCCATGCGCGTCGCCCCAATAGCCTCACCCGTACCTGGGCATTGCTGATCACCGCAGCGATCTTGTATATCCCCGCCAACCTGTTACCCATCATGACCGTCAACTCCCTCGGCCAAGGTGACCCGAGTACCATCATGGCGGGTGTGATCCAACTGGTGCAGCACGGCATGTTTCCTATCGCCGCCGTGGTGTTCATCGCCAGTATCCTGGTGCCGACATTCAAGTTGGTAGGCATCGGCCTGTTGCTGTTTTCGGTGCAGCGTCACCAACCGCTGTCTGCGCAACAACGCATTGTGATGTACCGTTTTATCGAATTCATTGGCCGCTGGTCCATGCTGGATATCTTCGTGATCGCCATCCTGGTGGCGGTCGTTAACTTTGGGCGACTTGCCAGTGTCGAGGCCAATCTCGGCGCTGCAGCGTTCGCCAGTGTGGTGATCTTGACGATGCTTGCCGCAGTAACTTTCGATCCCCGACTGATTTGGGATAACACGGAGTCGGACGACGACCATGAGTGATTTGCCTAAAGCTAAAACCCGCCCGGCCTCCAATTGGTCGGCTATTTGGGTGTTGCCCCTGATTGCCCTGATCATCGGTGGCTGGCTGGGGTGGCGCGCCTACTCCCAGCAAGGTCTTGAGATTCAGGTTCGCTTTGAGAGCGGCGAGGGTATTCAAGTCAACAAGACTGAGGTCGTCTACAAAGGCATGACCGTCGGCAAGGTCAAGACCCTGGCCCTGGATGACGAAGGCAGTAATCGCGGGGTGATCGCCACCATCGAGATGAACAAGGATGTAGAGCAGTATCTGAGGACAAACACCCGCTTCTGGTTGGTCAAGCCCAGCGTCAGCCTCGCCGGCATCACGGGCCTGGAGACCCTGGTTTCGGGTAACTACATCGCCGCCAGCCCGGGCGATGGTGAGCCCACGCGCAAGTTCAAGGCGCTGTCTGAAGAACCACCGTTATCCGACGCCAAGCCGGGCCTGCACCTGACGCTCAAGGCCGACCGCCTGGGCTCGCTGAACCGTGGCAGCCCGGTGTTCTACAAGCAGATTCAGGTCGGCCAGGTCAAAAGCTATCTGTTGTCCGAAGACCAGAGCATCGTCGAGATCAAGGTTTATATCGAGCCGACCTACGCCAGCCTGGTGCGCAAGCACACGCGTTTCTGGAACGCCAGCGGCATCAGCATCGACGCCAACCTCTCCGGGGTGAAGGTGCGCAGCGAATCGCTTTCAAGCATCGTGGCCGGTGGTATCGCCTTCGCCACGCCGGAGAATCGCCAAGACAGCCCACCCACCGACCCGAGCCTGCCTTTTCGCCTGTACGAGGACTTCGATGCCGCCGCAGCCGGCATCAAGGTCAAGGTCAAACTCACCGATTTCGAAGGCCTCCAGGCCGGGCGTACCCCGGTCATGTACAAAGGCATCCAGGTTGGTAGCCTGAAAACCTTGAAGATCGACCCGGACCTGTCCAGCGCCAGCGCCGAGTTGACCCTTGATCCTTTGGCCGAAGACTACCTGGTCCAGGACACGCAATTCTGGGTGGTCAAGCCGTCCATCTCCCTGGCAGGCATCACCGGCCTGGAAGCACTGGTCAAAGGTAACTACATCGCGATCCGCCCGGGTGACAAAGGCACCCCGCCACAACGTGAGTATGTGGCCCGCGCCAAGGCGCCGCCGTTGGACCTGCGCTCCCCCGGCCTGCACATGGTGCTGCTCACCGACAACCTGGGCTCGCTGGATGTCGGCAGCCCGATTCTGTACAAACAGGTCAAGGTGGGTTCGGTGCAGAGCTACCAGTTTTCACGCAAGAAGAAGCAACTCGTGATCGGCGTTCATATCGAGAAAGAGTATGAAGGCCTGGTCAACGGCTCGACACGTTTCTGGAACGCCAGCGGTGTCACTCTCACTGGTGGGCTCACCGGTGGCATCCAGGTCAAAAGCGAATCCCTGGCCAGCCTGATGGCCGGCGGTATCGCCTTCGAAACACCGGAGCCCAACGTTCCCCTGAAGCACCGTATCCCGCGCTTCCGTTTGTTCGCCGACCGTGACGCCGCGAATCAGCATGGCACCCTGGTGACGATCAAGGTCGATCGTGCCGACGGCCTGCGCCCCGGTACAGCCGTACGCTTCAAAGGTCTGGATGTTGGCAAGGTCGAGAGCGTCGACCTCAGCGCCGACATGCAGTCTGTATTGCTGCGCGCCCGTATCACTCAGGTAGCTGATCGTATCGCCCGCGCAGGCAGCCAGTTCTGGGTGGTCAAGCCGGAGCTGGGCCTGATGAAGACCTCCAATCTTGAAACCCTGGTCACCGGGCAATACATCGAGGTGCAGCCGGCGGTGAAAAATGCCGGGCCGCAAAAAAACTTTGTTGCACTGGATCAGCCACCGGAGGCTGTCCATCAGGAGCAAGGCCTGAGCCTGACACTCAGCGCCGCTCGCCGTGGTTCGCTCAAAGGAGGCGTGCCGGTCACTTACCGTGAAGTCACCGTGGGCAAGGTCATCGGCTATGAGCTGGGCCAGACCGCCGACCGTGTGCTGGTGCATATCCTGATCGAGCCCAAGTACGCCCCCTTGGTACGCAGTGGCAGTCGCTTCTGGAACACCAGCGGCTTCGGTCTCGACTTTGGCCTGTTCAAGGGCGCGACGGTGCGCACCGAGTCCCTGGAGACTTTGGTGGCCGGCGGTATCGCCTTTGCCACGCCAGATGGCGAGCGCATGGGCAACCCGGCACGGCCACAGCAGACCTTCCCGTTGTTCGATAAGTTTGAAGATGAGTGGCTGACCTGGGCGCCCAAGATTCCACTCGGTAAATAAACCGATGCGCGGCCTTCGCGAGCAAGCCCGGCTCCCACAGGGATATGCATTTTCGGCAAGTATGCATTCTAACTATGGGAGCCGGGCTTGCCCGCGATGAGGCCCACAAACACACCGCAAATCCCAAGCCGAAAAAAAGGCCGTGATCCAAAAGATCGCGGCCTTTTTGCATGTCAGCGCAACGCGTCAGACCTCATCCAGCTCCGGCTCATCGGCTTGCACATTCATCGTCGCCTTCACCACATCATGGCGACGGATGTATTTCCAGTCCGCCTCATCAATGTAGATTCCGTTCGGCCCGCTGCCGCCTTCCAGGTCGATCGCCACCTGGGCGGAAACCTGCGGCTTCACGCTGGCCAGGATCGGCACGAAGCCCAGTTGCAAGCTGGTTTCCAGCAAGGCAGCCTGGTTCTTCTCATCGATGTCTGCCGCTTCATCGAGGTAATACGGCAAACGCACACGGCCGGCCTGGTCGCGGTCCATCAAGTGCAGCAACAGATACATGTTGGTCAGCGCCTTGATGGTCATGGTGGTGCCGTTGGACGCGGCGCCATCGATGTCGGTATGAATCACCGGCTGACCGTGCACCTTGGTGATCTCGAACGCCAGTTCGAACAAGTCCTTGAGGCCCAGCTGGTTATGGTTGGCCGCAACGAGGCGCGCCAGGTATTCCTTGGCCTCTTCGTTCTTGTTGTCCTGCTCGGCGCTCTGGCTGAGGTCGAACACCGACAGCGTTTCGCCTTCTTCATACTGGCCAGCACTGTGGATGATCTGGTCGATATGCTTGAGGGCTTCCTTGTTCGGCGCCAGCACGATGCGAAAGCTCTGCAGGTTGGAGACCTGGCGTTTGTTGATCTCGCGGTTGAACAGCGCCAACTGGTGTTCAAGGCTGTCGTAATCGCTACGGATATTGCGCAGGGTACGGGCGATATCGGTCACCGCTGCTCGGCGTGCCTTGCCCAGCGTCAACGCTTCGTCGGTGCGGTGCGCATAGGCGTTGATCAGCAGCTGCAGGCGACGCTCCATGTCATCTTCGCTGTCGAACTTGGCCACACCCTTGAGGCGCACCTGGGCGTACAAGGCTTCGATCTGGCCGTCGGCGCGCAGCAAGCCCTGCCAGCTATCCTGGTAGTCATTGAGCAGTGGCAGCAAGTTGTCCATGGAGTCGTCGACCGGGTCCATGAACGGCGTGCCGAACGGCAGGTCCGCCGGCAACAGCTGACGACGACGCAACGCATCATCCAGCGTGCGTTGCTTGGCTTCCATATCGCCGATCTGGCGGCCGACCAGTTGCAGCTTGGCCGACAATTGCTGGACGCGCTCGGTAAAGGCATCGCTGGAGCGCTTCAGCTCATCCTGGGCGGCTTCCATTTGCGCCAGGTTTTCCAGCTTCTCGCCTTCTTCTGCACTCAGGGTCTGGGTGCGGCGGAAATCTTCCAATGCCTTCTGAGCATCCAGCACCTGCTGATACAGCGCTTCGGTCTGGGTCTTGCTCGCCGCGCGGTCGGACGCTACGGCCTGCTGGGTTTTGAGTTGCTTGAGTTCTTTTTCCAGGCGCTCCTTCTGGTCGCGCAAGGCGGCGCGGTCGGCCAGGGCCTGCAACGCAGGCGGCTCGATGTGCGAGATGTCGATGGACAGCCCCGGCACTTCAAAGCGCTCGCCCTTGAAGCCATCGAGGATCTGCTCCAGGGATTTGACCCACTGGCCGTCCTCGTCCAGCGTGATGCCGTGCTCACCCAGAGGCAGGCTGAACAACGAGCTGTTGAACAGGCGCATCAGACGTTCGACATCCTGTTGCGAGAACTCCTCGCGCAGCTTGGCATAGCTGTTGTTGTCGGCGTGATCGAGTTGCTGCCTGACCGACTTCAAGCGCTTTTCCAGGTCGCGCAGACGCTCGTCCAGGTCCTCGGCGCTGAACTGTCGCGACTGCGCCAATGCGCCCGCCAGTTCATCGTGGGCGTCTTTGGCGGCGAGCAACTGTTGCTCCAGCACCTTGACGTCATCCACCAGGGCAAAGCGATGCTTGAGTACCGACAGCTCGCCCAGCCAACGCTGGATACCGCTGATCTCCCGCTCCAGACGCATCAGTTCCTGAGTACCGCCACGCTGGTCGTTCTGCAGCGCGTCCTGCTCGTTGCGGTAGTGCTCGGCCTGGATGGTCAGCTCTTCCTTGCGTGCACTGGCGTAGTCCGACCAGGTGCCCAGCAACGAATCCAGCAGCGGTGACAGGCGGTGCAGTTTGCCGCGCAAGGCGTCGCGTTGTTTTACGCCATTGGCCAAGGCTTCAACCAACGGCCCGGCGGCGACCAGGGAGTTGTAGTCCTGCTCCATGCGTCGTACATCACGGAAGGCTTCTTCGCACGCAGCGATGTAGTCGACACTGCCTGAACGCAAGCTGTGTTCGAACGCGTCGAGGAACAGTTGCTTGAGCTTGGCCGCGGTGATTTCGCGCATGTGCAGCAGGTTGATAAACAACGCACGGAACGTCTTCAAGCTCTGTTCGCTGGTGGAGCGCAGCGGGATCAGGGTCAGGTCCAGCGGGATCGACGTATGGCCGCCCACCAGCAAGCGCCGCAGTTCATCAGGCTTGAGTTCGTAGGCTTTGAGGCCCTCGCGCTCAAGGTTGGTAAACAGCTCTTTCTGACGCAGGCAGGTGTCGTTTTTCTGGTAATGAGCCAGGTCCAGCTTGCCCGCATAGGCAAAGAACTGGTGACCGAAACCACCGCCCGGCCCGCGTCCGACCACGCCGATGACGTGCGGGCCGTGGGGCAGGGAGACTTCTACCAGGATGTAGCTGGTGTCGGTGGCAAAGTAGAAGCGCCGCGATTGTTCCAGCGTGTACTTGCCGAAACTCATGTCCGACATGCGCGCCAGGATCGGGAACTGCAAGGCGTTGATGGATGCGGATTTACCCAGGTTGTTCGCGCCATACACCGACAGCGGCTCTTCCAGCGGGAACAAGCCCAGGCTGTAACCGGCGGTGTTCAATAGGGCGAAGCGGCGGATGCCGTAACGTTCCTTACTCATACGTCGGTTTCCTGTTCTTCGGCAATGGCTCGGGCCAGGGCGTCTTCTTCGCTTTCCTCATCGAAGGCGCTAAGGTCCAGCGGGTCATCGGTCTTCAGCAGTTTTTCATCGCTGTCTTCGTCGATGATCACTGGCACCGGCAGCGGCAATACGCTGTGCACGCTGGCGGCGAGGTCGCGGTCCTGCTGCACCGACAGGCACACGTCGAGGAAACGGTGCATTGGTGGCAGGAAGCGGTAGATACCGTTGTCTTCGCTGGCAAAACCGAGTTGGGTCATGCGACGCATGATTTTTTCTTCGAGCTCTTCCTGGGTCTGCACTTCGGCCTGGATAAACAGGTCGCGGTACTTCTCCAGCAACGAAGGCAATTCGTCGCGCCCCAGGCTGCCGCCGTCGAGCACGGCAACCGGGTCGCGGCCCTGGTCGGCCAGGTGCTCGACGATAATGAAGGTAAACAAGGCCAGGCGCTGGGCGGTCTTGTTGACCTGCGCGGCAGCCACGGCGGTGTCCGGGACGAAGTAGTAGAAACCGCGGGTATCGCATACCAGCTCAAAGCCCAAGGCCTTGAACAGCGTGCGGTACTGGTCCTGGAAGTTCGACAGCTGCGCGTACAGCTCCGGGTCGCGGCGGCTGACGTGGTAACCCTTGAACAGCTCGCGAAAAATCGGCGCCAGCTGGGACAGTTCGGATAGATCAAGATGCATAAGGGGTGCTCGCAGAATTCTCGGTGGCGTCAACGCCGGCCGGGAGCAGGGCGAAGGAGCGCAGGCTGACCTGATGCTCGTGGGTGTGGTAATCGCGACGTTCCAGGCGCTCGCGCTTGAAGCGTTTTTCCCGGGACAGGCGTGAGAACCAGTACAGCAATTCGTCGGTGGCGCCGTCCGGCTCCTGCTCCAGCAGCCAGGTCATCAGGTCCGGCATCGGCAGGGCGTCTTCGCAACGTTCGAGCATTTCCTTGACCGTACGCGGGGCGCGCGGGGCCTCGCCCTTGTGGGATTTGTGCGCCTTGGGGAATCGCGCCGGTTTCGGCTCGAAATTGGCCAGGGCATACACATAAGCCTCGACCTGGCTGGCGCTGCCCAGGAAGGTGCTTTGCGGTCGGGTGAACATCGGCATCGCCGCTTGCGGCACCGCGTCCAGGCCTTTACGGCGAATCGCCGACAAGGCCAGCGCAGCGCCGCGAGTCACTGCGTTATGCCGGCGTGCTTCTTCGCGCAGCGGCAACAGCAGCTCGCGCGCATGGCGCAAGGTCAGCTGGGCGCTGGTCTGCATTTCGAGGATGCGCGCGTGGGTGCGCAGCAGCATGTCGTCGTCCACCAGGTGGCCAAGACGCTGTTGCTCGGTGAGCATGCGCAGCAGCACGTTTTCCACCTTGCGCACGCCTTGCTCGAAGGCGCCGTCAGCGTTCACCAACTGGATCATCGGCTCGACGTATTCGTCCCAGGTTGCCAACACCTCGGCGTAGCGCTGGCGCAACGGGATCTGGCGGTCGCTGGTCTTGGCGCGATCGGCCACGGCGGCGAGGGCCTGTTCGTCGTTGGCAAGCTTTTTCAGCACGTCGCGCACGCGCATATCCAGCAAGCGTAGTTGCCGGGCCAGGTCATGGCCGTCGCGGATGTCGAAGGCGTCCTGGATATAACCGGCCAGACGCTCGAGGTGGCGCAGGTAGGCTTCGATTTCCAGGCACAGGCCAAGCCGGTGCTCCTTGCGAAGATAAGCGAGGAAGTCGTGGATCTGCGCGTTGAGCTCGAAACGGTTCGGGCTCTTGGCGACAGGTACCAGGATATCCAGGCGAATCCACACGTCCAGCAGGCTGGTAATGTCCTGGGGCGTGCTGTCCAGTTGTTGGGCGGCCAATTGTGCGCGCAGCTCGCTCAGGCTCAGGGTGCCTTGGTCGAAGTGTTCGCACAGAGGCTCAAGTAAGGCCCAGTGTTCGGCGAGGGCGCGCAGGACGCGCTTGGGTTCGATCATGGGAATGGCCGGCTGGTTGGCGATTAAAAGTCGCGATTGTACTGCATCAGACGCGGGATTTATCCACAGCCGGTCAGTGCGCAGTGGGCGATTGTTGCCGAACAGCGGTAGAATCCCCGCTCTTTACTTATCCACAAGTGGCCGAGCTGTGCTTATCGAGTCCCGACGTCGCGCTTACTTGACCGCCATGCAGGTGGTCAACTGGCTGCCCCGCACCGAACTGCCGTTTGCCGCGCCATCTCGGGCCGAGTTGTTGCAGGCGCTTGAGCCCTATGAGGCGTTCGAGTCGTCAGGGGAAGAGGCGGCCGCGCCTGTGGCGGTGGTCAAGCCCCCAGTCGAAACACGCCCGGCGGTCGAACGGGCAAAGATCGAAGTGCCACGCCCTGCGCCGGTGACCAAGGCTGCCAAGGTGGTGGAGGAGGCTGCGTCGGTGGTCAAGGCACCGGTAGTGCCGCCGCCCCGCTTTGCCCTGCAATTGCTGCGGGCCGGGCGTTGCCTGTTGCTGGTGGAGCTGCCCACCGGCGAGCGCTTCCAGTCGCGCGACCCGGCCTACCTGCTGCTCAAGGACATGCTGCGCGCCGCCGGCCTGCCCGACAGCCCGCAAATCATCGGTGAGCCGGTGCGCTGGCCGCTGCTGGTACGCGGCACCATGGATCAGGGCCCGGAAGCTGCGCGGGATTTTGTCCAGGGCTTTGTCTCGGCGCGTCTGGAAGACGAACCCTGCGTGTGCCTGTGGCTGATCGGCTTGCCTGCCGTGCGGTTTGCCGGTGAAGCCAATGCCGAGGCCTGGTACCGCGAACTGCAGGTCGACAGCCTGGGTTCGGTATGGGCCCTGCCGGGTCTGGAATTATTAATGGAAGAGCCACAGCGTAAGGCTGATGTCTGGCAAGCCATGCGCCGGCTGATGGCGCGCTGGAAAACAACTGATGAGTGAGGCTTTATCCTTCCGCCCGATGACCGAGGCCGACCTCGACGCGGTGCTGAAAATCGAATACGCAGCGTTCAGCCATCCCTGGACGCGAGGGATCTTTCTCGACGGGCTGGGCAAGTACCAGATCTGGCTGATGTTCGAAGGCGAGCAGCAAGTGGGCCATGGGGTGGTGCAGATCATTCTCGATGAAGCGCATTTGCTGAACATTACCGTCAAGCCGGAAAACCAGGGGCGCGGATTGGGTCTGGCGCTGCTGGAGCACCTGATGTCTCGTGCCTACGCGGCCAGCGCGCGGGAATGCTTCCTGGAAGTGCGGGACAGCAATACCGGGGCGTTTCGGTTATATGAGCGCTATGGCTTCAATGAGATTGGCCGTCGCCGGGATTATTACCCGGCGGTCGGTGGCCGCGAAGATGCAGTCGTGATGGCCTGCACCCTGGTCGACTGAACACACAGACCAATGTGGGAGGGGGCTTGCTCCCGAAAGCGATGGGGCAGTGACTTATTAAGTGCCTGACACACCGCCATCGGGAGCAAGCCCCCTCCCACATGTTGAACCGCGTTTTTTCAGCGGTTACCGTCTACAGGGTCAATATCGGCCAGCTCGGCCTCATCCAGGCCATTGCCGCCGCCAATTTCGTCCTCGTCGACGATACTCAGGTCAAAATCCGCCGGGTTATCTTCACCTGCTTCCCTGGCATCCCGCGCGCCATCCTCGTGAATCAGCGTTTCCGGGCTCATATCATCATCGGTTGATTCATGATCAGCGGTCGAGGCCCCGGTCATCCCGGCCTCTCGCACCCGTTCGTCGGGCATCAGGTGCTTGCGCTCGCCACGCGGGATTTCATCGCCGATTTCCGCTGTCTGGTCCTCTTCGTCAAAATCCAGCTCGCGCATCGAACCCATGCGGTCTTCGTTGTCGTCGATCGGTTCCGGCTGGGTTGCGCCGTAGGGACGTCGTGATTCAGTCATGGCCAATCCTCATACTGTGGGGCTTATAGTGTGTGGACAGGCGCTGCGTCCTAAAGATTCAAGCTAATTAACACTCGGCGTGACCCGGACGAGGGGTTGTCAGTCACAAAACTGCGCATCATTCCTGAGGCTTTCCCTGATGAACGAACTACAAGACCTGCTTGATAACAACGAACGCTGGGCGGATGCGATCAAACAGGAAGATCCCGAATTCTTCGCCAAGCTCGCCCGCCAGCAAACCCCGGAATACCTTTGGATCGGTTGCTCCGACGCGCGGGTGCCGGCCAATGAGATCGTCGGCATGTTGCCCGGTGATCTGTTCGTGCACCGCAACGTGGCTAACGTGGTGCTGCACACCGACCTTAATTGCCTGTCGGTGATTCAGTACGCGGTGGACGTGCTCAAGGTCAAACACATCCTCGTCACGGGGCACTATGGTTGCGGCGGCGTGCGTGCGTCGATGCAGGACCGCCAGTTCGGCCTGATCGACGGCTGGCTGCGCACTATTCGTGATCTCTACTACGAGAACCGCGAACTGCTGGCTCAACTGCCAACTGAAGAAGAACGCGTTGACCGCATGTGTGAACTCAATGTGATCCAGCAGGTGGCCAATGTCGGTCACACCAGCATTGTGCAAAATGCCTGGCATCGTGGGCAGAGCCTGTCGATCCATGGCTGCATCTACGGCATCAAGGACGGTCGCTGGAAGAGCTTGAACACCACCATCAGTGGCTTCGAGCAACTGCCGCCGCAATACCGCCTGCGTCCGTTGGGCGAAGCCTAGGGCCGTTTGTTTTCACGCCACCAGGCCAGGCCCTGGGCGTTCAACGGCTCTTTGCTGCCGGTGATCCAGCCCCGGCAGTTCAGCTCGCCGCAATGGCAAGCGAACTGCCGGTAAAGCGCGTCTTCAGTAATGGCGTAATCCAGGGTCAGCAGGCTGCCTGCGGTAATGGTGTTCAGGGTCCATAGTTCCATGTACGTGGTGTCCAGGAGCACGTTCGGCTTGCAGGAGTGCCGTATCAGGCCGCAGAACCACCTATCGTACAAGTGAATACGCGGCGACAGTTGCAGCGTATGCGCCCGGCGCTCGCTGACTGCGTAGCCTGAAACCAGAGCGATGCGTACTCGACTGTCAAAGTCGATGCGAGCCTTGATGCCACCCCGCTTGCCATTAGGGTATCGCACGACCTTGAATTGTGCGGTCGAGGGGTAACCCTGTTCCACCTGCAGCGTCTCAAAGGGGTAGAGGCAGTCATTCACTGCCGTTTTAGCCTTATCCATGGCTTGAGTCTTCATCACTCTCCTGAATTGGGCTGCATGGATCTGGGGTGTTCTGACTGCCAGTCTTGCAGCAAGTGGGCGCAAGCCAAGACTCGCCGAAGTTGAAGCCGGTTTCTACTGTCAGATCTGACAGTAGAAACCGCGGGTTCGCGTTAAAGCGCGGGAGAGGTAACGGTGGGGGGCGGTGCGGCGTTTTTCAGCTGCTTCAATTGCGCCTTGATAATTGGTGTGGCGCACTTGGTATTGGCCTGCTCCGGGGTCAGGTTGCGCACCGAGGTAAAGAACAGCTCACAGGTCTGCTCCTTGCGTGTGACCTGCCAGGTATTCAAGCAGGCTTTGAGCAACACATTCGCATCGCTGGCGGGTTTCTGGCCCATGCCCGCTTGCCAGCAGGCCGCGCTTAAATCCTGCCCCATTACTTTCAATCCGGCCTCGTCGGCCTTTTGTTCATCGCCGTCATAGCTTGCCGGATCCGCCGCGTACCAGATGTAGCTGGGGTGGTTGGCGCCCAGCACTGACACGCTCGTGCCTGGTGTCGGGCTGATCTGGGTCAGCTCCAGCACGCCTACGCTCTGACCGTATTGTTGCTTGACCCAACTGCGCACCGGCGCGCCGAACGCCACCATCGGCAGCGAGCCGTTGGCGTGCAGGCTCAGTTCCTTGACCATGCGGGTCTGATAGTCGGTGAAGTAGCTGTAGACGTTCTCAAGAGCCTTGCCTGCATTGGACGGTGCGGCGATGGGCGCGATATCGATGATGGTCTGGTAAGCCGGTGTCTCGCTGGCCGGGATGCCGTTGTCGGTAAGCAAGGCCGCCCAGCGGTCAGTGGTGGCCGACTCCAGGTAGTCCTGGGCCTGGGTGAGCGAGTAGTCCGGAGGAAAGTGCAGCAGTTCGATGCTCTTGCGGTTCTCCAGGGCCATGCCCAGCGGTAGGAACAGGTACCAGTTATAAGCCCACTTGCCATCGCTGTTGAGCCGGCTGGCACCCTGATAAGCGAGGTCGGCGGTATTGAGCAAGGTGGTCAAGGATTGGCCGTAGGTGTCCGGTACGCCGCTGAAATTCGCCCAGACCTGGCCATCGTGAGTTTTCACACTGACCCTGGCGCGGCTGTAGCCGTCACGCTGCAGGCTCTGGTTCAAGTAGTGCTCAGCGGTCTGCTCCAGTGTCCATGGCCGAAAGCAGATAACGTTGCAGTTATTGGGAAATGCGAATAACTGGGTGACGCGCTGCGTACTGCCCAGAGGCACCTCGATGTCGGCCTGTACGACCGCACTCACCAGCAGTGCGGCGAGGGTGAAGGACAGCCTGGTCGTTTTAAACATAGTTGGTTCCTTGTCAGCGACGCCCGTCTGCGCGGGATAAAAGCCCACCTGCACACAGTAGCGGCTGACCGGGAAAATCGCGTGTTAAATCGCCTGGCATGTCGTTATTGGATAAGCCTCTACGGGTGAAATTGCAAAGCGTTGGTCAGGTCGCCCATGGGCTTCTGGCCGCGGGCGATCATCGCGTCGTCACGCTGCTTGAGGCCGTCCAGAGTCTCCAATTGGAACACCCGGGTGATCAAACGCAGGATCGATGCAGTGTCGTACACCGTGTGGTCAACCGTGCCTTTGCGCGCAAACGGCGACACCACCAGGGCCGGCACCCGCGTGCCCGGGCCCCAGCGGTCACCCTTGGGCGGCGCCACATGGTCCCACCAGCCACCGTTTTCATCGACGGTGACCACCACTACCATGTTTTTCCACTGCGGGCTTTCTTGCAGCACCTTCAAGGCGCGGGCGATATGGCGGTCACCCGAGGCGATATCGGCATAACCGGCGTGCATGTTCAGGTTGCCTTGGGGTTTGTAGAAACTAACGGCCGGCAGCTTGCCGGCCTGGGCATCGGCGAAGAACTTGTTCGTGCTTGATTCATCCCCCAAGCCGCCGTCGCGCAGGCGTTTATCACGTTCCGCACGGTTTTGCGGACCTTGCTGCTTGAAGTAGTTGAACGGCTGGTGGTGGTACTGGAAGTTTGGAATCTTGGGGATACCGCCTGAGTCCTTGAACTGCTCCAAAGTGGCTTGCCACGCGCCGGCGTACCAGGCCCAGTCGACGTTCTTTTTCGAGAGCTTGTCGCCAATGTGCTCGTGGGTTTGCGGCACCAGTACGTTGGGCAGGTCAGGCTTTGAATAATCCGGGTTTTGCGGATCACGAATCCAGGTGGGCCAATACGGCGGGGCCAGGGTGTTTACGGCGTAACCGTCCGGGGTCAGTGCGCTGGGGCCGAACTGCGGCGGGCCGGTCATGGCGCTGGCCGGGGACGCGTCCAGCGGCTTGAGGCGCGTGTCGGTGGGGTCATCGCTTTGCAGCGTGGCGATCTGCGCCTTGGCCACCGACTGCGCGGCATTGGGATAAACCGGCGCCGTGGCGCTGATCAGGTAGTGGTGGTTAAGAAACGAGCCGCCAAATGCGCCCTGGAAAAAGTTATCGCAGAGCACAAACTCCCTGGCCACGTCCCACAGGCGCAGGGAATAACGACTTTGGGCGTAATGGCCCATCACCAGGCCCCCGGCATCGCCCCAGGCGACAAAACCGTCGTTCTTGCCACCGTTGATCTGCATCTGGTTTTGATAGAACACGTGCCACAGGTCGCGGGTCACCAAGCTCAATGGCAGGTCTTCGGCGTTCGGGCCCTTGAGGGCAAACGGTGCGTTGGGCAGGTTTTCCTGGAATTGCACACCGCTGGGGTAGGTCACTCCGTCCACCGTTTGCGGGCCGACTTGCAACACACCGCCCCATGTGGGCGGCAGGCTGGCCAGCACACTACCGTCGCGGTCGCGCTGCCGGGTGTCAGTGGCAGATAACGCTGACAGTGGTTTTTCAAGCCCGGGGAAATCGGCAAACAGGTTGTTGAAGCTGCGGTTCTCGGCGTAGATCACCACCACGGTTTTAACCTGGTCGCTCAAGGCCTTGTCCAGCTCCTGGGGTGTGAGCGGCCGGGCTACCGGTGTGCTCGGTGCTTCGCTGGTATGGCCGCAGGCACTCAAGGTCGCGCCTACCCCCAACACCGCCGCACCGCCGAGGAAGCGCCGACGGCTGGTGTCGACCGGCGTGTTGGGGGCAGAGTTGGGGGCAGGGCGGTCGTTGTGCTCGTCACTCATTGCGGGGGGAGTCCTTGGCGAGATGTTGCAAGATATTTCGCAGGACGGTAGCAATGGAATGTGACGGAACGAAGACACACATGTGATGAGCGGAGCGTGTCTACACACAGTAAGCGCTGCTAGACTGAGCTTCTAATGCACACCACCGAGGTGAGTCGTGAAACCTTCAACTGCACTTGATCTACAACGAGCAGCTGTCAGAGAAGTGATAGGACATTTCCAAATATCAAACCCGAGAGTATTTGGGTCTGTATTAACGGGTACCGACCAAGAAGGCAGTGATCTTGATTTGTTGGTTGATGCGCCACCGGGGACAACTCTTTTTGATCTTGGCGGGTTGCAGGTCGAGCTTGAGGACTTGTTAGGCGTCAATGTCGACCTGTTGACGCCTGGCGACTTGCCTTTGAAATTTCGCGCCAAGGTGTTGGCTGAGGCCCGTCCTGTATGACAGAAAATCGCTTAGGGGATTATCTGGAGCACATAAGGCAAGCTGCCACTGACGCTATCACTTTTTAGAGGGCTTGAGCAAAGAAGCGTTTTTGGCGGACCGGCGAACACAACAAGCTGTGGTCATGAGCCTGATCATCATTGGTGAAGCGTCGACGAAAATCATGGATCAGCATCCGGACTTCGCGGCACGCCATTCACATATTCCTTGGCGCAATATGCGAGCGATGCGCAACCGAATCGCTCATGGTTACTTCGATATCA